>JBLINP010000113.1:0-12807 GCA_047639415.1 Planctomycetota bacterium | reverse complement strand
TTACGTGAATCAAGGGAGTTTCTACGGCGAGGTGAGCGAACTCCCCACGCGCATTGCCCTCAGTGGAAATGGAACGCGATTGGCAGTTGGCTGGTGGGATTTTGTCACGGGCGCTGACGTTCGCTTGGAAGTGCTCGATGTTGCTTCGGGTCAATCGCTCGTGCTTCGCGAACAGGACGGTCAGGTCGGCGGAGTGCAAAATTTCCCGGAGGCTGTTTTATTGTCCCCAGACGGAACTCGCGCAGCCTTCGGCTTGTGGGGCTTGGCGGACGACCAGCCAGAGCTCTATCTCATTGACGTAGCTACGGACACGGATCTGATCGCCGAAAATTTGCTCGGTAGCGTGCAAGCGTTGGCGATCGATGCGAGCGGAACTCGATTGGCGTTGGGCATAAAGAATGGCCACGCCAATGATTTTGGCACGACGGGTTCCGTGATGTTGCTGGACTCTGGCGAGCGTGAAATTCAATTGACCTCGGCGCCCGAACGAGGTGGCTACTTGTCGATGGCCACGTTCTTTCCGGGACAGATCTACACGCTGCTCGTAATCGGTTATGAATCGGCGCAGGGCGGAGTTGCGGGAGCTTGGAATGGGTTGGCGTATCTCGATCCATCCAAAAACTTCCTACGCCGCGGCACCCTTCCGGACGGAAATGGTTTCTCAGCTTTAGACATTAACATCCCGGATCAACCGAACTTGGTGGGGGTCTCCTTCGGGATTCAAGCGATCTTCCTGACGGGATATGAGATCACGATGTCGAACGCGGTCCTGCGACCTACGATCTTCTAGCGGCAGCTAAGCCAGCTTTGGGGGCGCTCGGCCCGTACCGAAGTCCTCCAAAGTGATCTTTGGGAACTGCCTGGCACCCGTGTTGATCGCTCGGAGCTAAGTCTTGGTGGCGCATTGAGCTGACGCGGTTTTGCTAGTGAGCAGGGCCTCGAACAACGCACTCCCCCGTAAGTGAAGGAGCGGAAGTTGTTTAGCTCGCAGTATCAACACGCAACCCAGGCAGTTCGGAAGCTTTCCGTAGCGAGGCTTCAGACCGCAATCAGTCGCCGCCGATACCGGGTCCGTATGAATCTTCCTTGCTGAGTAAGTGAGGGCGGTTTGTTCATCGAGGCTCCGTTGGAGGAGCCACGTCCCTGGCCTCCCCCGGCCGCTCACCTCGGTAGAAAGACACGCAATGACATCCGGGAAGTCGCTGCTAAGAGCTGTGCTCTGCGCCCTCATCCTTACATTTTCCGTTTCGTGCGGGAGTTCAAGCTCCAGCACGGCAGTCAACACGATCACTGCGGCCTCGCAAGATCTAACAGTTGACCCTGACGGAAACACCACGGTTCTAACGTTCGCTAGGACCCTTCCCACGGGAATGTTGCCTGCGAACTTTTCCACATCTGGGTCGCAAAACGCGATCAGTGTGACTGTGGCGAGTACACAGGCCACTGTCGTTTGGGACAGCCGAGTTACACCATCCGACACGGTTAGTGTCGTGGGTGTCGCCGATGTTTCGAGTTCAAGTAGCTCGGTAACGACGACGAATTCGGTGGTTCCTACGTTTACGGCTGTGGGAACACAGACCGTCGGTGCTCTCGGTTCTGACTCGATTGCGGTGACCTTTACTGGGCCGCGCGTCATCGAATCTGAGGCTGAAGACCTCAGCAATTGGCAATTGCGTGTCAACGGAACCACGATGGATCTGACGAATGCAATCTTCACGCTGAATACGACGACTCAGATCATGTCCGTCGACCTCCCGGTGACGGCCAACTTGCATGCGAGCTTCACCTTGGCCGCGCTTGACTTGTCGAGTGTTGCTGGCATCGATCTAGCAAGTACAGCGGTGGCCGGCGCCGCGACTGGGGATTTAACCGTTCCCACGCTGGTTGGTGGAACCGCTTCTCAGAATCTTACGGAGAGTGAGTTCGGCACGGTCATCGACTTCACGTTCAGTGAATCGGTGGACCCGGTGTTCGCGGCACAAACCTCCAACTTCACGCCCCCGTTTCCGATCTTCACATCCTCGGTGTCTCTGCCCGCGGACAACGTGTTGCGCGTGACGTTTACAAGCCCTGTGATTCCGGGCACGAATACGGTCGCCGTATCCGGTGTCGTTGACGCTCACGGAAATGCTTTCGCAGGTGGCACCATCGTCGTCGCGGCTGGTTCGACCGTGGCCAACGACTTCACCACAACGCCGGTGTTGACGACGGTTGCGAATGTAGGCGGGGATACACTCGTCGCTGACTTCGTTCAAGCCTTCGACTCGGATAGTGCCGAAGACCCGGACAACTGGTCCTTGGTCGTCGACGCTGTAACGATCGATCTGTCCACTCAGACCTTGGTTTACGACTTTGCGTCGAAGCGTTTGACGATATCGCTTACCGATGACTTCGACAACGGCGACGCGTTTACGTTCAAAGAGGCTGTGGCCCAACAAGCCTTGGATGTTGACGGTCAAAGCTTCGCAAGCACCGCGGTTAGCGCGGTTGCAGGTGAAACCACGAAGCCCACGGTGACTTTGGTTACTCAAAACCGTTCGGTTGATGTAACCGGTCAAACCATCGACGTAGCGATGTCGGAAGACGTTGACTCGATGGCCGCGGAATTGACAGGCAGCTGGACAGTGACCGGTGGACTTACCGTTAGCTCCGCCAGCGTGCTTACCAGCCAAAACGTCGTTCGGTTGGTTCTTGACGATGTTGCTGTTCCCGGCTCGGTTACCGTGAGTGCAACAGCAGTCACCGACTTGGCTGGCAACACTATGGACGCGGCTGCAGGTATTGCTGTTGGAACTACCGACAGCACCGCTCCGGCTCCGACGCTCGCGAGTGCATCGGCCATTGAAGGCGTGGACAACGACACGTTGACCGTGATCTTCAATGACAAAATGATCGCTTCCGACGTGACGACGGCATCCAATTGGACCGTTGAATCGCCGGTAGGTACTTCAATTACCGAAGCCGACACGACGATTGCCTACAACGCCGTGAGTAACACGGCGACCATGACCTTTGGGTCGGTGAGTGGCGTCAATCTTCGCACCGGTGACGACTTCAACGTGACGTTCACCGGCCTCCGCGACATCAGTGCCAATACGGTCACGAGTGCTGTGCTGGTTGGAAACGTGAGCGCTGAGTCGACATTGCCTGTTTTGGAGTCGGTCTATCTGGACAGCGGCGTTTCAAGTCAAGTACACGTTCGCTTCAGCGAGCCCGTGGACGAGTTGGATGACTTGTTTGATGCCTCGACCAATCCCACAGGATTGACCACTTACACTTTACGCGACTCCGGTGGATCCGTTCGCGGCACGCCGCTTTCCGTAGCTATCGATACCGACAAGCTAGGCGGATCTTTGACTTTCGGGTTTGTCGTCGTGACGACGGATACGCTCGATGTCAGTGGGATTATCGACTTGGCTGGAAACGCTATGTTCAGCGAGTCCTTGCATCCGATCCTCGCCGAGGAAAGCGGAACGCCAATCTTGGATACGGGAGTCGCAGACTTCACCGTTACAAGCGGTGAAGAGAACGACCTGATCTCGATCGTTTTCGATCGCCCGATGAGTAGTTGGGAAATTCTCGATCCGGCCAACTACGACTTCAAACTTGGAGCGTCTCCGATCGACATCAGTACCTCGCCCTTCAGTTTTGATGGCGACAAGACAGTGTCGGTCAACTTGGACACGAGCAGTGCTCCCGATTTGGCGAGCGCCAGTACCTACGATCTAACGATTACGGGTCTCATGTCTCGACAGGGAGTGCCGATCTCGACTTCGACGGCCGGTTCGCTAACCGCCAAAGCAGGTTCGGATACGACCGATCCAGGACTGGTAGCCAATTCGGTTCGCATCGATGCGGCCAATGACACCACGGCAGTTTTGATCGTCATGGATGAAGCGCTCGATCCGACCGATGCGGTGGATGAGACGATCATCACTCTAAACGGCGTGAATCCTTCGGCCGCCGTTCAGGTTGGTCCGCGAACGGTTCGTGCGACTTTCCCGTCCGTAACGATTGGTCACACCTTGGTGACGACCATCGCTGACTTGGCTGGCAATGCCGGTACGGTCATGCTTGCGCTTGTCGCCAAAGAAACGAACGTGCCTTTGCTGGACACAGTCGCTGGTATCAGTCGTTCCGGATTTGGATCGGACGAGATCACGGTGACCTTTGACGAGCCCGTGGACCCCGCTCTGGCGCTTTCGGTGAATAGTTACACCGTCACGCAAAGCGGAGCATCGGTCAGCCTAGCCGGGGCATCTCTGTCGCTGGACAGCAACAACGATCGCGTTCATATCAAGCTGGCCGCGAGCATCGACCTAGACGTCGCTCTTGGAGTGACGGTTGTGGTGAATTCGGTTACGGACGTTTCGGGTAATGCTGTGACTCCGGGATCCAATCTCTCTGGAATCGTGACCGGCGATACGACGGCTCCGGCTTTTGCTGACTCCTTCGTGAATTTGCGTGCCAACGCGAGCGGACTCGTGGTCGATGTGGAGTTCACGGAAGACGTGATGGCGAGCTTCGCCGGCAACGTTGCGAACTACTCGGCCGACGGCGGTCAAACAGTATCGGCAGTCAGTATTTTGCGCTCGAATGTAATCCGATTGACGCTCTCAGCGCCGATGGCTTCGGGCGACAAGATCGAGACGACAGGCTTGGTCGACCCGGCGGGTAACACCGCTTCGGCGATCAGCACGATTCCGGTGCTCTAAGCCTCGAGTTCATGTCGAAGGTACTTCCCAGTTTCACTGCACCCGTCGCGTTTCGAACAGCGCGGCGGGTGCAATTTTCAAAGAGTTGCAAGGTCAAGCTGTTTGGCTTCAGCCTGCTACTCGCGGGTTCCGATACGCATGATGCACCACTGGGCTCGGCCGGTGGCAAATAGGGGATCAAGCGCCGTTCTGGCGTCCTTGGAGAGATTTACGAATTCATGAGAGCAGCGATTGGACGATTAGAAACGCAGCATGGGGTCAAGTGGCCTCCGGTGTTGTGGGCGTTTGCAGGGTCGCTCGTGTTGGCCTTGCTAGGGCTGTATCAGATGCGCGTGAATGCAGAGTGGCAAGGCTTGCCCGAAGCTTCCTCGCATTCCGTCGCTGCCAATGAAACTCGCCTGAATGCAATCGACGACTTGATGGAGAGGCATCCGGTTTGGATTGGTTCGCTGGAGGGGCAACAGGAAAGGTCGCGACTGAACTCTTTGTTGAGTCAGCTCAAGACCAACGAGGCGGTCGAGCAATCACTCGCCAAAGGCGAGGAAGAGCTCGCGATACTTGGTGCGAACAGTGCTCGTCAGCGTGCGATGGCGCATTTGAAGAAGCAAGAGTTCGAAGAGGCGCGGTCGGTGCTTATAGAAGCGCTTGATAACGCGCCGGCTGATTGGTCCGAAGCCGATCAGGTGCGTTCAGATATTTTTTCGATCGAAAAGGAACTCGAGGTGAAGCAGTGAGACTGGTTAGAAGACTGCTGTCGCACAATCGAATTCGACAGGCGCGAAAGCGTCTCATGGTCGAGCAATCGCCCACGGCTTATGCCGGCTTAGCACGAGAGCATGCCTGGGATGGTCAAGCCGAGGAAGCCTTGCGCGTTTGCAACGAAGGGCTCGAAGCTTTTCCGGGCAATCCCGAGCTTCACCGACTTGCCGAGCGCACGCAACGCGCCCAGCGAGAGGATCGTATTCACGAGCTAAAGGCCCAGCTTCGCGATTCACCGCGGCCCGCTGTGTACATGGAAATGTGCCAGGAATTGCTCAAATTGGACCAGGTCGTGCGTGCCGAGGAGTGCGCGCAAGAGTGGAGTTCGAAGTGCCATAGTCCCGAGGCGAAGCTCATGCTCGCCAAGGTGTGCGTCGCGCGCTTCCTCACTGATCGAGGCCGCGATGCGGGTAAGCGAGCGTTCGAACTTCTGAACGCATGCCAGGACGAACTTGGACGAGACGCTCGCCCATGGAAACTCCGCATGAAATTAGCCAGCGCTATTGGTGCTTGGACCGAAGCACGTCAAGCCGCTTCGCAATTGCTCGAATTGAATCCGGGCGATCCTTACCTCGAAGGCAAATTCAGAAAACTCAATACACTCGGCGAAAAATCGCCGTCTATAGAGCAGGCCCTTCGGCAAGTTGAGCGAACCGGAAAGTTGCTCACCGATGATCCGCAAAAAGTTCAAGAGGAAACGTCGAAGCACGACGTGAGACCGGCGCTTCAGTCACTGGCCGCAGAATCCGGCGTGCACGCCGTCGTTTACCTACGCGGGAGCACGGGCTTGGTCCAAGGGCCACGCGGTGCGACTGCAGAGCGCGCTGCTCGCGCCATGCGAGGGATTGTCAAAACCGGCCGTTCGGCCGCGCGTCGTCTCGGTCTAGGCCAAGTCTCGTCGATCACACTCGAGGGCAACTTCGGCAGCATCGCCTTGGTTTCAGGTGAAACCGACGCCGGAGCGATTTGGTGCGAAGGCAAGCTACCGCGTTCACAAGAAGAAGCGCTGATGAACCTCGCGGGCGTTGATGCTGCTACCGAAGGAGCTCAGTCGTGATTGAATTACTAGATCCACTGGTTACGCAACCGGGTGTCATTCTCGCTGCGCTCATTTCCGACGACGGAGTTCCCGTTGCCGTGCCCGGCAAGAAGGTCGGCGGCGAAGGCCTGGAAGCTGGCGGCGTGGCGGACTCCAATGCCCTGGCCGCGATCTGCGCGGGCTGGATGGACGAACTGACGGAGAGGGTGTCGTTGCTTTCGTGCGACGCTCCCAGGCGAGTGGTATTGCGCGCAACGCGAGCCACTTTGCTCTTACTTAGAACTTCGGGTGCGGTCCTTTTGGTCGTACTCGAACCCGGGCTTGGTCCGGACGAATTGTGGCTGCCTATGGAGGGAGTAGCGGCTCGCATCCAACGCATCTTGCGTGGAATGGGTGATAGTGCTGTTGCTGAATCTATGGGCGATATTGAGCCTCCGAGTCCATTTCCTAAAGAGATGGACACCACTGTTACTGAGTCCCCATCGGTCGACCTCGAAGTCGGCCAAAACGGTGGGAGCCCCCAAGGGAACTGATATGGTCCAGATCAACTTTGCCCAGAAGCAGATCAACGCGAAAGTCGTCTATTACGGTCCGGGAATGTCCGGCAAGACGACGAACTTGGAAGTTGTGCACCAGCGCGCTCCAGCCCCCAATCGCGGCGATCTCACGAGTATTAGCACAGACGGCGATCGCACGCTGTTTTTCGATTACATGCCTTTGGACCTCGGAACGGTGGCAGGCATGCGCACCTGTTTCCAGATGTACACGGTGCCAGGCCAGGTCTACTACAACTCGACGCGCAAGCTCGTTTTGCAGGGCTGCGACGGTGTGATTTTCGTGGCCGACTCGCAAGAGTCGATGCGCGAGCAGAACATCGAATCGTTGAAAAACCTGGAAGAGAACTTGGCGGAGTACGGCAAAAGCTTGGCCGACATGCCGCTGATCATTCAGTACAACAAGCGCGACATGCCCGGTGCTGTGTCGGTTGAAACGCTTGAAGCTGACTTGAACCAGTTCGGCGCGCCTTCATTCGAAGCCGTTGCGAACACTGGACAAGGTGTCTTCCCAACACTGAAGGCATTGGCCGCAGTGGTATTGAAGAATCTCTCGAAAGAGAGCTCGAGTGGTGGGACAGGAGCAGCTCCAGTTGCCGCAGCACCCGTTGCTCAGCCCCAGAACGGAGCTGTCGAGGAAGCTGAACAAGCTCCCCAATTTGCAGCTCCGCAAGCAGGCCAAGCAGCCGTGGATATTCCCGCTGCTGCGGTTCCGAGGCAAGTTCCCGTGCACGATTCGGAGCCAGTCTCCGTTCCGCTTATGGAAACAGGAATCACTCCGCGCAGCGAGGCGTTGCCCAATGGTCTTTCCGCATCTCATACGGATGTGGCGAGTCATTCGGGTTCTCATCCGTCGGAAGCAAATCTTCAACCGCGTCCGAACTTGGCCACGAGCGCTGCTCCCGTAGCAGTCGCGCCCGCTCCGGCAGTCACTGCTGTTCCCGGTCGAGCGCGCCGTCCCAAGGCTCAGCCCGGTGGACAAAGGACAACCAAGCGCGGAACGACTGGTCGCAAGAAATCTGCGGCGAAGGCGCCCGCACAAAAGAAGGGCAACATGCTCTACACGACGGCCTTTGTCTTCCTGGCCATGCTCGTCGGTGGCGTATTAGCTAAAACCATCCTCTCCCTGCTATAGATCCAAGAGGACGAACATGAGTCACGACCAACAACTCCGAGCCGATCGCCTCGTTTTCTACGAAAAGGAAATCGAAGATCTAAACGCAGAGCTCGACGCCTTTCTTGAGCTGTCAAAAGCCAAGACCGCCATGCTTATCGATCGCGAGGGTCATCTGGTGACTCGGCGCGGTGAATCCTTCAAGAGTTCTTTGGACTCCGTGTCGGCCTTGATCGCGGGCTCCTTTGCCGCGACTCGAGAGATGGCACGCTTGATGGGGGAGGACGAGTTCGCCGTTCTGCATCATCAAGGGGTGACGAACAGCATTCAAATTCAGTCCGTAGGTCCACGTACCCTTATGGGCGTGATCTTCGACGGACGAACGAACCTCGGCTTGGTTCGCTTCTACGGCCAGGAAAGTACTCGTCGAATCAAAGAGATTCTTGACGAGGTTGTCGTGCAGAGCGCTACGCGCGGGACGGGACTCGACGCCGAGTTCTCGGCCAGCGCCGAAGCGGCACTCGACAAACTCTTCTAACACGCCCGCCGCGAGGTGGTTCTACAACATCGAGCGCGGTTCGTTCCATCGGGAACGAGCCGCGCTTGCTGCATTTAAAGCCGTATGGAACGAAGCAACCCGACCCCGCAGTGCGACGCCCTGGGAGTCCGATTGGAATCGCATTACCGGTCGATAACCGCGTTACAGATCCTCTGGAAGCTCTCCATTCGAATTCATTCTGAGTATTGTTTGTTAGATCCGTAACTTGCGATACCGCTGCTATAGTTGAAACTGTGCGAACACAGTGGGCATACAGGATTGGGCCAGCGGCAGTGACTACTCTTGATGAGTGGCCTCCGGCGCTGCGACGAGCTTTCCCGGCTCGGTTCACTCTATTTGCCAACTAACAGAGTCATTGACTTGGAATCGGGCGGAACATGAGGCAACTCGCGAAGACACTTCTTGCCGTGGGCGCAGTACCCATCTTTTTATCAGGCTTGGCTACGGCCCAACTCGGAGCGCCTCACGCTGGATCGGAACTCGCCCTGTTCGCGAATTCGTCCACGTCTAGCTACGACCATCACTGGGCGCCAATGCATGGAGCGCCCACAGCTTCCTGGTCGGGGAAGCCATTGTTCGAAGCAGCCTTTGGAACGCCTGCCTTTGGAACCCCTACCATGCAGACAATTCGCATCTGTTACGGCATTGACTCGACGCAGGGAGGTCAAAACTGGTCAGGCTTCGGCTCAACGACTCCGGGACCCAACGGCGCTATAGGTGATCAGCACGCTGGCGGCGGCAGAACTGAAAACACTTGGTTCCGCGTGATTCAAGGCTTCACGGCAGTCGCTATCGGAACCCCTCAAGCGGGTGTGGAGATGGGACTCGTTTCCGTCCAGGCCGGCACATCCAGTCGCATCGATGGTGATAACTGTTTTACACCGTTCAACAAAGGCGCAAGTGATTCTGGTGGGCACGAGGTTGGAGCGGCTGCTATCGGTGGCCTTTTCCCGGGGACGGGTGTTGCCGCCGCTCCCGGTATCTTTTGGGAGTTCACTTTCAACTGGGCTCCGACTCCAGTGTTCGTCGCTAATAAAATTGCTTCGGACATCAATGAGCCCGGCTTTCTAGCGGGGCAAGTCCAGGTGCCGGCTCGCGGACTCGGAAACCCGTTACTCTCCAACGTTATTTTTGAGGTCCAAGGTCCTCTGAATGGCGTGGCGCTCGGCTTTATAGCCAACCAGTACTATTTGTCTTCCACGATTGAGTGGGCGGGCGTTCAGGAAAATGCGGTCGATCCCGTGCTTGGTTTTCGGGGTTCTGGTGGTGTAACCAATGGCAACTCGAATTGGGGATCCGGCATCTTTGGTACGACTGCTGGAATTACGAATGCGGTCTCGGCAACCCGCTTCCTAGGACTCACCCCTACAGGCGCGTTCATCTCGATGAACTTCCGCATTCAGACGCCATTGGTTCAGCAAGGAACGTCGACGCGCGCTGGTCGAGTCGAGTTCATGGGATCCTTGGCTTTCGCGACGCCGCGCGCTTGGGCTTATCACAACTTCGATTCAGCTCTTGGTTCAAGGCAGAACTTTCATGTGGTTGGCGACGGGCACAATAGCCCCAAAGGTGCACCGGGTTCGCTCGTGACTCTAGAAGGTCGAGACGGCAGCAACGGCAACGAATTGATTGTCGGTAACGGTGGTCCCGACTGGCGCATTAGTTCCGCGCCGATTAGCAACGTCGACGTAATCGCCATCGATCATCAAGCCGGCGCCGATGTTAACTTCAATGTGTACAACGTCGTTGGTACGTACGCTTATCCAGACTTATCCGGTTCAGTGAGCATCAACTTTCCAAGTACGTACAACCCTCACGCTGCAGCAGGTTTCAACACCACCAATGGCACCGGTGGTTACTACCTAGGAATACCGGGCATCCCGTGTTACCTCGAAAGCTTCAACCGCATGGCGATGCTCTGGTCGGTCACGCCTTCGGGTGCGCCCATGATTCAAGTGCCTGGTTCCTGGGATAATCAGGGTCCATTCATAGGAATTGAAGGCACGGCGGGATATTCCGTTCCTACCACTCGGGAGGGTTTCCAAACCGCTTCCATTAACATCGACGCAACCACGGCGCTTCTAGCCTCAAATTCAGCGCTACTATTTGGCACGCGGTTCTCCCTTTCCGACGACTTCTTTGCTGATGGTGCCTTGGATTACGGTGGAGGTACGGGCGGCAACGTTCCGATCTTCTCCTCGCTCTTCCAGGGCGGCTTTATTCCGATGAGCTCCGGTCAATCGGACATGCGGCCCAATGGCGGCCAGATTCCGATTTCAATACCGAGCCCGAGCTTGGCAGGCGTGCCGCTTTACATCTCGATGTCCGGTACTCACGTCGATATCTGTAACGGCGGAACGTTCGAGGTTACGGAGCAGTACAACGCGCTTACGATCGTGCTCCAGTGACTCACCGAGCTGAGTGGGTTCCGTGTTGATGACGCGATTCTAAGTGCTGATTGCGGAGCAGGTTTATATGTATGCAGGCGCGGCAGGGCCTGGGCACTTTCAATTTGAACCTGCGGCTAGCGACTGCAAGGAGGCTGCGTTTCTTATTCGGGAGGCGCAGAACCTGCAATTCACACACGTGTGGTAGATTTGGCTGGCGTGAAGTTCGATCCAATGTTTATTGCGGATGAGTGAGCTTGCAAAACCAAAGCCATCTATGAAAAAAAGCACTTTGTATCGCGGGTTTCTGATGTTCTCGAGCGCGCATATTGTGGCCCTTTTCCTGAGCAGTACGGCCCTGGCTCAGCGCAATCTTCCGATTGAGCTCGACTACGAGTCTCAGCAAGTGGAGAGCGTCCCTAGCGTTGATTCCGTAGCGTTCACATTCACGGGTATGGTGCTCGCGCCGGACGGGAAGCCCGATGTAGGCGCAGTTGTGGTGAGCAGTGCGGGAGGTCAGGCAGTTACGGATAGTGACGGGAAGTTCCTGCTTGACGTCCAGGTCCCGCGAGCAGCGAAGAGTATTCAGATCACGGCTATCGGACGCTCGGACGGCGAGCTGCTTGCTCACAAACAAGTGCAGCTTCGCGCCCCATCCGGCGTCGCGAACGTTGGCTCATTAGAGCTCGTTGAATCGAGTTTTTGCAGTCCAAGCTGGCTTCCAACCTTCGGGCAAGCACCCGGCACCAATGGCCTCATCAACGCGCTGGCGGTGTTCGATGATGGCAGTGGAGAGGCGCTCTTTGCTGGAGGAGAGTTTCTAACCGCGGGCGGCATTTAGACAAACCGCATAGCCAAGTGGGATGGCTTTATTTGGATCTCCTGCACCTTTAGTGGAAGCTTGACGGGCGAGGAAAGGCAGGATTATCGGGTGCTGGGCGGAAGCGAACGCGTCAGCGCGGGGAAGTTTGGTGCGCGCGAGTAAGACACCAGGTTGGGGGGCGATTCGTTTACTACGAGAGAGAGGGAAGAATGACTTAAACGGGGGGGGTGCGGGGTTGGAAGGGGAGGGTGAGATTGGGAGGGAATGAGATTGGGAGGATTGCGAGATTGGGAGGGAGTTTAGCGAGTGATTGAGATTGGGAGTTGCTGGGCAAGCGATTGGCTTTGGAGACAGGGATTGAGTTGCGACGGTTCGAACGGTTCGGCTGGTGGCTGCTGACGCTGGACGATTAGTGCCGAAGTTTGAGCTATCGGATTTGTTGCTCGATCGGCTTGGTTTGAGTTCGGAATCGACCTGACTGAAATGCCAAATAAAGGCTATATTCTGGACTTATTGCTGAATTTAGTCCATTTAGAGTGTCATGTTTTCGGCACTAATACGTACTTGGATTCATGAACGCAAGACTCGCAACAATGGATTCAACTTCACTCGTTCCCGAACTCTCTCTCGGTGAATTTCGCACGGTCACTCGGCAAGTTGGTCGATCTAGGAATGGCACTAATCGAAAGGTGCGAAAGCAGTCGAAGGTAAACGCGAACGCGAAGATGGGCGCGAAGTCGAAGATGGGCGCGAACGCGAAGTCGAACGGCTGTGATGCGACGGAGCATCGTGCGCGGCAGCGCTCGAGTTCAAACAGCCTGTCTGTATCCAATGGAAAGCCAACCTACGTGAACCCA
>JBLINP010000112.1:0-13005 GCA_047639415.1 Planctomycetota bacterium | reverse complement strand
ATTTGGCTCGCCCCCTCTGACTTGCCCCGGTGGATTTTGTCCTGGCTCCGTATCGTCGCGCTCAGGTCGTCGGCGGCGGCATCTCTTCCTCTTGGATCTGCCGCTCGATGCACTCCTTCAAACGATCGCGCATCCGCTGTTTGACCTTGTGAACGGCCGCGCGCGTCATACTGAAGGTCTCGGCGACCGCGTCCAGATTTTCGCCAGCGAGCAACTGCTCAAACACCAGCACGCTCTTGTTCTCCGACGTCTCCCGCACCGTCCGCATCGCCAGGCGATAGTGATGCAGCATCCATTCCTGCTCCCATACCTCGTCGAGCGGCTCCCCTTCGTCGGATTCTACGCCCTTGATGACGTGGCTCTCGAGCCCCACCGCATCTCGACGCGGACGCCGAAACCATCGATAAATCGCGTTTTGGACCGTTCTACCGAGGTAATCGCGAAAGCGCCCCTGGTCCGGCTTGTACTCGAAGCTCGTCAGCCGCTTGGACATGTTGATCATGACCAACTGGCGAATGTCCTCGGCGTCGGTGGGTTGCAAGCCACGGCGACGGCAGTAGCGCAGAATCAATCCACGATACTTCTCGTCAAATTCGCGCCAGGCCGCGTGATCTCCCTGGTCCCGAACTCGGGAGAGCAGGGATGGCTGAGTAGTCTCAAAACCCAAGTAAATAAGGATACCTACTCCGAGCGGAATCAACACAACCGGTGCGTTCGCTTTTTGTTAGGGTTTCCCATTCATGAAACTTCCCGCCCGTATCCTGCACTTGGACGTCGATGCTTTTTTGGCTTCCGTCGAGCAATCGGTCCACCCCGAGCTGCGCGGATTGCCAGTTGTCGTCGGCGGCCCCCCCACCGGGCGCAACTTGGTCATGTCCTGTTCCTACGAGTCGCGCCCCTTCGGCGTTCGCCCCGGCATTCCGCTCGCTATGGCCGCTCGTCTCTGTCCGCAGGCCGTCTTTCGAAACGGCGACTCCCAAGCGGCCAACCGCCTGCGCGAAAAGCTGACGCGGATTCTGTTCGACTTCACTCCGCTCGTCGAAGTCGCTTCCATCGATGACTTCTTTCTCGACTTGACGGGAACCGAGCGCTTGCTCGGACCACCCATCGAAGTCGCCGCGCGCATTCGGCGGCGTGCGCTCAACGAAGTCGCTCTCCCACTCACGATTGGGATTGGCTCGAACAGACTCATCGCTCGCATCGCCGGCAAACTCGGAAAACCCGGCGGTGTCGCCGAGATTTGGTCCGGTTACGAACGGACTTTACTGCGCGGCCTTCCGATTCGCGAACTGCCCGGCGTTGGGCACGCCATCGGCAGACAACTCGAGAGCTTCGCCATTCGCACCGTTGGCGACCTCTGTCATGTTTCGCGCGAAGTGCTCTTCGCCAGCTTTGGGAACAACGGCTTGCAACTCTTCGATCGAGCGCGCGGCATCGACAACACGCCGGTCGAAGTCACCAGTTGCCTGCTCCCCGATGGAACTCTCGTCAACCGACCGCCCAAATCGATTCAACGCATCAGCACCTTTGAACCCGAAGAAGGTCGGCGCGAAATGATTGAGGCCATGCTCGCTTATCTGGTGGAGCGCGCCGCTTATCGCTTGCGCCAAAATCATCTATTCGCGCGTCGCGTTGAAACGCGCATCAGCTACGTCGATACGCGCACGTATGCCGAGCGCAAAGCGGCCGTGGACGACGGGCTCTTCACCGTAAAGCGTCGCACGCTCGCCGTACCCAGCGATTCGACCGACGAACTGCGTGAAGTGGCGCGCTTGCTACTTCGTGAAATGCCGCGCAGACGTGCGCTCGTCAAACGCGTGGGCGTGACTTTGAACGGATTAGTCACGCGCGCGGGCTGGCAGGGCCAACTGTTTAGCACTGGCGGACAAGACCGCGATCACGATCATGGCGGAAGTCACGCCGACCGACATCGCAAGCTCGATCACGTCGTAGACGAGTTGCGCGAGAAGCTGGGATTCGGCCGTTTGCTCTCGGGCACCAGTCTCGAGTTGAAAAGCACTCACCCTCTAACTCGCGACGGCTTCAAACTGCGTACGCCTTCACTGAATCAGTGATACGGATCAGACTCGCCCCGCAATCTCAGGTCGGATACGGCGAAAATTCTGCCGATTGTTCGCTTTAGCTTTTTCACGGTCCTCCCGATAGAGGTCGAATGGAATCATTATCGCCGACCCTTTTCGAGCGCAGCATCGTGGGCGCCCAAAGCGCCACTCTCAAGGCTGTCAGCCGCCTGCACCTGCCCGTCAAGAGCATGCCTCTCATTCACCCGCGCTGCCGAGTGCACACGGGTGGAACGGCGATCTCACACCTCTATGACGATGTCTTTTGCAAAGAAGCCTACGTCAGTCCGAAGCCGCTTCGCGCCAAGCCGCGCATCGTTGACGCCGGCGGGCACCTTGGCCTCGCTTCGATTTACTTCCTGACGCAATATGATCCCAGCGAACTGGTCGTCATCGAAGCCAACCCGCACATCTCACCGCTTCTAACGCTCACGCTTGCTCCGTGGGGAGGCACCGCTCGTGTACTCGGCGGCGCAATCTCCATGGAGAATGGCACTACCGAGTTCCACATCACGAGCGACAATCTCTTCAACGTCACCGGCGGTATCGATAACCGCGAGAATGACAATCGCGAAGTCAACACCATCTCTGTGCCGACCTTCGACGCCCGCGAGATTTTGAAAGAGCCCGTCGACCTCATGAAACTCGATGTCGAGGGGCACGAGTACGAGCTATTGCACCTCGAAGAGTTTCGACCCGATCACGTGCTCAACTTGGTGATCGAGTTTCACGACGTTCACGAGCGTCGTGAAGAATTCGATGCCTTGATCGACTTGCTGGTGAACGAGCGCGGTTACAAAATCGCGAGTTCGGATTCCGTCGCTCTGACGCAGGCTGACCTTGCCGACGCTACGGGCTCAATCGTCTTGAAATTGTACTAGCCCGAATTATTCATGAACACGCGGACCAAACACCACGAACGACCGGCACTGCCGGTCGTTCGTGGTGTTTGGTCCGCGTGTTCATGAATAATTCGGGCTAGAATTGAGGCAAGACACAATCCAAACGAAAGCTTGGAAGCGAGTTGGAAGCAGAGGAGGTTCTAAGCTTGCGCAACGACTATGCTCTTCGCTCGTCGCGGTCCAAGTCACTGAGAGCGGCGCAGTAGCGAGCTCATGCAGTCATCACCAATCCAGCTAAACGACGTCGCGCGCATGTTTGGAGAGCGCGAGGCATTGGGCGGAGTCAGCTTCGATCTGGCTCCCGGGCATATCGCTGGACTAGTAGGACCTAACGGCTCAGGCAAGACGACGTTGTTGAAACTGCTGGCCGGGTTTTTGAAACCCGATCGTGGCACAGTGCGAGTCTTCGGCATGGATCCATATCGCCGTCGAGCCCAGGTCATGCGCGACGCTCGATTCGCTTTTGCTCCGCCGGCTCTGTTCGATTCGCTCACCGCGCGTGAACATCTGGTTCATCTCGGCGGCTTAGGAACCAGTGCGAAGCCAAGCGTTGGCGAGATCGATCGCATCCTCGAAACCGTTGACCTCGCGGGACGCGCCGACGAACCTGTCAATAATTTTTCGTTCGGGATGCGTCAACGACTTGGATTGGCGCAAGCTCTGCTTCCGAAGCCCAAGCTTTTGGTTTTGGATGAGCCAACCGACGGACTCGATCCGCTGGCCGTGATCGAGTTACGCGAAATCTTGCGGAGGTTACGAGACGACGAAGGCGTGGCGATATTGCTCTCCAGTCACCTCCTCGTCGAAGTGGATCAACTCGTGGACGAGATGCTCGTCTTGCAAGAAGGGCAAACCGTCTTTAGCGGCCCACCCGCGGAACTTCGCGGCAGCAAGCAGTACTTAGCACTCGAAACGAGCGATGATCCCGGCGCCGCAGTCGCGTTGCGCGAGGCGGACCACACAGTAAGTCACGAAGCCAACGGATTCCTCCGACTTGAGGTTGGCGCTCTCGATTTGGAACAGGCCGCCGCACTCCTCAAAGCGAAAGCGATTCGACTTTTGGCTTATCGCGTCGAGCATCCAACTCTCGAAACCGCGTTGTTGGAACGGCTGCACGCTGCAAAGGCCACGTCACGATGATGCGACTTGAGTTACTGCGCCTAGTTCGCTCAAGACGACCGCTGTTGGCGATCATGTCGCTGGCTCTCTTTCTTGGATTGATGCTGCTCGGTTTCTACACCTACGCCAAGACCGAAACAGGTGGCGAAGCGGAGTTTCGCTACACCTTCGAAAACGCGTCCTACTTCAACGGACTAACCTTTGCACTCTACGCCTTCTACTTTGGCTTTCTGTTGGTACTGCCAATCTTCGCCGCAACCGAAGGTGGCGCTCAATTGGCGGGTGACACCTCAAGCGGAGCACTGCGCCTCTTACTCGCTCGACCGATAAGTCGAGCGCGACTATTCGCCAGCAAAGTGTTGATTGCCTGCATCTCGACAACATGCCTGTGCGCATTCCTCCTAACGCTCGCATTGTTCATCGGACTCTTGGCTGTTGGCTGGGGTGACCTCAACCTCTATCCGGGTGTTCTGCAGATGACCGATCATCCGCAACATCTCGAGCAATCCGTCGCCATTCGACGATTCGCCATGATTTGGCCCGCGGCATCCCTCGCGATGCTGACCCCACTCTCGTTCGCACTCTTGATTTCCTCGTGGGTGAAGAGCCCCGTAAACGCGGTCGGAACTTCAGTCGCGTTGTACTTGGTGCTCTACGTCATCGCCGAGATTCACTTCTTCGAAGCGCTACGCCCGTGGTTGTTCACAAGCCACATGGCTTATTGGCGCGAACTCTTTCGCGAAGACCCGGATTGGTGGCAGTTCGGAAGAGACGCAGCGAAGCTCACCGGCTTCACACTCGTGTTCCTAGGCCTAGCTTTGCGAAGGTTTCAAAGGCGCGAGGAAACTTGATGTCACGCGAGGCATTACTCGAGTCGACGCTCTACCTCCTGGCCGCGGCGCTCTTCATTTTTGGTTTCGGAGCAAGAGCTACCGATGCTTCCGCCTTCGTCCTAACGAAGAAAGCTGACGAAGTACTGCGCGTAATGACATGGAACGTGGGTAGCATCTCAGAGAGCGGAGAATGGGGCAGCCCCTTGCTCGATGCAAACGTCGAGCACGCCGCTTCGGTAGTTCGAGAAGTGGATCCCGACCTGTGCTTCTTGCAAGAAGTGCGCTCTCGAAGGCAAGCGCGTCAAATTCAAGATGAGCTGGGCGAGGCATGGTCGTTGGAGCTCGCAAAATCCGAGTACGGGCGCATGGTGATCGTTCTCGTGCAACGCGGAACCATCGAGGACAAATCTTTCGAAGGCACGACGCGTGAAGCACTGGGGCTGACCTATGTTCCATTGAATGGAACGCCACTGATCGCTGTTGGTCTGCATGCGGATGTCTCGTCCGCAGATAATCGAAATAACGAAATTGGCATGGTTGTCGATTTCTTGATGAAGCAGGAGCTCCCGAGCATTCTGATGGGCGATCTCAATATCGACTTAGATATCGATAAACGTCGCGACCTATTCACCGACAATGAGTATCTCGACGTGGAGACCTACAACTTCATCGCTACGCGCCTTCGCGATGTCGGGCGTGGAACTGGATCGACGGCGGAACCAGACCGGCGCCTCGACTACATCTTCGTCGATGAAGCAGCCTTCGATTCTCGTGCGGCTGGTCCCTTGAAGAATCGCCGCATCAACAACATGGATCATGACCCAGTGATTGCGGATCTGATTCAGAAGTAGCCGTAGTTCTATGGTTAAATGCGATTCGTCGGCCTTCTTTCAACGAGCGGGAGAGTCGATTAACGTCGCGTGCTATATTTCCGGACCATGAACGCTTCCACCCGCCCGCTCCACAAAAAGCTTGTCGCCATTTTGATTGGACTCGTCGCCGGAGTCGTCCTCGGCGAACTGGGCTTGCGTTGTGCTGGTTGGATTTCCTACGCGCTCTCCGGACGTGGCGAGGAAGCGAACGAAGCGGGATTGACCATCCTGTGTCACGGCGACTCGAACGCGTTCGGTTTGTGGGAAACTCCCGAGGCAAGTTACCCCGGACAACTGCAAACACTTCTCGATACTCGCGAGGCGGGCACTCCCTATCAAGTCGTCAACTTGGCGGTACCGGGTTTGGGTTCGACACACATTCTGGACGTGATCGACGGTGAACTCGAGCGCGTCAAGCCCGACGTCGTGTTGCTCACCATCGGCGCGAACGATGCTTGGGCTTGGAAACCGGCAGCGGGCATCGATTACCTCGAACCACCCTTTTGGGATGACTTCCGCCTGGTCAAAGTATGGCGACTCTACGAACAGCGACGACGCGAAGCGCGTGGGGAGCTCGACCTTGAACCACGCGTTCACGCCGATGCAGAGTTGATTGAAGAAACCGAAGAGCGCGGTAAAACCTACACGTTCAAAAACCGACAAGGCGAAGAGTTGCTGCGGTTCAACGGAGAACAAACCGTCAATCGCCCTTCGGACGCGCTGCTTTTGCCCAACCTCGAAAAGAACCTGAAGCGCCTCCACGAAATCATCGGCGACCGATTGGTGCTCGTCGGCTACGGCAGCCACTCGAAGACCTACGGGCAAGCCAATCCGATCTTGAGGCGCACGTCGGAGGAGCTCGGAATTCCCTTCGTCGAGCCCGCTCCGCGTGTAGCCGAACTTGTCAGTCGCGTGGGTTTCGGCGACGTCTTTTATGCGGACTATCACCCGCGCGCTCTCGGCTATGAAGTCATTGCGCGAATGGCATACAACAAGCTGGTCGACCTCGGAATAGCCTCGGGTCCCCCGCTCGAGGATCCGCTCGAGAACCTATCCAAACACGAACGCCACGTACCGCCCGTTCAGCTAGTCGGAACGCTCGACACGAACGATCTCGCGATCGAAATAAAAAACGAACAAGCGGGACGCGATTTCATCCTCCTCTTGTGGGACTTGCACACCGATGGCCCGGATCCGCCCATTCGGCCCTACTTCGAGATAGCCGAAAGTGATCCGATTTTCCGATGGTGTCATCGCACCGAAGGCATGCACGGAACCTTCGACAAAAAAGGTAACGCGCGCATTTCGCTCCAACCTCTACTCGATCTAAAAACCGAAAGCGACGACCCTATCGGAACTCGCTTCCGCGCTGGTTACATGATCACGATCAGCAAGACCGACCGACGCCTCTCGCGATTCTCAGAGGGCGTGATGGTCGAGATCCGTTGATACGGTGTCAGACACCGTATCAACGGATCAATCTACAACCCTACGTTTTGACCCCAACCAGCCTGCCAATCGACGACGTTCTGGCGGAGCTGTGCGAAGCGGTGCGCGCAAACCAAGCGGTGCTTTTGCGCGCGCCAACAGGAGCGGGTAAGACGACGCGAGTTCCAGGTGCTCTACTGGACGCAGGTTTGGCGGGCAACGGTGAAGTGATCGTGCTCGAACCGCGGCGATTGGCCGCACGGGCGGCGGCGCGGCGTACCGCCAGTGAACGCAACGCCAAACTTGGCGGCGAGGTCGGCTATCAAGTGCGCTTCGACTCCAAACGCTCGCGCGATACACGTATCACGTTCGTCACTGAAGGCCTGTTCTTGCGACGCCTGCAAGGCGATCCTTTCCTAGAAGGCGTTGGACTGGTCATCTTCGATGAGTTCCACGAGCGCAATCTCGATGGCGACCTTTCACTAGCCCTCGCTCGTCGCGTGCAACTCGACGTGCGCGAAGACTTGAAGCTCGTCGTCATGTCGGCGACGTTGAACACGGGACCGTTGCTCGAGTTCTTGGGTCAACCTCCGCTGGTCGAGAGTCAAGGCCGGAGCTATCCCGTCGAAATCGAATATCTGTCGGGCAGGCAAGTTGCCGAACGCGGTGGACCTTCATCCGAAACGGTGCGTGACGGAATTCGACGCGCCCTCGACAGCACAACCGGCAACGTGTTGGTCTTTCATCCCGGCGTGGGAGAAATCAAACGTACGGCGAGTTTGATCGACTCCGCAATGCAGCAGGCTGGCATTCAGCTCTTTCAACTCTACGGCGACCAATCTCCGGAGGAGCAAGATCGCGCCTTGAAGGTGCAATCGACGCGTGCGGTTTACCTGGCCACCAATGTCGCGGAGACCTCACTCACGCTGCCGAATATTACAGCAGTTGTTGATACCGGCTTATCGCGCACGCTCAAGCACGATCCATCTCGCGGCCTGAATCAATTGACGCTCGGTCCGATCTCAAACGCTTCCGCACAACAACGCGCGGGGCGTGCAGGTCGTACAGCGCCTGGGCGGTGCTTGCGACTGTGGACGGAACATGAGGATCGAACGCGTCCGCCAGAAGAGGAGCCTGAAGTCCGGCGAGTCGATGTCGCCGGCGCCTTACTCGAACTGATTGCCTTCGGCGAGTCCACTCCGACGAGTTTCCCGTGGTTCGAAGCTCCCCCACAAGCGGCCATCGAGGTAGCGCTCAAATTGCTGGTCAACATCGGCGCCATTGAACTTGGCGCGAGCGGCAAGTGCAGACTGCTCGAAATTGGGAAGCAGATATCCAAACTGCCGCTTCATCCACGGCTCGCGAGATTACTCGTTGAAGGAGCAACGACCGGCGTGAGCTTTGAAGCCGCGACTTGTGCGGCCATGCTCTCGGAACGGTCGCCCTTCAAACGAGGTGCCCGAGTCAGGCACTCTTCGACGAGTCACTTCGACTCCGATTTAGTTGATCAGTTGCACGCGTTGATGGAGTTCGAAGATTCCGGTCGGCGCGATGGCGATTTGAATCCGGTAGCGGCTCGCAACCTGCTTCGGGTCCGCGATCAACTGCTGCGGAGTATTGAGCGCGACAAACGGGGTGGCCGGCAAGCCGTGAACCCCGACGAGGCAATCGCTCGTGCATTGCTTTGCGCTTATCCAGATCGTTTAGCGCGCCGCCGCGCGGCGGGCGACGAACGTGCGCTCTTGATCGATGGTCGCGGTGTTCGCGTCGCGCGCGAATCGAGCGTCAAAGCTGCCGAACTCTTCATATGTATCGACGCCTTCGCCGGCGCACGCGAAACGATTGTGAGCCACGCATCCGAAGTACGCCGCGAGTGGCTCGACAAAACAAAGATTCACACGGAAGTCTCTCTCGCGTTCGATCAAGAGAGCTTGCGCGTCGTCGCGCAGCAGATCACGCGCTTTGGAACCCTCGAACTCGACTCGCGTCCGGCAACTCTCAAACGCTGTGCAGCCTCCACGCAAGCCTTAGTCGATGCTGCTGCGCTAGACCTGGAGCGAGCGCTGCCGCTACGAGATAAGGAATTCATCAACCTCGTCGCGCGCATCCACTGCCTGAACGAATGGATGCCAGATCTCGAACTGCCGCGCATCGACGATGCTTTTCTGATTGAGCTATTGCCGCAACTTTGCGGCGACAAGCTCTCTTTCGCGGAACTTGACCGTGCGCCTCTCAAAGATGCTGTGCAAAGTGCGCTCGATTGGAAACAGCTCGAAGCGCTCAATCGTCACGCGCCCGAACGCATCACTGTCCCGAGTGGAAACAACATTCGGCTCACGTACGAAGAGGGTCGACCGCCCATCTTGGCCGCACGCATTCAAGAGCTCTTCGGGATGCAGAGCACACCGCGCATCGCCGGTGGACGCGTCACATTACTGATGCACCTGTTGGCACCCAACATGCGTCCACAACAAGTCACGGACGACTTGGAGAGCTTCTGGAAAACGACGTACGGCGAAGTCCGTAAGGATCTACGACGCCGTTACCCCAAGCACGATTGGCCAGAGAATCCATTGACGGCCAAGGCGCGGCAACGGAGGAGGTGACGCGTCGATGCTGAGCCCGACGATACGTCGGCGATACGGAGCCAGGACAAAATCCACCGGGGCAAGTCAGAGGGGGCGAGCCAAATGGCTCGCTCCCTCTGACTTGCCCCGGTGGATTTTGTCCTGGCTCCGTATCGCCGACGTATCGTCAGAGGGAAAGAACTGCGCTTGAGCTGGATGAGCCAAGCACAGATAGGTCAATGCGAAGAACAGGCGTGAAACGATGCGCGACATTGGGATTCTCTTTTTTAGGGAACGCGAAACAAACCGGGGGACGGGCGCGCGGAAATCGTAAGTGCGGTGAATCATCTCCGCGATCTAGAAAGAGTCAGACTGATGGCCTGCCAATCACGGCACCCATGCGCCCCGTACTCTCCGCAGCACCGCCCGTAACATCGCGGCGATAGGAGTGGAACTCAGACTCGTCCCTAAAGGTACAGCGGTCTGTGCTATCGATACCAATGACGCCCGCTCGCTCGAGCTGTAATTTTGCGGCGGCTCGTAAATCGATGTGCGAACGATCCTCCCGGCCGGGATGAATGACCTCGGCCAATTCGGTGGAGCGAAAGGCCTGCGCGACTTCCGGTCCCACCTCGAACGCTCGCAGCGAAATAGACGCACCAATCGCCGCCACGATTTCGCGGCCTTCAAAGGCTGACACCGTCTGCTCGATTACCCCGGCCACCATACCGCGCCAACCCGCGTGAATCGCCGCAACCATCTCGCCGTCACAGCTGGCCAGCAAAATCGGAACACAATCGGCAACGCGGATGATCAAAAGCCCGTCCTTCTGCTTTGAAACTAACGCGTCGGCGTCTGGAGGCGTAGCGCTTCGCAAACTGTCGAAAGGCTTCACGACGCGATACACGCCGTCGGCATGAACTTGCCGAACGCGCAACAATGGCCGCACGTCATCGCACTGGACCAATCGGTGCAAGCGCCCTTCACTTCCTCTCGAGCCGTCACGCCCATCAATTTCGAGTGCCAATCCCCCGCCATCATGTCGCGTCGTAAATGCGTGCGGCACGCCCAACTCCGACAATAAGGGTGAGCGATACCCGACTAAGCCCGACTCCACTTCAAAGCGCTCAAGTCGCCCCACCTCAACAGAAACTCTTCTCATCACAGCATCCTAGCCAACGCGAACGACGCGCCCCACACCCCTCTTCGGTTTCCAAATCCAAGGCCCATGACCATCAACACCGTGATTGGATTCAATCCATCTGCCTGCATCCAAATACTCGGCACATAAACTCGGTTTGATTTAGAATTCACCTCTCGCGGGAATCTGAATTCACCCTGCTCTCCAATTCTCCTCCACGACCAAGCAACCATGGTGAAGAACCAAGATCCGACGGCCGCTATTTGCAAACTGGCCGCATCCCTTGACGACGTCACCGTCGGAAGCTCCTGCAATCAAAGCTCATTCAAAGTCGGCAAGCATTCCTTGTTGTTCATCGGTCCGGGCGCGAAGGGCGTCGGCTTCAAGGCGATGTTCAAGCTCGACAAATCAATGTCTCAAGCCGAAAAGCTCGCGGCCAAAGAACCCGATCGATACCAAGCTGGATCCAAAGGGTGGGTGACGGTCAGATTTACCGCAGAGATGCCGATTCCAAAAACGATCTGGGAGAAGTGGGTCAAGGAATCCTACGCATTGAAATTCTGACGACCGTCGTTCGCACTGGCGACACTCGAACGATGCGATTGGCCTTTGGCATGTACCGCGTTCGCAAAGTGCTTTGTGTTTCCACCGAGAACCTCTACGGCGCCTGACTTCACATCAGAGTCGCGAGAAATCACCTCAGTCGATTCCGCCGTCTGGATTAACCAGGCGTTCGCAACCGAGCAGCTAGAAACCCTGTGGCTGCCTCCAGATCCAAATCCGCTACAAGCAAGCCCGCTTGTCCATAGGGCTGATAGCTCAGCAACGAACCATCCGGACGAGCGATTGCGGACGTAGTTCCGGAACCCTCGCTGGCGCAGTTCACCGACGCGACGTAGCAGGTGTTCTCCGCCGCTCGACACAGAATGGCCTTCTCGTGAAACGAGTTCGCGGGATCGGCGAATGTCGAAGGTCGATAGCTCCCAGGCTCGGCAATATGAGCGTGCGGATGGAACACGACTTGCGCGCCGCGACGCGCGGCGGCGCGTACGGTCTCCGGATACCGCCAGCCCTCGTGACAAATCACAACGCCGAAGGTTAAGGCTCCGGCAGTGAAGACTCGGCGCTCCGTTCCAACGCCCGGATAAATGGCTTCCTCCGGCGGGTCGAGCTGCACTTTGTCCTGCCAACCAGCGATCGCGCCGTCGGGATTAAACACGCAAGCGGTGATTTGCAAGCCTTGCGTTGTGACGCGTTCCGTCCCCAGGATCACCGTTATGCTGGCCGCCTTAGCAGCGTCCCCAACTTCGACTAGCGCGCGTCCAAGAAATTCCGCATCAGGCGCAGGCAGTGTCGAATCTGGCCATCGATAACCGGGAACGAAACATTCCGAAAAGCAAATGACACTCGCGCCTTGCCGACCCGCATCGGCAATCGCCACGATTGCCGACTGAACGGATTCCAAGGGTGTCGCAGGAATGCTTAGGTTCGCAAGAGCAATACGGAAAGTACTCATGTCAGCTTCATACTCGGACGTGAATTGTGATGGTCGATCAGCGAGGTCACCGAGCAATGACTGATGACGCCTCATCCCCAAACCGTAGTCCCGCGCGCTTTGGCTGTCGCTTTCAAGAGCAACAGTACGCGCACTGGCGGCCGCCGGCAAAATGCGGGCAACTAGGTTTTAAAGCGCTGGTTCGAGGAACTCAAGCCGATTGCCGAATGGATCGTTTACGTACACACGATTGAATCCCGGTAGGCGATCGTCATCCACCACGTCTACTCCCGCATCGCGCAACTTCTCAACCAAGAGGCTCAATGAAGTCACCTGAAAAGCGGGGTGTGCTTTTTTCGCTGCTCGAAAGTTTGGGTCCACGCCAAGGTGAACACGAAGGTCCGCTGCCTCAAACCAAGCTCCGCCCCGAGTCGCTATTTTTGCTGGCTTCGGTACTTCAGCAATCCCTAGCCCGGATTATTCATGAACCGCGAGGCAAAACGCCTCGAATTGGTTCCTGCTGGCACTTTGCAGATACTTGCCCCCGCAGACGACCTTGTAAGGTCG
>JBLINP010000111.1:0-13008 GCA_047639415.1 Planctomycetota bacterium | reverse complement strand
CAAGCTAAGGGGAGCGAGCCGTTTGGCTCGCTCCCCTTAGCTTGCCCCGGTGGATTTTGTCCTGGCTCCGTATCACCGCCGTATCACCGGATCAACGCATCACTGCGGACGCGCGTGCGAACCGTCGCAGTAAGGCGAGTTGGCGCTTCGGCGACAACCACACCATGCGACGGTCTTGCCTTCTTCCAGTTTCACAATCGTCGGCGACATGCCCGAGCCACTATGGCTTCCGTCGCAATACGGTTGGTCAGCGCTCTGACCACAACTGCAGTAGGCGTAGGTGCCCGCGGATACTTCGACGATGTAGGGTGAGTTTTGAGTACTTTTGGGTTCCATACGGGCAGCCTAGGCAATCTGGCGTGCGCATAGAAGTCGCACTGTCAGAAGCTAGAAGCGAGATACGGTGTCAGACACCTCAGCAGACCTCAGCCCTCACTTGGTACCGCACAAAGGTTGCCAAAGGCAATATTTCTTTGTGCGGTACCCAGTGAGGGCTGAGGTCGGCTGAGGTGTCCGACACCGTATCTCGCTTCTAGCCTCCAATTGCCCACAGGAATCGGTATCGGGAGTATCCTGCTGGCCTCAAATCGGTTCACGTCGAACCGCCGAACTCCTTACCTCTGACACTGTCATGTTCATGAAGTCTGCACTCGCCACGTTGGCGCTCGCTCTCCCGCTTGCTGCCCAAGACCTATCCATCCCGTTTGAGAAGCACGTTCTTGAAAACGGTCTTGAAGTCATCCTGCACGAAGATCACTCCGATCCGGTTGTAGCCGTCTACGTTTATTACCACGTTGGCAGCGCGCGTGAAGTGCAGGGCCGGTCCGGCTTCGCTCACTTGTTCGAGCACATGATGTTCCAAGGTTCGGAGAACGTCGGTGACGAACAGCACTTCAAGAAGGTGCAAGAAGCTGGCGGTACTTTGAACGGTACGACCGACCGCGATCGCACTTTGTATTACGAAGTGCTTCCGTCGAATCAGATGGAGATGGCGCTCTGGTTGGAAGCCGATCGCATGGGTTTCCTGCTTCCGTCGGTGACGGAGGAAAAGCTTGAGAATCAGCGTGAGGTCGTCAAGAACGAACGGCGTCAGAACTACGACGATCGTCCTTACGGTCGCGAGTACGGAGCTTGGGCGAAGGCGCTCTACCCTGCCGAACACTCCTACAGTTGGACCACGATTGGTTCGCATGCTGACCTAACTGCGGCTTCACTCGATGACGTTCACGGTTTCTTCCGCAAGTGGTACGGGCCGAACAACGCAACGCTGGCCGTCGGTGGCGACATCGACCCGAAGCAAGCCTTGGCATTGATCAAGAAGTACTACGGTTCAATTCCGCGTGGACCGGAAGTGGGCAAGCCCGCTTTGCGTCCCGCCCAGCTCGAGCAAGATATTCGCGTCGTCATCGAAGACCGCGTCAAGTTCCCGCAGGTCACTCTGTCGTGGCACTCGACGACTCAGTTCAGTGAAGACGACGCGCCGCTCGAATTGCTCTCGGGCCTGCTTTCCGCCAACAAAGCTTCAATCTTCAACAAGTCGCTGATGATCGAACGCCCGCTGGCCAGTGAAGTCGAAGCTTATCAGTACAGCGGTGAAATCGCGGGTTCCTTCCACGTCACGTTACGCGCGAAGCCCGGCGTTGACTTGGACACCTTGGAGTACGAAGGTCGCCAACTTCTGAACGATCTGTACGTGAACGGCGTCGACGAAGAGCAACTGGCGCGCGCCAAAGTACGCTTTGAGTCTGACGCGATTCGCCAGTTGGAAACCGTCAGCTCGCGCACCAGCCGATTGGCGATGTACAACACCTTCTTCGGTGACCCCGATCACACGGCGGAAGTGTTGAACGCTCATTTGAATGTGACCGCGGACGACATCCATCGCGTCCTGGGGCGTTACATCATCAACCAACCCGCTGCGATCGTCAGCACGGTTCCCGAAGGCGGACTTTCCCTTGCCGCAGCTGGACGTACACCCGCGGTCGTCGCCGCCGAAGCCGCTTTGGATCGCTCGATCGTCCCCACGCCCGCGCCGCAAGCGGCTTTCCGCTCGCCATCGGTGTGGCACGCTCAACTGGCCAACGGCATCAACGTAACGGGAACGAAGTACACCGAGCTTCCGATCGCTCAACTCAATCTCTACGTGCCCGCGGGCAAAATGTATGAGGCCAAAGCCAAGCAAGGCATTAGTTCAATCACTGCCGAGTTGCTCAACGAAGGCACACATGCGATGACGACCACGGAGCTCACTGAAGCTCTCGACGCGATCGGTGCACGCCTTTCAATTCGAGCGACGAGCGAGGAGATTGGCTTCTCAGTCAACGTGCTCGAAAAGTATCTGCCGCAGGCCGTCGCGATCCTAAAAGACATCGTCCTGACTCCGCGTTTCGACGAAGAAGACTTCAACCGTATCAAGGATGACCGTTTGGTATCCATCGGCGCACGCGGCGATGCGATCTCTTCAACCTCACGTCGCGCCTTCGATCGCTTGATGTTCGGCGACACCCTGCGTGGTGCCTCCGCTGCGGGCACGGAAGCTTCGGTCTCCGCACTCACTCGCGATGACGTAACCGAATTTTGGAGTACGCACGGCATTGCCGCTGGCGCACGCATGACCTTCGTCGGTGGATTGAACGCCGAAGAACTTGCAGCATCGGTGAGTGGATTGACGAGCCAGTGGCGCGTCAACGAAACCGGCACGATGCCTGCCAGCTTCGTACCCGAAGACTCGATTGAGCAAGCTACGCCCAGCGTCTACCTCATCGACAAGCCCGGCGCCGCTCAATCACAAGTTCGCGTTGGACAGACCAGCGTCGCGACCAACGATCCCGACTACTACCCGCTCTTCATCCTCAACTACATCTTGGGCGGTTCCTTCTCGAGCCGCATCAACCTCAACCTGCGTGAGGATAAGGGCTACACCTACGGCGCTCGCTCAAACTTCACCGGCGGAATCTTGCCCGGCACGTTTGTCACCTCTTCAGGTGTTCGCGGAGACGTCACCAAGGAGTCCCTCGTTGAGATCATGAAGGAGCTCAACATGATTCTTGACGGCGTCACTCAAGATGAACTCGACTTCACCAAGAAAGCACTGATTCAATCGGCCAGTCGTCAATACGAATCGATTCGCGCCTTGTCGGGGCTGCTCAACGACATCAGTCGCTATGGGTTCGCAGACGACTACCTTGAACAGCGTCAGCTCTTGCTCAATGAGATCAGCATCGGCGATCTCAAAGCGCTCGCTCGCAAGCACCTCACTCCCGACAAGATGGTCATTCTGGTCGTCGGCGATCGCGAGAAAGTGGAGAGCGGATTGATTGAGCTCGGCTACGGCGACGTGACTGCACTCGACATCGATGGCGTCGAAATCGCTGACTAAATACAGGCCGATAGAAATACGCTCCAATTTGGGAGCTTCGAGTAGACTGGTTTCGTGGACCGCAAAAATACAAACCAGCTACACGGAGCTCTGAAGAGTATCGCGGCGGGGCTGACCACCCTGCTGCTAATTGGCTGGCAGATGAGCAGCCACGTCGAAACCGACAACGAGCCTTGGCCGGTCACAAAGGGTGCTGCCGCGGGTTACGTACCCGATGAAGCCTGCGCCGAATGTCACTCGGGCATTTGGGACTCCTATCAGGAAGTCGGCATGGCGCAGGCCTTCAAACGCGTTCGCATTCCCGACATGGTCGAGAACTTCGAAGAAGCGGACTTCTATCACGAAGCTTCCGGCAATCACTACCGGATGGAGATTCGCGGCGAAGAGATCTTTCAACGACGCTATCGCCTCGACAGCAAGGGCCAGCCCTACGCCAACTTCGAACGCAAACTCGATTGGGTCGTAGGCTCCGGCAATCACGGACGCAACTACTTCTATCAAACTGAAATGGGCGAGCTCTATCAGCTGCCTTTGGTTTGGTACAAGGATTCAGGTTGGGGGATGGCGCCTGGTTATGATCAACGCGATCACTTCGGCTTTGGTCGCCTGATCGATCGGCAGTGCATGTCCTGTCATAACGCCTATCCCGAAGTTGCCAGCGGAAGCGACCTCTTCGGTCAGCCACACCTATTCCCGAAGGACCTGCCGGAGGGGATTGGTTGCCAGCGCTGTCACGGACCGGGCGCAGATCACGTGCGTTTGGCGGAGAGCGACGAAGCCACCGAAGAACAATTGTTCGCCGCGATCGTCAATCCCGGCAAACTTGAAGCGTCTGCACGCGAACAGTTATGTCACCGCTGCCACATGCAACCCACGACTTCCGTCGAGACAGCCATTCAACCCTTCGGCGTCGGCGACTACGCGTTCCAACCCGGCATGTTGTTGGAAGAAGCGCTGATCCTGGTCAACATTCAAGAGCGGGGATTGAGCTCCGATCGCTTCGAGATCAACCACCACGCTTACCGCCTAGCAAGCTCGCCGTGTTACGAGGAGAGCCCGGGCAAATTGACCTGCCTCACTTGTCACGACCCGCACCGCAAGGTCGCACCGGAACGGCGAGCGGAACACTACCGCAACAAGTGTTTGAGTTGCCACGAAGTCGACACTTGTTCGAAGACTCCCGCTCACGTCGAACGCGCACAAGTCGACGCCGACGATTGCGTGTCGTGCCACATGCCCAAGCACCGACCGCATGAAGTCGTTGGCGTGTTGATGACGGATCACCGCATTCGTCGAAAGCTTGCGCCTCCCAGCTGGATCAAGGAGATTCCGGAGTCGAACTATCCGTTCAAAACGAGCGCGCTTTACCAACCTGCGCAAATTGAGAACAACCCGCACGCCGCCACTTATCACACTTTAGCGGAATCCAAAAGTGGTGATCGCGAAGCGGTGCTACGGCTCAAAGCTCAACTCGAAAGCCAAACCGGCGCTGGCTACGAGGCTTGGCTCGCGCTGGGCGACAAACTGTTCGAAATCGAGATGCGGGAGGAAGCTCTCGAAGCGTATCGACAAACCGTGGCCTTGGCTCCCGACCACGAAACCGGACACATTCGCCTCGGATCGACTTTGGGCAATTTGGGCCGTTCGAAGGAAGCCATCACGAGTCTCGAACGAGCGCTTGAGTTGAATGGCGACAATCCCGACGCGCATTTGAGCTTAGCCAAGATCTTTGCCGGCCTCGGGCAAATCGATCAAGCCCTCCCCCACTTCCGTCGCGTCATCAAACTGCGCCCGCATCTGTTCGAACCAAAACTCGAACTCGCCAACCTGCAGTTGCAAAAAGGCAATCTGCGCAAAGCCATTCACGTTTATCAAACAGCGCGAGATGCTGACCCAAGAATTGCGAGCGCTCACGACAATCTCGGGCTCGTGTATTCCATGCAAGACAAATGGCCTGCTGCCTTGCAAGCCTGGGAGCTTGGATTGGAATGTGTGCCCGATGACCTTTCGCTCGCCAAACGCCTTGCCGAAACTCGCTTCACCTCTCCGAACAAAGCCATTCGCTCAATCAAAGCGGGGTTGAAGTACGCTCGCCGAGCTGTGGAAATCGATGCGCGCGACAATGACGCTCAACTCCTACTGGCCGTTGGCCTCATCAAAACCATAGACCTCGAGGAAGCCGGAAAAATGGCAACGCGTACGGGCTTAAGCAAAATGGATCCCGATTGTTGGATGCTTCTTCGCGCTCACATCCTTGGCTTGCAGGGTTTCAAGAAAATGTCCTCGGACCTCTACGAGCGATTCGAATCAAGCGAGCGAGAGCCACACGGCGGCGCGCTGCATGCCTTCATCTTGGCGGAGTTCCGCAGCCTTCCGGAGTAGGGCTTAATCTGAATTTCCTGGCTGCTGGGCCCCGACGAGCGCATGCACGCAGGCAAGGCTAATGTAAACTTAATGTTTACATAACGTGTAGACTATGTAAATGAAGGAAGTCCCGGCTGTTGCATTCAGTCCGTCGCTCAGAGCGATCGGAATTGAAGCAATGGCCTTACTCCTTCTCGCTTCGAGCACGGCAGCCCAACAAGCACCATCAAATCCGTGGCCGGTCACCACTGGCGCCGCACCTGGATACGTTCCGGACCAAGCCTGCGCCGAGTGCCACCAAACGCTTTGGGATTCGTACCAAGAAGTCGCAATGGCGCAAGCGTTCACTCGTGTGCGAGTGGACGAGATGATTGAAGACTTCGACGACAATCATTTTTATCACGAGCGCTCGGGCAATCACTACGAAATGGTTGTGCGTGGTGAAGAGGTATATCAACGGCGTTATCGATTGGACTCCAAGGCCAAGGAGTACGCCATACTTGAGCGTCGTGTCGATTGGATCGTTGGCTCGGGCAAGCACGGTCGTGGTTACATGTATCAGACAGACCGCGGCGAACTCTTTCAGATGCCACTCATGTGGTACTCGCAAAGTCAGCGATGGGGAATGGCGCCCGGTTATGACACTCCCGATCACTCGGGCTTTACGCGGCAAGTAAACCGGCGCTGTATGAGTTGCCATAACGCTTATCCAGATGTTCCAAAAGGCAGCGATCTATTTGGGCAACCACAGTTGTTTCCCAAGAATCTTCCAGAAGGAATTGGCTGCCAAAGATGCCACGGGCCAGGCGCCGAGCATGTCCGCTTGGCCGAAGCCAATGAAGTTTCGGACCTTGAACTTAAAGCCGCCATCGTCAATCCAAAGCACTTGGAAATCGGCGCTCAAGAAGACTTGTGCTTTCAATGTCACCTACAAGCCACGTCGGCAATCCCAGACATCGTTCAGCGCTTTGGAGTCGGTAGTTATGCGTTTGAGCCAGGCATGCGACTTACTGAGACGCAAGTTGCCGTCAACATCAACGATGAACCCGATGAAGAGGACCGGTTTGAAATCAATCACCACGGGTATCGCCTCAAGCAAAGCCTTTGCTACATGGAGAGTGAGGGTGAACTCACTTGCCTGACCTGTCACGACCCGCATCGAACGGTTACGCCAATCGATCGCGCGGCGTATTACCGTGACAAATGCGTGCAATGCCACGAGCCTGATGTATGTGCGGACGAACCTCGCCATGCGATGCATGCTGAGGTTGCAATGGACGACTGCGTGACTTGCCACATGCCAACGCACAGGCCCAGCGATGTCGTCAAAGTGACCATGACCGATCATCGCATTCGGCGAAAGCCCGCTCCTAAAGCATGGCTTGCGCCCCGCGATGAAGAAGTCGCGGAATTCGGAGGTTCGGAAGTTTATGGCGAGGGTGCGAACGATGCCGATCCGGACGCAGCGCTTTATCGAGCGATGGCCGCGACAAATTGCGCGTCGCCACCCGCGATTCTTGAATTGCAATCTGCTCTCGAGGAAGCCGACGATGGATCGTTCGATGCTTGGTTTACGCTCGGCAACCTGATGTTCATGATGGATCGCCCCGAAGATGCGGAAGCAGCTTTCAGGCGCGCCGTCGAACTCGAACCGGATAGCGAACGCGCTCTATATCGACTCGGATCAACCCTCGCATTCTTAAATGCATTGGACGAAGGGCTCGTCGTTCTCGAGAGCTCACTAGAACTTGAGCCAGATGATCCGGAGGCATTGCTAATCACCGGCATCTTACTGGCCGCTCTCGATCGCGTTGATGAAGCGATCGTTCTGACGAAACATTCAACCGAACTGCGTCCGAATGATTTTGAGTCACAACTGACTCTCGGCAATTTGTATTTGCGGCAAGGACTTTTAGACGAAGCCACCGCTCACTATCGAATCGCGCGGCGTACCGATCCAAGAAACGCAGAAGCACACGACAATTTGGGTGCGATCTATCGTCGGCGGGGAAAATTCAAAAGTGCCCTGCGTGCTTGGGAGAACGGAATCGACTGCGTCCCCGATGATCTTTCGCTCAATCAAAATCTAGCTGCGTTTCTATTGACCTGTAAAAAGCGTGAATTGCGCTCGCCGCTACGATCTTTGGGCTACGCGCGCACTTCAGTCAAACTTGCACCTGGCAACGCGCGTTCGGCGCTAATTCACGCACTAGCGTTGCTTGAGAACAACGAGTTCGCCCTGGCACAGAAGGAAGCTCGGCGAGCGGGGAGTCTCGATGCGGATGGCCCTAGCTGGCGAATCATCAATTTGAAAGCGCTTAAGCGACTGGGCAAACCGATTCCGACCAGCGCCAATTTTGCGCTGGCTCAATCAAAGCAGAAGCTCGATCGAAACGATCTTCTGGCTCTATACATCAGTCGCAATCACGGCCAGTTCGACGATTGATGAGATTTGCTTACGGCGAAGCGTCGTTATTCGTGAGCTTTCAAATTCTAGCGAACATTTCCGGAAGACTCGGGGAACGCGGCAGGCGATCATAGGGCGATGGATCGTTTGAGTTGGGGTCGGGAGGAGATGTACGCGCAGTTCGTCGAGCGAAACGCCGATTGGAACGGGCGCTTTGTCGTCGGTATCAAAACCACGGGTATCTATTGCTTGCCGACTTGCCCGGCGCGCAAATCGAAGCTTGAGAACACGCTGTTCTTTCCCGACGAAGAGCATGCACTCGGTGCCGGACTGCGCGCTTGCAAGCGTTGTAAGCCCAACCACTTCTACCGCAACTTCGATCCGACTCTCGAACTACTAGAAGCGCTCGTCTCTTCGGTCCGCAGCGCCCCCGCATCGATGCCTGATGTCGGCGCGATGCAAAGCTTTACCAAGCTCGGAAAAACGAAACTGAGCGAATCCTTTCGCGAGCATTACCACGAAAGTCCGGCAAACTTCCTCGCGCGTACGCGAACCTTAGCCGTTGCAGAACGCCTGCTAACGGAGTCGAGCAAACCGCTCGACCTAGCGTTTGAGTTGGGCTTTGAAAGCGCTTCCGCGTTCCACGAAAACTTCGGCAAGCACCTCGGCGTTCAACCCGGCGGCTACAAGTCATTAGTGCACGGTGGAGCATTCAAACTGCAACTGCCAATCGATTTCTTAGCTGCCCGCACGCTCAAACTACTGGGACGCGATCAGAACAGCGTGACGGAGAGGCTCAACGGCAACCGCTTCTCGAAAGCATTACGTCTCGATGGCCGCGACGGCTTGCTTGAAATCAAGTTAAGCGAGAAGACGGCTCGGTGCGAGGTCATCAGCTCGCGCCCCATCTCTCCGCAGGGCATGGCCCAAGCGCACAACGTTGCGATTCGCATGCTCGGATTAAACTGCGATCCGAATCCGCTTCAAAAGCTCGTACGTCGAACGAAAGGCCTCAGCCGACTCACCAGTGGACGTGAAGGTTTACGCGTCTTGCTAACCGCCGATGTTTTCGAAGCCTTGATTTGGTCCATCATTGGACAACAAGTCAATTTGGCCTTCGCGATGGCGCTACGAACGCGCTTGATCGAGTTGACCGCCAAACACAAATCGCCCAAACACTTTGATGGGCTACTCGCTCACCCACAACCGGCGGATATCGCGCAACTCGACTACGACGACTTGAAGCCCTTGCAGTTTTCACGTCGCAAAGCGGAGTACGTCATCGACGTCTCCCGCTCGTTTGTCTCCGGTGAACTCGATCTCGATCAACTCGCCGATATGTCGGCCACGAGGCTATCCGACACCTTGCTCGCGTTACGCGGAATCGGGCCATGGTCCGCCAACTACGTCATGATGCGCGGCGTCGGATTCAACGACAGCTTGCCCGTCGGGGATTCCGGGATCAGCTCCTCGCTTAAAAGCTTCTTCGATTTGAGCGAACGGCCGAGCGCCGAAAAAACGCGAGAACTTATGCAACCATTTCGCCCCCACCGCAGTCTTGCTTGCCTCCACCTTTGGCAACGATTGAACGACTTGGATTCCAAACCATGAACAACATCTCGACACACGCTTTCAAATCGCCGTTGGGTGAACTCTTCGTGGCCGTCGATGAAGAGCGCGCGTTGATGCGTCTTCAATTCATGCACGACGTCACGCGCGAAGAACTCGAAGAGCAAGCTCGCAAAGGTGGTGCAACCGTCAAACGCGTCAAGTCGCATTGCGCGGTCGTCGAGCGACAAGTGAAGGAGTACTTCCGCGGCAAGCGCACGGAGTTCGATCTCGAGTTGCGTCCGGTCGGCACCGACTTTCAAAAACGAGTCTGGAAGACGCTCAGCGAGATTCCCTACGGCGAAACCTGGAGCTACGCGCAGGTCGCCGAACACGTGAAGTCACCCAAAGCCGTACGCGCCGTCGGAAGGACAAACGGGCTGAACCCGATCGCGGTCGTCGTTCCCTGTCATCGAGTGATCGGATCCAACGGCAGTTTGACGGGATACGCCGGCGGGTTGGACAACAAGCGCTTCTTGTTGGACCTCGAGGCGGGCGTGTCGGTCTAGAGAGGAACCCCGTCCACTGGGGAGTTATTTTCCCCTCATCCATGGCGTAAACCATTATTTGGGCGTCGCTTAGTGAAGGTACTGCAGGCAGCACCCCTCGGTTTGCTATCAATCGCTTCGTGACACTTATTGATCTATATCGGCACATACATCATGTTGAGACATACCCCAAACGACAGGAGCCACCCCATGGCGCGATCCATCAACCTGTCCCTCACTGATGAACTGCGCGGCTTTTTGGACGCAAACTCAGGCGACGGGACTCTGTTTTCCACTCCCAGCGAATTCGTCCGCAGCTTGATCCGGGAGAAGAAGGACCGGCTCGATGCAGAGACGTTGCGCCAATCCGTAATCGAAGGTTACGACGACGTTCGAACCGGACGAACGACCGAGTACACCGGAGACCTCCGGAGCATGCTGGCCGATTTTCGCGGCAAGCGTGAAGGCAAGTGAAGCGTCTACATCTCACCGAGAGAGCGCTTTCGGATATTGATAAAATCTACACTTACTCCATTGAGCGATGGAGCCAGTCCGTCGCGGATCGCTACCTCGACGATCTGAACGAAGCGCTTCGTAGACTAGATCAAGACCTTGTGCTTTTTGAATTTCGTCCGAAATTCTCGGGACGACTTCATTTTTACCGAGCTCAAAAGCACGTGTTCATCGGCGATGTAATCAAGGACGTTGGTTATGTCCTGGCCGTCTGGCACGGCAGCATGGATTTCATCGAGCGCCTGTCGAAACTGGAGCCCTTGCTCATTCAAGAAGTCGAGTTGATGGCGAAGCGGGTTGAGTAGATTTCGTCGCACGTCGGCTTTGGGACGTTCTCGAGAGTGTTGCTCCGTTTGAGGTCTGGAGATAAGCGCGGCCCTCTATCAACGCAAATAGCCTCTAATGAGCGTCGTGGGAAATAGGCGAAATATCCTGATCGCGCTCGGAGTTGTCGTTGCCTTGGCTTGGTTGTTGTACGACCAACCGAGTGACAGCGACGCCGTCGTACGAGCGGATTCAGACGAGGCCCGTGCGCAGGAGCCGGAAGCGAAGGTTCGGGAAGTCGCTAGCCCCGCCAAACGCGTTCCAACGCCGGTTGGTAATGCGAGCGCGGTTTCCAATGCCGAATCCGAGCAAGCCGATCAAATCGAATTCGTCGTTCGCGATGACTACGGCAACTTCGTCGACGGCGCGATTGTGCATTTCGACGATCTTGATGAGTTCGTAGAGGTTGGGCGTACTTCGTCCGCCGGAAAACTCGTTGCGACAATGCCGGACAAAGCGGTGACTTGGTCGGTGGCGAAAGAGGGTTACGTCACAGCTCGGTTCGAACGCGAGCTTCCCGGCACCGAACGAGTCATTCTAGAAAGCGCGCCGACCATCCATGGCGTGATTACCTTTCCCGACGGCTTGACACCTTGTGCCGGTGTCAACGTGGTCGTTTTCAAACAATTGCAGAGACCACGACTCGCCAAGTTGTCCGTCGCAGACTCGCTCTATCCGAGCGTCGCGACTACCACGTCGGACGGTTCCGGACGATTCGCAATTCGCGGGCTCGCTCCTGGGAAGGATTATCGAATCGAGGGCGGTGGGAATGGGTATGTGTTTGGCGAACAGCGCATTGCGGAGGAGTGCTTTGAGGGACTACTTCTCGAGATACGGGCAACGCGATTGTTTGGGATACGCGTCTTGTACCGAGATGTGGAAGGCAAGCAGCCGAGAACCGACAGTCTGCTTCATCAAACGCGCGGCTCCGAGTTTGAAATCTTCAGCCTAGGCCCGCGGGTTCATCAAACCTCGCTTGCGGCGGCGTTAGCGGGAATCAATACCGAGATTGTTGGGCACGAATTTCAGGTACTCATCCAGGCCGATACCGACATGCAAGTCCTAGGCCCATTTGAATACACGCTTGCACTCCCCGGATACCAAAGCATCTCCGACAACTCAAACCTCTACCCCGTCGTCGATTCGGTAGCGACACACACGATCACTCTCACTCCAAACTCCACTAACTGGGGAAGGCTACGAATCGTCGATTACGGATTGAGCGATGAGCGGGTCTATGCAAATGGAAACATCGCAACCCTCGGCCTTCGTAGCACACAACCAGGAACGCCGGAGTATCAGTTCCTCCTGCGTCAATGGCCGTCCGAACCGGTCCTAATCGATGGCATTCCCTACGGGGAGTACGATCTCAATTTCAACTTGCACCAAACTGTTTCGAATGTTCCAGCTCAGTTTCGAAATCGGGTCGTGAAAATCGGTGCGACGGAGGCCTCGCTCGAAATCGACTCGAAGGAGTCCGGCGCCATGCGAATTCAAATTCTGGATTCAAGCGGCGAGCAATACACGGGCTTTTGCTCGATTCAAATGATCACGGTTACGTCAGGAAGCTCGAATAACAATTCGCGGAGTGCTTCAGCGTCCTTCGAACGCTCCCCCTATCTCGTGCAATGGATCAAACCCGGCATGTACGAACTGATACTCAGGCAACCGTTTGCTGCCGGTGCCAGTCGAGAAGTCGTGCGGATCACAGTGAAGGCTGGCGAGACCTCTGAAACGACCCTGACCCTATAGACAACCCGCTTTGGAATGGCGAATTGGCGCTATTCGCGGCGAAACTAAAGAATGCTCCTTCGCTGCGCCACTTCGCATGACGCATTCCACTGCGGGCGGATAGACTCCCCGCATGGCTACTGAATCTGAACTCTTTCGCGACTTACTGCGGGCGCCCGATCGCGATCGTATAC
>JBLINP010000110.1:0-13010 GCA_047639415.1 Planctomycetota bacterium | reverse complement strand
TTTTCGAGGAAGTCGGAACGCGCAGGTTCGGCGCGGCGCAAATCGAGGTCGCGCTGGACGCCGCCGGTGTAGGCATGGAAGCCGCGGTGACCAAAGAAGAGGGCGACGCCCGCTCCCAAAGCCAAGAGCGCCCACTCGATACTGGGATCCAAATCGTGAGCCGGTGAAGGATGAGCGAGCAACGCGTTGCCCTGTGCGGTAATCGGCGCCAGCCAGTTCTCGAAGAAGTGGATGTGATGTCCGAAGACAGCGGGCAATCCGAGCAGGCCACCGAACACCGAGAGGACCGCTAAGACTATGAGCGGCGTCGTCATCGAGGCGGGGGACTCGTGCGGGTGAACCTCTTTCGGGTCGAAACGCTCTTCACCGTGGAAGGTCAACGAAACCATGCGCCAGGTGTAGAAGGCGGTCAGCGCGGCGGCGATCAGGCCGACGAGCCAGAGGATCATGTTGAATCCGCCCAGACCAAAGTTGTGTGCCAGGATCTCGTCCTTCGAGAAGTAACCACTCATCAGCGGCATGCCCGAAAGCGCAGCAGCACCGGCCAGGAAGGTCGCGTAGGTGCGCGGCATGTGCTTGCGCAGCCCGCCCATCTTGTGCATATCCTGCTCGTCGTGCATGCCGTGAATCACGCTGCCCGAACCGAGGAACAAAAGACCTTTGAAGAAGGCGTGGGTGACGAGGTGGAAGATCGCTGCAGCCCATGCGCCCGTGCCAAGCGCGAGGAACATGTAGCCGAGTTGACTGACCGTCGAGTACGCCAGCACCTTCTTGATGTCGCGTTGGACGAGAGCCGTCGAAGCTCCGATGATCGCGGTCAGCGCACCGACGCATCCGATGAGCATCAACACGCTGGGCGTGGCGGCGAAGAGCGGGTTGAGGCGAACGATGAGGTAGACGCCCGCCGTGACCATCGTCGCGGCGTGAATCAGAGCAGAGACCGGTGTCGGCCCAGCCATCGCATCGGGCAACCAGGTGAACAACGGGAACTGTGCGGACTTGCCGCAAGCACCGCCGAACAAGAGCAAGGTGGCCAAGGTGAGTTGCGTAGTGGCGCCATCGGTGGCGAGCACGGCGTCGAGTCCCGCCAGCATCTCGGTGAAGTCGAGCGTGGCGAAAAGGTCGACGAGCAGGAAGCTGCCGATTAAGAAACACGCGTCACCGATGCGATTGACGACGAAGGCTTTTTGTCCAGCTTCCGCGGGCCAACCCTTCTCGTACCAAAAGCCGATCAGCAAGTAGGAGCAGAGCCCCACGCCTTCCCAGCCAACGAAGAGGCCGAGTAGGTTGCTCGAAAGCACAAGCATCAGCATCGCGAAGACGAACAGGTTCAAGTACGCGAAGAACTTCGCGAAACCCGGGTCGCCTTTCATGTAGCCGATTGAATAGATGTGGATCAGAGCGCCAACGCCGCAGATCACCATCGTCATGATTGCCGACAGGTGGTCGAAGACCATGGAGAGTTCGATATTGAACCCACCGCCCATGTTGATCCACGACCACGCCACGCTTTCGACGGCGAACGAGTCTTGGTGCAAGCCGCTCGCGAACAGGGCGCGGATGCCGACAGCTAAGGAGCCCAGCACAGCACCCGTTCCGACGAAACCGGCCATGATGCCGGTACCTTCGGAAGTCGGATCCTCAGCGCGTGCGCGAAGGGTGGAGAAGTGGAGCCATCCACACACGGCGCTGCCAAGTAACGGCAGCAGCGGAATTAGCCAAAGACTATTCATCCCTCGAGTTGGGTGAGTGCGTCGAGGTGGACCGTCTGCTTGAGACGGTAGAGTGCGATGACGAGTGCTAGGCCGACGGCGGCTTCCGCCGCTGCGACCAAGATCACGAAGATCGCGAACACGGAGCCATCGAGATTGAGGGCGTCCGACGTGGAGTGCATCCGACTACCTGCCAAGAAGGTCAGGTTGGCGGCGTTGAGCATGAGTTCGACGCTCGCGAGCACGATGATTGCGTTGCGTCGAATCAGGAAACCAAAGACACCGATGGCGAACAGAGTCGCCGCGAGTGCCAAGAGGTGAGTGTTGGAGATGCCGCCGGCCGCTTGGACGACGCTCGCGGGCTCTGCCGCTAGGGAGCTAAGCGCTAGGAGCATTACTGTCCGCCTCCCTGTGACCCGGCAGCCGGTTCGCGGCGGCGCTTAGCTAGCACAAGCACACCGATCATGGTGGCGAGTAGCAAGAGCGCTGAAGCTTGAAAGGGGATCATGTAGCGACTGAAGAGCAGGCCGGCCAAGTAGTCGATGCGATCGAAGCCCTCGGCGGGAATGACGCTTGAAGCTTCTCTCGCTTGAACGGATCCGCCTGCGAACAGTGCGATCAATCCGATCACGCCAGCGGCGGCGGTTGCGATAGCCACGCGTTTTTGTCCGAGGACTTTGCGCGATGAATCAAAGACCGCATTCACGTCGCTCAGGTTGAGCAGCATGACTACGAAAAGAAACAGCACCATAATCGCGCCGGCGTAGACCAAGAGTTGGGCTGCGGCGAGAAATTGGAAACCGATCAATAAGTAAATGAGAGCCAGTGCGACAAAGCTGCCGAGCAGCGAAAGCACACTTTTCATCGGACTCTTCACGACGACGACGCCGACCGCGAAGGCTATGGCCGACAGGCTCAGGAGGAAGAAGAGGAACTGTTCCACCGGTTGCTCAGCTTGTAGATGTAATCGACTCGACGCTGTAGCGACGAAATCGGGCGCTTCAATTTTTCAATGTCGTAAACCAGAGCTTCGCGCGTGAAATCGGCGAGCTCCAGTTCATCACTCATCAGGATGGCGTCCTTCGGGCACGCCTCTTCGCAGAAGCCGCACAAGATGCAGCGCAGCATGTCGATGTCGAACCGCTCGGGTTCGCGTTCGATGAATCGGTCGGTCTCTTGTCCGTCAATCGTGATCGCGTAAGCCGGGCAAGCCGCCTCGCACAATCCACACGACACACAACGAATAGTGTCGTCTTCGTTGACGACCAAACGCGGTTGCCCGCGCGTGACCTCATTCGTAGGAAGCGGTTGCTCCGGGTACTGGCGCGTGATCGACTTGCGGAACATGGCCCGCATTGTGATTCTTAGCCCCTGTAATACTTCGGGCAGATACAAGCGCTCCCAAAACGAGAGCTCTTTGCGTTTGACGATTACCATGTCAGGAGACTGCGCCTTTTTCAGAGAGCGCGCCTTTTTCAGGCTGCGCGCCGCCGGTGACTGAAGCTTCGCCCGGCTTGACCTGTGCGAATAGCATGACTGCGGGGACTAAGGCTCCAATCGCAAAGATGGGCATCAAGAGCGGAGACAAGCCGAAGGAAACGACTGCGCCCGTGACGGTCACGTTGACGAGTGCGATCGGCAGCATGACCTTCCAACCAAGTCCCATGAGTTGGTCGTAACGGAAGCGCGGGAGAGTCCAGCGAACCCAGATGAACAGGAAGACGAAGGCCGTGGCTTTCGCCACGAAGCTCGCCAGCTGAATGAACCAGGGTGCGCCTTCCCAGAAGGGCACGTCGTAACCGCCCAGAAAGAAGGTCGTGACCAAGCAGCACATGACGATGATCGCGCAGTACTCACCGAGGAAGAACAGCGCGAACTTCATCGAGGAGTATTCGGTGTGAAAGCCGCCGACGAGTTCCGGTTCGCACTCGGCGAAGTCGAAGGGGTGGCGATTGGTTTCGGCGAACATCGCGATGATGAAGAGCACAAAGGCGACCGGCTGCAGGAACATGTTCCAGATGGCGTAGTTTCCCTCAGAGGCGATGGCTTGAGTTTCGGCGATCGAGCGAAGGTCGAGGCTGCCGCTCATCAAGACGACGGCGAGGATGGCGAGCAGCAAGGTCAACTCATAGCTGACCATTTGTGCCGAAGCACGTAGCGCACCCATCAATGAGTACTTCGAGTTGCTGCTCCATCCACCGAGGATGATGCCGTAGATGCCGAGGCCCGTCAGCGCGCCGACGTACAGCACGCTGATGCTCAAATCGGTGATCGAAAGATTGCCGAGGTTGTAATCGCCGATGACGACTTCGCCCGCAAAGGGAATCACGGCGATGCACAACATGGCGGGGGCCGCCGTGATGATCGGCGCCAAACGGAACATCAATCGGTTCGCTCCGTCGGGAACGAGTTCTTCTTTGAATATGAACTTCACGCCGTCGGCGAGAGGTTGCAGCAAGCCGAAGGGGCCTACGCGATTGGGACCGACGCGGTATTGAATCCAAGCCGATACTTTGCGTTCGGCGAGTGTCGTCAGGCCGGCGGCGCTGATCAGAGCTCCGAAGATCACGACGGTTTTGATCACCCAGACCAAAAGCATCGGAAGTTCGGTGGTCATGGTTTCCTCGGGCATTAGATCGCACCCCCAGCGGTCTCGGCGGGAGCGATGCGCTCCGCGAGGTCACTCAGGGTTCGTAAGAGTGGCGCCACATCATTGGGTGCCGGACGAGCGATGGTCAGCATGCCTTTGAATCCGTCGACGTTGACCCAAGTACCGCTGCGTTCGATGGAACTCGGCACACCGATCGACGCGCGCACGGCGGGGGCGTTGAGCGCCACCGTATCGAGTGCAAACAGGCGAACGGTGGAAGGAACTTCGGCCAAGGCTTCAATTCCAATTGTCTCGGCGATGCGCTCTCCAATGAGAACGGCGACTTCGGACTGATTGATCAGTTCGAGCGCAGCTTGTGCGTCGATCGCTGTCAGGCCAGCTTCGGTCAAACCGCGGCGGTTCGGACAGGGATCGTCGGTGTGAAGCAGATCGTCAGCCAGCTCGCTCGCGGCTGGAGTGACGAAGCGAACTTCGGCGGCGAGTTGCTTGGCCAAACTGACCAGCGACTGACCCTCTTCGATGGTGAGCCAAGCCGAAGCCAAGATCACGCGACTCTCATGTGTGCGAAGGGCGTTAGTGACGCGCTCCAAACCCGCAATGGCACGCGCGGCTTCCAGTCCCGCTTCGCCACGAATTTGTGCGCCAGAAAGACGTCCCTCGAGGCTGTGCTTATCGATCGAGAAGCGACCGGTGTCACACATCCACCACTCATTGACATCCTCGTTGTAACGCGGACGAATGCGCTTGAGCTCGTTGTTGCGCAGCACTTCGTTCGTGATAGAACAGCCGCGGCTGCACTCGCCGCAAGTCGAAGGCGTTTTGGTCAGGTTCCAAACGCGAGCCTGGAAGCGGAACTTCTTGGTCGTCAATGCGCCCACCGGGCATACATCTGCCAAGTTGCCCTGGTAGTTGCCGGTCAACGGAGTGTCGTTGAAAGTCGCGATCGTTGAGCGTGCACCCAAACCGACAACTGCTAGCTGCGGAGTCTTGGGAATTTCTTCCATGAAGCGCACGCAACGGCTGCAAAGGATGCAGCGTTCCTCGTCGAGAAGAATGACGTCGCCCAAGCTCTTGCGCTTGTCGAGCTTGCGGCGCGGTTCGCTGCTGCGCCCTTCCGACTGTCCTTCGTTGAAGCTGTAGTCTTGTAGATCACATTCGCCAGCCTTGTCGCAGATCGCACAATCGAGCGGGTGGTTCTTCAGCAAGAACTCCAAGCACTCGCGACGCACGTCGCGCGCTTTGTCCGTGCTCGTAAACACCTTCATGCCTTCGGTGATTGGCGTACGGCAAGCCACGACGACGCGCGACGGCCCGTCGCCCATAGCGACTTCGACTTGACAGATGCGGCAAGAGCCGACGGCTGACAATCCCGGGTGATAACAATAGGTGGGTACGTCGGTGCCACTCTTGTGGAGAGCACTAACCAGCGGCTGGCCGGCATCGACTTCGACGTCTTTTCCGTCAATCTGAATCTTCGTCACGCGCCTGCCTCCGCGGGTTCGCGTTGGTCGTTTTTCGAATGGTCGTGCTTGAGCGGGCAGTAACCAAGCGTCGCGTGCTCCATCAACTCGTCCTTGAAGTGACGCACGATTGCATGCGTCGGAATCGCCGCCGCATCTGCCAAAGCGCAAATCGTTTTACCCGGCGCCATGCCGTTCGCGAGGCTCTCGAGTAACTCGACATCCTCCACCTTGCCGTCACCGTTCTCGAGGCGCTTGAAGATCTGGCTGAGCCACTGCGTGCCTTCGCGACACTGACTGCACTGGCCGCAACTCTCGTGATCGTAGAAGCGCGAGATGACCTCCATCGAGCGAACCGTGCAAGCCGTTTCGTCGAGAATCATGATGGCTGCGGTGCCGAGCATCGAGCCAGCGTTCTTCAGACCATCGTGGTCCATCGCAACGTCGATCGATGATGCCGGCAACAGGCCCGTACTGGATCCACCGGGATAGAAGGCCTTGAGCTTGCGCCCTTTCCAAACACCGCCGGCGTACTCTTCCAAAACCGTGCGCGCCGGAATGCCCAGCGGCACTTCGTAGACACCCGGTCGTTCGACGTGACCCGAAATGCCACACAGCACATTGCCGGGGCTCGCTTCGCTGCCCATCGTGCGATACCAAGCGGCGCCCTTGTTCAAAATGAACGGTAGGTTGAACAGCGTCTCGACGTTGCTGACCGTCGTGGGTTGGCCCCACAAGCCGAAGCCTGCCGGGAAGGGGGGCTTCGGACGCGGGTGGCCGCGCTTGCCCTCGAGGCTCTCCATCAAACCGGTCTCTTCACCGCAGATGTAAGCACCCGCGCCTTTGTGAAGGAAGATCTCGCAGTTCCAGTCGGAGCCTAAGATGTTCTTGCCGATCAAGCCGGCTTCACGTGCTTCGGCGATCGCCGCGAACACGCGGTTGTACTCAGTGCGATACTCGCCCCGAACGTAGATGTAGGCCGCACCGGCGCGAATCGCGCGGCAGCCAATCAGTACGCCTTCGATCAACCCATGCGGGTCTTCGCGCATCAAGATGCGGTCTTTGCAAGTGCCCGGTTCCGACTCGTCGGCGTTGACCGCCAAGTAGCGCGGACGCGGATCCTTGACGGGGTCGGGCATGAACGAAAACTTGAGTCCGGTGGGGAAGCCCGCGCCGCCGCGACCTCGCAAACCAGAATCCTTGATGACCTCGATGACTTGATCGAAAGGCGCCTCTTCTTTAACGATCTTCTCGATCGCCTGATAGCCGCCGTGCTCGCGATAACCCGCAAGCGTGTGCGAGTTCTCATTGTCGATGCGATTGAGCAGGTAGGTTTCGCCCGCGGGGATCATTTCAGTCCTCCCAAGATTGTTTCGACGCTCTCGACCGTCAGCTCTTCGTGATACACGCCGTCGAGGTCAAACATCGGAGCGGTCGTACATGCACCTTGGCACTCGACCGTTTCCACAGTGAAATTTCCGTCGCTCGAAGTTCCGTGCACTTTGGCGCCGGTCACTTCGCAGACCTTCTTGATAATATCGGTCGCGCCACGCAAGTCGCACGCGATGTTGTGGCACACCTTGACGACGTGCTTGCCGCCGGGCGTCATCCGAAACATCGGATAGAAGGAGGCTACACCGAAGACTTCGATCGGCTCCATGCTGAAGTACGCGGCAACGTCTTCCATCGTGTCGGGGCTAATCCAACCACCGAGTTCTTCTTGGCAGCGATGCAACACCATGATCAACGCGGCGCGTTGCTCTGGATAGTGAGTGCATAGCTCGTCAAATTCGGTCACGAGTTCCTGCGGGAGTGCCATTAGCGATCAACCTCGCCCATCACAAAGTCCAAGCTGCCGATCAAGGCAACCATGTCGGAGAACAATCGTCCCTCGGCTAGCAAGGGAATCACTTGTACGTTCATCAATCCGGGCGCGCGAATGTGGCAGCGCAGCGGTTTGTTGGTTCCGTCGCTGGCGACAAAGAAGCCCAGCTCACCCTTGCTCGATTCCACGCCTGAATAGGCTTCGCCCTTCGGCAAGCGCAGGTCCGTCACGATTTTGAACTGGTGAATCAGTTCCTCCATCGACGAGGTGACCTTTTGTCTCGGCGGCAAAACGTAGCGACGGTTTTCGGCGAGCACCGGTGCACCGCGACTCTTGGTCAACCGCTCCAAAGCTTGCAGAGCAATCTTGGTCGATTGGCGCATCTCTTCGACTCGCACCAAATAGCGATCGTAGCAATCGCCAACGGTTCCAACCGGCACTTCGAATTCGTAATCCTCGTACCCCGAATAGGGCTGCTTCTTGCGCAGGTCCCATTCGATTCCGGTGCAGCGCATGTTGGGGCCAGTCAATGACCAAGCCATCGCCTGTTCCTTAGTGATGACGCCAACGTCGCGGTTGCGGTCGTACCAAATGCGGTTGCCGGTCAAGAGCGATTCAAACTCGTCGACTTGGCTCTCAAACTGTTCGAGGAAATCACGAACCATGCCCTCGACACTGATGTCGACGTCCGAATAAACACCACCGATGCGAACATAGGTGTTGTTCATGCGATGCCCGGTGTAGGCATCGAGGATGTCGTAGATTTTCTCGCGCTCTTTGAACGTGTTGAAGAACATCGTCACGGCGCCGAGGTCGATGCCGGTCGTGCCGAGGTAGATCAAGTGAGCCGCGATGCGACTGACTTCCATCAAGAGCACGCGAATGACTTGGCCGCGCTCGGGAACTTCGATTCCGCCGAGCTTCTCCAAGCCGAGCGCATAGCCGACGTTGTTCAAAAGCGGTTGAACGTAGTCCAGGCGATCGGTGTGCGGAAAGAACTTGGCCCAGCCGAGGCTCTCGCAGGTTTTCTCTTTGCCGCGATGTAAGAATCCGAGCACCGCATTCACGTTGCGCATCAACTCGCCGTCGAGTTCCAACTGCAACTGCAAAACGCCGTGGGTGGCGGGGTGTTGCGGGCCCATGTTGAGCTGCATCACTTCGCCGTGAATCGGATCGTCGTCGTACTCGTCGCGCGTCACGACAGGCGAATACTCAAAAGTGCGCGTCGTGCTCATGCTTGGCCGCCCTTCTCGTCTGCTTCCCACTTGCTACGACGTTCGTCGTCCCACTCGCGGTAAAGGCGATCGGGCTGAATGCCCTGGTGGGGGAAGTCTTTGCGAAGCGGGTGGTGATCGTAGCCGTCGGGCATGAGCAAGCGGCGCAGGTTGTTGTGACCTTCGAAGTGAATGCCAAACATGTCGTAGCACTCGCGCTCGCCGAAAGCGGCGCCGGGCCACAGGTCGATGCAGGTTCCAACGGACGGTTCCGTGCTGTCGAGCTTCGCGTACACGCGAATGCGTTCGTTGTGCTGAAGCGACAACAGTTGCCAAACCATTTGAAAACGCGGTTCGGCGGGGAAGTGGTCGATGGCGGTGACGAGCGTGTTGGCTTCGAATTGGGCGTCGTTCTTCAAAGCGGATAAAACGGCGTGCGCTTGCTCACTCGCAATTTCGATCGTGGCCATGTTGTCGAGCGTCGTGATCCAACTGTGCTCGATATCACCCAATGCGGCAGTAATGCGCTCGGTACCCGTAAAGGGCAAAGAAGCCTGGGAACTCATCGCTGCTTGTTCTCCTCGTTCACGTGCTTCGGAGCATGCGGATGTGAATCCAGGTGACTGGTGTCGGGAGCGAAGTTGGGCTGGTAAAATTGTTGACCCGAACCCTCGTCATTTTCCGGATCGGAGAAGTCGCCAAAGACGCGCTTCAACGGATGCTCGCGTTCAATGCGACCTTGCAGTTTTATAAGCGCGTCGATCACAGCATCGGGACGCGGCGGGCAACCGGGCACGTAAATGTCGACGGGCAAAATCGAATCGACGCCCTGAACGACGGCGTAGGAATCGTACATGCCGCCCGTTGATGAGCACACGCCCATCGCGATGACCCACTTGGGATCGGGCATTTGGTCGTAGGTCAAGCGCACGGCTTGCGCCATCTTCCAAGTCATCGTTCCGGCGACGATCAACAAGTCACATTGCCGAGGCGAGAAGCGCGCGGCTTCTGCCCCGAAACGTGCCAAGTCGAACTTCGGACCGATCATGGCCATCAACTCGATGCCACAACATGAAAGTCCGAGCGGCATCGGCCACAAACTGTTCTTACGACCCCAGTTGATGAAGGACTCGGCAGTCGTTGCGAAGAAGCCGTTGTCCGCCTGCGTGTCAGCGGGTGTTAGCGATCCCATGTCATGCCTCCTTTGCGCCACTCATAAACAAGTCCAAGTCCGAGTACGAAGAGGAAGCAAGCGACTTGCGCGAAGACGATGCCACCCACACCGGCTTCCGCGAAGGTCTTAGCTGTTGCTGCCCAGGGAACGAGCAAAAGTGTTTCGACGTCGAAGATGATGAAAAGCACGGCGACGAGATAGAAGTGAATCGAGAGGCGCAGTCGCGCGTTACCGACGCCTGTGGTTCCGCATTCGTATGCGGCTCCCTTCGCGATGGATCGGCGTGATCGACCGAGCAATTCGGAGACGATCACCCCGCCGGAAGCGAAGGCGCCGACCACTGCAAGGAGAACTAGAATCGGGGCGTAATCGATCAACATAGCGAAGGCCGCTTGGGTGGAGGGGCGGCGCGGTGGAGGACTAGATTCGAGGGTTCGAGGCTACGCTAGGCTGGATGAAGGTGGTGCGCGTAGCTCGCGTGTCAGATCGAACTGCCGTGAATTGGGAACACCGTCTTCACAACGCTCAATAGACGTGGGCGAAGTCTAGCTTCGACGCCTAGGGGCTGAAAGAGCGGGGGCCCTTCGATCGCAATAATAGGTGCAGAGTTCTTCCGCCTCGATTTACCGGACGCGCGTCATTTTTTGATCTGGATGAAGCTTCCAGAGGTCTCGCGAGCGAGCAATTCGAGCGATCCGTCGCCCTGATTTCCGATGCGGACGCAGTTGAAGACGAGCTGCGCGCTTTCGTTGATCGCCGCGAGGGTCGGAACCACCCAATCGGGGCCAGAATCGGTGACGCCGTCGCATAAAACGATCATCGTGTCCGAAACCAGGCGGGTGAGATCGGCGCTACCGTCGCGCCGGAGCTCCAAAGCATCCTCGACAGCTTCTCGCAGGTGGGTCGCGCCACCAGGACCGTTCCCATGAAGCCAGGCACGTAGCTGTTCCAGGTTTCGTTCATTGGCTGGCTGCAAGCGTGCCTTCCAGCGAATGTGCTCGTCGCTAAACAGAATCACGTTGAACTCGGTATCGGCGCCGGAGAGCTGCAGGAAGCTGATCGTTTGATTGATGGCTTCATCGAAGCGCGAGTGGCCCGATTCTCCGCCGAAGTTGGCGTTCATGCTGCCCGAACGATCAATAATGAAGGTTACGCGCTGGGTGACGGCTCGCAGGGAGAAGAAGCTGGCCTTTGAACCGCCATCATCCTCACCGGCAGGAGCAGGGGGAGGCACGGTGCCCGCCTGGACGAGTTTCCACCAATTGCGCCAGCGCTCATGACGGTCGCGCAGGAATCGGCCGCTGCGCCGCGACAATTCGTCGACAATATCGTTCTCAACGCGCTTAGACGCGGATTCCGTGCCCCGGCGATCGACCCAGGTTTCGAGTGCATCAAAGAGAACGGGGTAGATTTTGTCGCTGGTCAGGGATCTGAAGAGCTCGAGGCCGCGGGAAGCCTCGCGCCAGCTGTCCGCCTCTAGGTGAGGAGCGAGGAAGCCCAAGATTTCGACCTGCAAATCCTCGTCGGGCGGGAGGGTGGCGAGTTGCTCGAGGTGATCGACGGCTACGGAGAGCGGGATCGGGAGCTGATTCTTTTTGGCTCGGCCGCCAAGATCGATGCCGTTCAGGATAAAGCGGGTGATTTCGATATCCGGCCAACCGACCAGAGCTTTGAGGGCTTCCGCGCGTAGAAGTACCTTCTTTTCGGACTTGGCTATAAGAAGGAGTGAATCTCGCGATATTTCCAGCTGGCGACCGGCCAACAGGGACGCGGCGACAACGCGATGTTTGAGCGTGGCACGGTCAGCGGGCATGAGTTTGGTGACGACCCACTCCATGAGTGGCGCTCCATCCTCCGCGTCTAATTGGCCATGCAGCGCTTCCAGGCCGATTTTCCGGACATGCAAGAGCATCGGATCGGGGAACTCGCCGGACCGCATGCGGTCGCCGATATTCATACCGGCGAGGTCCAAATAGGCCAGGGTGAGTTCGCTCGGGATGCTTTGATCCAGAGGCTCCGCCGCCGCCGCGTTTCTCTGGACGCCTTCGACGAGGAGACGTAACCCCTTGATAGACGCGGGGTTGAGGGCTGTTTTGTTACGACTGTACTCGCGCATCCACTCGAGGATGGGCTTCTCAGGAGGGGCCTGTGGCCGCGTTTCTACTGGAGCGGGCGAGGAGGCGAAGAGGGAGCCGACGCAAAAGGCGAGCAGCAACAATCCGGCTGGGATGCCGCGCTGAATATATGGAGGCATGGGGGATGAGTTATTCGGTCACGCGCTCGTTGATGAAATCGACGGGCTTGGCGCCAATACGGGCGAAATGCTGCGCGGTTACAAGAACCGCCACACCTTGCCGCTTGAATTTGAGCTGATAGGGCTGGCTGACGTCCAAAAAGGAGTAGTGATCGAACTTGATCTCCTGGCGCTCGATCTCCTTGTCGGCCGCATCGAAAAGAACGGCCGTGAGCTCGAAGCTTCGACCGACAAGGGCCGGAACGCGATGGCCAGCACCGTTGGCAATGCTGAGTGTCGTGCGGTCCTTCGCGTGCGAAATGCTGAATTGAAAAGCCCGCTCGAGGAACTCGGGATCGCTGGGACCATTTATGCGATGACTGCGCCCTTTTCGCTCAAACAAGGGTTCTTTTGAGTCATATTCGGCAATTTTCCGATAGGAGACGCTCATATGACAACCCACGCAGCTGCGCCCTTTTTCGGCCTGCTCAGTGCTGTCGAAGTCCTTGGCAACCCCAATCACCGGCCCGATGTTCGTGCGATGGCACGAGGAGCAGAGTCGATCGACTCCCGGACTCTCAAACAGGTCGGATTTTGTCGAGACATGAGCGTCCGTCGCCGCGCCAAAGGGCCCCAAGATGGTTCCGTCCGGACCCTCGTGGCAAGTCTTGCAACTAATCCCGTGATCAAAAGGTTCGACCTCTTCTGTGCGCGCCTTCGGCTTGCGATCCAGGTTGCCCAAGTGGAGCGGCAGGGGAATGTGGCAACCGTAGCAGCTGCC
>JBLINP010000109.1:0-13055 GCA_047639415.1 Planctomycetota bacterium | reverse complement strand
GTTTGGTCCGCGTGTTCATGAATAATTCGGGCTAGCAGCCTGCGGCAAATGTCATTTGCCCCATGAGCAGCAACGGACTGCTAAGGGCCAACGCGAACAGCGGGCACGGAATCCGAACTGAGCTTTCGTTTCATCGCTTGGCGCAATGTTTTGAAAGCTATCCACTCGTCGTCCGTGAGCGCACCAACTCCGCCAGCTAGCAGGTTGTTCTGTTCGTCAATATCGTCGGGCAGGTAATACAGTTCTTGTGGGCCACCGCTCACGTAGGACACAAGCTTGAACCCGTCGGGTGTTCGTACCGCTTTGACGTTATCGCTCTGGTCGTAGACGATCGCGTTACTGAGCGACCATGCCGACGTGAACGGATCTTGAACGGCAAATTGCATGTAGAGGTCCTGCGGTGAACTCTTCAGATGATTGAAACCCGGTAAGATCAACATGCCTGATCCATCGGTAGTCATCGGATTCTTGAGCAGGATCAGTCCCATCTCGGTAAAGAAGGTCGGGAGCAATACGTTCGAAACCGTGACGAGATCGTCGTAAAGCGGATTGGCGAAGGGCGCGAAATCGCCGATCAACAGAAAGGCCTTGGAATTCGCAGGTGCTCCTTCCAACACAACTGTGGAAACGTTGTCCGTGTTGTGAACCGGCGGACTACCGCAGATGCTCAGATACGACGCGCTGTCGCCACTCGCAAAACCAATGTCTTGCTGGCAGATATCAAAGCGACTGTATTGCGACTTATCGGGCTGCGCTGCGATCGTCGTGTTCTCGAAAAACCGCTCGGTATAATTGACCTTACGCAATGACCTCAAACTGGGTTCGGCGACGTAGGGCATCAGACTGATCGAGTCCAAGGGACGCCCCGGCGGATAGACGGACGGATCTTTCAAATCAACGCCTGCGAGTTCGGCCACCGTCGCAAAGATGTCGACGGCCCCCACTAAAGCCTGACTTTCCGAACCGGGCTGCGATACCGCGGGCCCGGCGATGAGCAGTGGGACATTCACTCCGCCTTCGTAAGCGCGTCCTTTACTGTGCTCGAAGTCAAAGAGTTGATTGGGATCCCCGGCTATGATCGGACCCGGGGTTCCGTTGTCCCCCATGAATATGATTGTCGTACTCTCCAACTCTTGCCCCAAACTACTGAAGAGACGCCCCAATTCGAAATCGAGCGACTCAACCATCGCTAAGTAGTACGGACGGGGATTGAGTAGCGGTTGTGGCGCGGGAACCGCGGGCAAATTCTGCGAGTAGGAGCCCAGCGGCGGGGCTTCGTACGGCGAGTGTGGTGCATGGAAAGCGAGCACGGCAAAGTAGGGTGCGTTGATACCGTTCTTCCACTCAAGGAAATCGTCCACTACCGCTGTCGTCGCGTACTTAGTACTCGGACTATCCACCCCGTTCTCGACCTTTGGCCAGTTGTAATAGCTCTGCGTCAGCAGGATGTTGTGAATCGTACCTTTGAAGTAATTGTAACCCTGAAGGCGAACGACATCGGAACCTATTGGCGCTCCAGACAGATCGATCGCACTCGAATGGTTGAGGTGCCACTTACCAAACAACGCGTGCTCGTACAAATGGGTCGTGCCTACGTCCAACATCTCCGGCAAGAGGATTTCGCCGGCACTCAGTCCGTTATTGACGGGGTGATTTTTTACGGTGAGCCCTATGCCCGTTCGAAATCCATAGCGACCCGTTTGAATGCACGCACGCGTTGGTGAACAAAGCGGAGCAGACCAAGCATTTCGAAACTGAACGGACCTTTCGGCCAGCGCATCCAGATTTGGAGTCACCGGCAGATCGATGCCCTTGCCATAGGACGAGAGCATCTCCACCCCAAGATCATCTGCGATGATAAGCAGGATGTTCGGAGCTCTTTCAGGTTCCGACTGAACGGATAATGGCGACGATTGCACTTCGATTGGAATCGATGTTGCAGCGACGAGAGCCAGGCTAAGAGGGAGAATCAAGGAGACCAACTTGGGTGAGACCTTCGGGTGCGAATGCAGTCCACGTCACCTGCCTCCAGATGGCCGCGGGCGGGATGCCCCCTAAATATACCCTAGACTGCTTTTCTCGCGGAGACTTTGGTTGGCGGCGGAGCCAGCCAGCCGGGACAGCGTGTTTTTGCCGCTTATTGCCCGAGCAAAGCAGATAGAGACTTGGCGATCAGTCGATTCGTTGCAGGTGAGTAATGGCCCATAGGTGCGAACATTTCGGCTCGCGTCAATGAAGCTGCGACCAGCGTTTCGCTGAGGTCGAACACCCGAACGCCCTGAGAACTCAAGTCATCGACAAGCTCCTGCCAATAGCGTCGACCATAAACCAGCTCTGCATCCAAGTCGTCGGGGCCCGGCAATACGAGCAATCGAAAGCGCACGCCCTGTGCTTCGATTTCATCGTGAGCCGCTCGCACAATTGCGCGCATGACACGATAGGTCTCGCTTGTCGGTTCGTAGTGCTTCGCTAGCTCGCGGCCTTGCCCTTCATGAAAGGAAGCTGCGAGCCGACCGATCGAACTGAAGTGGGACCAGTGCGATCCCTTTTGTGAGTAAGCAATCGGCGCGCGGTCCACCCACAAATCTTTGCCGCCAACGGCCGCTAAAAATTTGGTTTGATTCGTAAGCAAGCGCGCGACATCTTCGAACGACTGGGCCGGATTGTCGAGTTTGAAGATGTCATTCTCCGGGCCGACCGAAAAACGTGGTTTGAAGAAAGTGGCTGTAGCCCAGTGCAACGCTAACGGACGAAACATCGTCGTCGTTCGCAAGGCGGCGAGCGGTAGCAAACCCAACCAAACTTCATCCGGTTCTAGAACGGCACCGTCGCGGCGATAGCGCAAGAAGGCTTGATCGATTCCGTATGCGGCGACACCGAGGTTCGCGACTTCGATGTCCGCTCGACTTGCGTCCAATTGAGCCGGCCAAGTTTCGAGCGCTCCGACCTCTTCGCCGTGCGTCATGGAACAGCCCAGCGTCACCACTCTTCGGATACCAACTGCTTTCATCCGCGGCAACGGTTCGACTGCCTTCCGACAGCCAGCCCAGTCGTAAGCGAACTCACCGAATCCGCCGTCGCGCGGATTGCACCAGCCAAGATCGGGATCGAAACGGCGCGCCAGTTTCGGGAGAGTTCCCGCTTCCAAACTCTTCTGAACGTCGTACAACGTCAACCGCTGTGCATCGGTAAACAATGGAGGGTCGAACGGCGCAACCCGGCGCGAGAGGAAAACGTCGTCCGCCAAAACGGTGTAGAGCACAACTTGATCGCTGATGAGCAGGAGCAAACAACCGAGGCCCATCCCAGTAAGTATTTTCGCGACACCTCTCTGCGACTTTTCTGTTCGAACGGCTTCCACTGCGTCAGCTCAAGACCACTTCGGCTGTCGCTTTTTCAAAAAGGCTTCCAACCCCTCGCTGGCGTCCGGAGTCTTCATCAACTCCTCGAGATAGAGTTTTTCGATGCCGCCGATGTGTTGCTCGAACCTTTGCATGGATTCGAATCGCGCTGCACGCGTGGCGAAGCGCAGTGACGAAGCCGAGCCTGGCAACAGATGTTCGGTCACCCACGCTAAAGCGCTTTGCTCCGAATCGTCCGACAACTCGTCGATGAGCCCCATTTTGAGCGCTTCTTCTGCATCGACGATCCTGCCTGTCAGCAACAGATCATCCGCATGCGCCGCGCCCACGCGATCCCGCAGGAACAGCGACGCCACGGGAGCAAAAACTCCGAGTGCGATCTCGGGTTGGCCAAACTTGGACTCGGGTTGAGCGAAGATGCGCTGGCAAAAGGCAGCCAGTTCGAGCCCTCCGCCCAAACACATACCCCGAACAGCGGCGAGCACGATCACTCCGCTCTTGGCAATACACCGAAGCAAATCGTGAAAGCGCTTGAGCATACCTTCGACTTGATCCAATCGATGCTCTTGCACGCTGGCGCCGAACGAAAAGTGTTCGCCAGCCCCTTCTAAAATGACCGCTTTGATTCGCGCAGAAGCTTTCACACTCTCAAAGAAATCAGTGAGCGCTTCAATCACATCCCTGTCGAGAATGTTCGCCTTGGGACGGTTGATCGTAACGCGCAATATTGCGCCACCTTCCAACTCGGCCGTTCGTATAAAATCCATCGAGGGTTGTGAGCTCACACCGTCACTCACCAGTCCGCTCAATGGCTATCACCTTGCCACAGGAGCCACCGCACGCATCGCGCTCGGCGTCCCTTTAAAACTCATCAAGGTGATATCCACATCCAAAGTGAGCGGACCTGCAGGTACCTCGCCCATGATTCGAATCGGTACGCCCGCGGCGCGATCGACCCACAAATGAATGCTGCCGTGCAAGCCGAACAAGCCCTCGAACTTTTTCTTCTCGCGCTTCTCTTCACCTTCATAGGGAATCGCGACCAAGATGACTTCGACTGTATCGAAAATTCCGGCCGGTGTCTTTTGCCGCATACTCGCACCTAAAGACAAGCGCATATCCCAAAGCTCGTCCTTATCGATTACCGCAAAGTTCGTCGTTTCAAGTCCACTGGCGATGAACGTGCGAACGAGATAGACCGCCGAAGTCATGTCCAAGGCCGTAGCAGGAACATCGCGAACAACAGGGTCGCGCCAAATGCGCGTGCCGCGCGGAGCGCCTGCACCTGTGTCACGTCGATAACTCGACTGGGACTTGCCCTCCTTAACCCCGACCAATAATTCACGTCGTCGGACCTCGGATCCACCTTGCTTGGACCGATACACAATTTGCGGCCAGTCCGTGGGCTGATGTCGCGCTTCCAAAGTCGCGTCCAAGGTGTAGAACAAATGCTCGCCGTAAGCGTGTGCTTTGATCCAGCCCGTTTTTTGCGGGCGATCGTTGTCCGCCTTGGTCGGCACGAGTAGAGAACGCCGATAGTCCTCGACGCCAGAAGTCATCGTCACCGAACCCAAGGCCGTGCCAATCACTCCCCAAGCGACGTTGACCTCATAGATCAACTCTTCCTTGACGGGAATAAAGAGCGCCAACTCTTCTTCGCCGCGATCGACGCGTAGCGGGCTCTCCTTACCCACCGCCAAATTCGCTTCGACCGTTCGATTGATCGCTTCCATCGCGGTCGCCTCGGTCGCGTCCGTCTCCGATACGTCGACGACGCCGGCCGTGATTTGCTCACCAGCGAGCGCTGGCTCCGCGGCCATAACGAGGGAAACGAAGACTAGGGCTAGCAGTCCGTGGTGAAAATTTCGAGACATCAAGGAGTAAGCAAAGGGGGTGAATCAGAAGATGCTCGTCGCATGGTGATCATCCGCTCGGCCTCACGCAAGGCTACACGTGCAGGCGGCAAGTTTTCGTCCGCTGCCTGTCCCAAAATGTGCGTGATTGCCGACCCGATCCGAGATTCGATCTCCCCCGTCGATTCGCGCTCACCGTTGAGATGAAACAGAGCGCCCCGAATCAAAGCGCCCGAGTTGATCGCGAAATCGGGCGCGTACAGAATGCCTCGGCGATGGAGTTGATCGCCGTGGGCGACTCCAGCCAAAACGTTGTTGGCCGCTCCGGCCACTGCACGCGCTTTCAAGCGCTGAATGGCCACGTCGTGCAAGATGCCGCCCATCGCGCAGGGTGCAAAAACATCGCATTCGACGCCGAACTCGCGCGCGGGGTCGACCGTTTCGATCCCCAGCCTTCGCGCAACCCGTTCTGCCCGCTCGATGTCGATATCGGCACCCACGACGCGCACTCCCACTTCAACGAGACGCTTGGCAAGCCTTTCCCCAACGCCTCCGAGCCCCTGAATCACCACTTTTCGTCGGGTCCAATCTTCCTCACCATCGAGTTGGCGCAACGTTGCCGCCAAACCGGCAAAAACTCCATCGGCCGTCGCGCCCGCCAAATCTCCGGGTCCGGCGACGCCCGGGTCGGTGACGAAGCTCGTCTTTTCCGCCACCGCCTTAAGCTCGTCCGGTCCCGTCCCCACGTCCGGGCCGGTATAAAAGCGGCCACCGAATTCCTCGACCCGCTGACCGATGTGGCGATAGGCCTCGGCTCGGTCCAAATCCGCGTGATCGAGCAAAACCAACTTGGCTCCGCCGGCGGGCAAGCCTGCCAACGCGCATTTATGGGTCATGGCGCGCGAGAGGCGCAGGACATCAAGCAACGCTTGGGATTCGTCCAAGTATTCGAAGCGCCGGATGCCGCCGAATGCAGGACCGACGCTGGTGTCGTGAATGGCTAGGAAGGCGCGCAGACCGCTTTTGCGGTCGTGCATGCTGAGGACTTCCTCGAAGCCGCCTTGGACCATCGCGTCAAGAAGTTGAATCGACATGGTGAGTTGGGTGAGAAGGGAGCGTGCTCGCTCACGGGGGGGGGAATACCCAGATTGTAGACTGAACTGACTGGCTTGCGTGTTGACACTGCGAGCTAAACAACTTCCGCTCCTTCACTTACGAGCGGATTCCTTGTTTGAGGCCCTGCCCTCAACCCGAACTGTGGCAACTCAGTGCATGAGTGAAGCTTAGCGCCGAGCGATCAACACGGATGCCAGGCAGTTCTATTGTAGTGCACGGATTGGCGAATGACGGTCCCGGGAGCCGCCGGATCGTAATGAGGAGTTGCACCCCCGCCCGTGGCGCGCGAAAGTCTGGCCTGCAACCTGCGCGATTCGCCCTTCTTGGGGAATAGACTCCGTTTCCCGCCGTCGAGCCACTAATGAACACGAAGATCAACAGCCCGGGCCCCCTAATTATATTGGTCCTCGCGCTGCTTTCCGCCTGCGCCAGCACCAATTCTGACGAGCTCGAGGGCGAACCCTACTCGCCGCCCGGAGAGGAGCAGGCCGACTCCATCGGCTTTTACCTGGCGCAAATTTCGAAAGCCATCAATGGTTGGAATCGCACCAAACTCGAAGCGCGTAACGAAGAAGATAAGCGTCGAGTGCGCACCTTCGAACGCACGATTCAGCGCATGGCTCGACTGCGCGTCGGCGATCTGTTGATCGAACTCGAGTCCGGTCCGCCTGCCAATCGACGGATCAGCGCAGTGGCGTTGGGCTTCACCGGAATGGAAGAAGCGCTTAGCCCGCTGCTCTCCGCTCTCGAAGATCCCGACCCGCTCGTGGTCAGCGAAGCGCTTCTCGGACTCGGCTTGCTGCAACTGCCCGAAACTCCATTGGCTCAAATCTGTCATTTACTCAGACGCGATCCCGACAATTACACGCGCAATAACGCTGCCTACGCCATGCAAAGAATTTTGCTGAGCGGTGGCGCTGATCCGTGCACCGTTCAATCGGCGCGCGATGCCTTGCTCGATTCTGAATCCGCAGTTCGAGCCAAAGCAGCCCTGATCCTATATCTAGTGCGTGACACCGATTCGATTACGGCCTTGGGTGACTTGCTGTACGACGAAGAAGGAGTGGTCGCCGCCGCTGCATCCACATCGCTCGCGCGCTTGGGAGCCGACAAGATCTATACGGGTTCCGTGGCCCGACTGATGGTTGCCGCACTTGATCGCGTCCATCCGACGCACCGAAATTTCGTACTGAACGAACTCCGCCGTCTCCATAAAAAGGATCTCGGCGAAGAATCGGAGCCATGGCGCGACTGGGCCTACCGCTTGCCTTAGGGAGTAGGATAGCTCGTCTCGCTATTCCGCCGTGCTCGGCGAACGACTTGCTAGAATCACGGCATGTCGAGACGAGTAGCGAAGAAAACCGCTGGCTTCACTGAATCGGTCATCCGCGAAATGTCGCGGATTTGCGCGCAGGAATCGGGGATCAATTTAGCGCAAGGCTTCCCCGACTTTCCGGCACCGGAGGCGATGAAAGAAGCCGCCGTGCGAGCAATTCGCGCGGATGTGAATCAATACGCCGTGACTTGGGGCGCTCCCGATTTGCGACAGGCGATCGCCAAACGCTCTACCGAATACAACCGCATCCCGACTGACGCGGACGCGAACGTAACGGTGTGTTGCGGTGCAACGGAAGCCATGATCTCGACCTTGATGGCCATCGTCGATGAAGGCGACGAAGTCATCATTTTCGAACCGTTCTACGAAAACTACGGCCCCGACTGCACCTTGTCCGGAGCGACGCCGCGCTTTGTTTCGCTGCACGCTCCCGATTGGAGCTTTGATCGCGACGAGTTGCGCGCTGCGTTTGGCGAACGAACGCGCGCGATCGTGATCAACACGCCGCACAATCCGACGGGCAAAGTCTTTGACCGTGCGGAACTCGAATTCATCGCACAGCTGTGTATCGAGTTCGACGTCATCGCGATCACGGACGAAATATACGAATACATTCTGTACGACGGTCAGGCGCACATTTCGATAGCTTCACTGCCCGACATGTTGGATCGCACCGTCACGATCTCGGGCCTATCTAAAACTTGGTCAGCCACGGGTTGGCGCGTGGGTTGGTGCCTAGCACCGGCCGACATCAGCAACGCCATCCGCAAAGTGCACGACTTTCTCACCGTCGGTGCTCCGGCTCCCCTGCAAGCGGCGGCAGCCGAAGCGCTCGCTTTTGAACAGGGCTACTTCGATGGTTTGATTCGCGACTACACGCGACGCCGGGACATTCTAGTAAGCGCTTTGAACGACAGTGGCTTCACCGTCTACAAGCCGGCCGGCGCTTACTACATCATGACCGACATTCGCGGGCTCACCGATCAGAACGACGTCGAGTTCGCCATGAACCTTCTTAAAGCAGGCGGGGTCGCCACCGTTCCCGGGTCGAGTTTCTTTCACAATCCGGCTGACGGCAGCAGCATCGTTCGCTTTTGTTTTGCCAAGCGAATCGAAACCTTGGAACAAGCGGCACTCGTTCTTCGCGAACGTCTGGGCTAAACGAGTACGGCCCGCCCCGTACGGACACGCGACTCATGAATACAACGATTCCGAGCACTGCACTTCACCTATACGCCCTCTGCATTGGCCTTTGGTTCTGCCAAACGACGATTGAAGCGCAGGAGACCAAAACGGAAACAGTCGCAATGCCTTCTGCGGTGAACACGCAGGAGTCCTCGGAATCGAAAATTCAAAAAGAGCGCGAACCGACCATTATCGGCGGCTTACGAGGCTTCACGATCCTCTCCACCATTCAATTTGAAGGCCAAGCGGATCAGCCGCACCATTTCGAAGCGATCTACCTGTTTCCGGATCGGGTTCGTTTGTGGATGAGCGTCGAAATTGAAAACGAAACTTATCGGCGCGCTACCTACCGCCACGGCGGAGAGGTCTACGGATACGACATGGGCAGCGGCAGCTCAAATGGTTATGAGTCGGCCGATCGAGCATTCTTTTTTCGCAGCATGGAATTGCGACGCGCGCTCTTTCATTGGCCGGAAGGCTTTGACTGGAAGGTCTCCGAGAAGGAAGCCGTCGCCAAACTAACGGGTTTGTCGAATGAAGAACCGCTCGGTTCGCTGCATGCTCAGCTCGATGAAAACGGTCGGCCAAGTTCGATGCGCGTGCTGGTTCCCGAGGGCGGCGAACAAGAGGCTTTGCAGGTGTCTAGTTGGAAGGAGCATTACGGTCGCGAGTGGCCGAGCTCGCTCAACTTCATCGCGGGCGGCAACAAGATTTGGACGGAGGTCGTCGATGAAGTCGATCCGACGAGGCGCTACGCCGACATCTTCTTTTTGCCCGCAGATCGACGGCCTGGTTACAAGCCCACTTCGAACGACAACGCCGATAATGAAGTCCGTCAAATCGAACTCCCGGTCTTCGCCAAACGAGTCTTCGAATTGCCGAAGCAGACTACTTGGAAGCAGACGGAGAAGCTTGGCCGAGAAATCTGGGAGCGTGAGAAGCAGGCTCTCGCAAAATCCGGTCGGATACTCGACGACACCATTCGATTCGAGATCGATGCGCTCGGTCACCCGACTTTCGTCGTTCTCCACCTACTCGATTCGACTTTACCTCCGAGCCCTTGGAAGAGGACCGAAGCGCGCTTGGGCCTGATGCTGATCCTCGACAATCACGACCAAATCATTCGTTCGCGGATCGACCAAATGTTGGCGGCGATTCCAGCGGGAACGGCGCCGGCTCCAGCCTATGTTCGCACGGTGGGTGACGCGAAAAGCTCGCGCGTTCAGATCGTCCTACCCCTCGTTGCGAAATGAACTGCCTGGCATCCGTGTTGACGGATCTCAGCTAACTTGGGCAGCCTCCTTCGGTTGGGGCAGATCCGCCCTCTCGCAGGGCCTCGACCTCGGTTTCGGTTCCTAAGTATCGGTGGGTCGAGCACTTCGGCATTCCCATCAACACGCAAGCCAGGCAGTTCGAGCTTGGTCCGGATGGCGGGAATTGTGTCCTCCATGGTTCACCGCTGTACCTCTGTTTGGACGCCCGTACGCCTTGCCTTAGCATCCGCAAGGCTTGCCAACCATTGGTGTCCGCCAACGGGATCCACCTTTGACGAAACTCCAGCCGACCATATCTGAGCGCTCAACATCGAGCCAAGTCACTTCATTGCAACGAGATACACCCGCCCAAGGGGTCCTCACCATCGCCCGAATCCGACCCGGGCCCCATCTTCTGGCTCGAAACCCGAGTGATTCTCGGCCGCTCAACTAGACTGGGCATCGAAGTTGCACAAGAGCAGGAACTCAGCGGCCCCCCATCGGCCCATCCCTTCAGAGAGCCCCACTATGAAGTCCTCATTACTGCTGCGCCTGTTCGCCCTCTTTACCGTCCTGGTCTTTGTTGCTCCAGATAGCTTCGCCCAACGCGGTCGCTCTTCCGGATCCACTGCCAGCTCGTCCGGTACGCGCTCGACAGGGTCCAGCCGAGGCTCAAGCTCCGCCCGCAGCACTAGGCCAACCAGTACGCGCAGCAGCTTCAGGACTCCAAGCACGCGTCCGACTTACAGCACGCCTCGCTCCCCGATCACCCAACCTACTGGGCGTAGCTCCGTCTCCATCTTCAATAGTTCGACGCGCGGTCGGGACTCACGCACGTCGAGAAGCGCAAGCCGTGGAACCACTCGCTATCACAGCTCAAGTTCTTCGTTCGGCAGCACCCGCCCCACGAACGGATTCGGCAACAACAGCCCGTGGTCCACCGAAACAACAACGACTCCGACGAGCCAAACAACGAGCAGCTCGACCTACAGCTCTCGCACTTTCACGCGCGATCAGGGTGGTTACGATGATCGTGAGACGACATCCGACTCCTACGACAGCTTTGCTCGCCCGACAACTAGCCCCACTGCTCTCGACATTCCCAGTTCCACTCCGGCGCAACGCTTCCGCTTTCCGCGCGCACACCAACCGAGCGCAACGACCTCCAGCCGGCCGCGTCCGACGATCGATTCGCGACCGGTTCGCGACGGTTACCGTGGATCAATCGATAGCAGCACGTTTGCAAAGCCCAAGAGCGTTGACGACATTTCGCAGCGTTACCGTGGCCGCGATTATCGCTCGAACGCCAATAGTGTGGGCACCGCGGATGGTCGTCTCGCCCCGGCGCGCGTCACTCCTGGCGGACGTCGATCGAGCGGCGGCAGCAGTTACGGAGACGGTCCCAGTGGTCGACTAAATCCCCGCGCTCCGAAGGAACCGACTGGACGACTTGTGAGCGGCCAGACCAAAGGCAGCGACGTGCAAGACAACGGTTCGAAGGGCGGTACGCAAATCGGTTCGAGAAGTGCCGGGCCGGCTGGCGCTGGCAACATTCCTGCGCGCGTGAACGGAGACCTAACCGGAACGCTCAACAACCCCACCACCGGAGGAACTGGAATCATCACACCCGGCGCTGACACGACGGGCGACGACGTCGTCGTGACGCCCATCTATCCGCCCACGATCACGACCGGCTCGTACTACACCAACTGGAATAACTACTCAGCCTATTGCGGCTCGGCCTTTTCATGGGGCATCTACGGTTGGTACTCCTCGCACTACCTCAACGACTGGTATTGGAGTTCGTACTACCCCGCTTATTATCACAACGGCTTCTACGTCGGATATCACACGGGCACTCCGATCTACATCGACCAAAGCATCACGATCGTTCAAGCAGGCGACACGACGATTGGTGATGACTACCAAGGCATCTCCGATACGCAGGTTGGCCTTCCCGCGGGAGAATCTTCTCCCGAGGATACGATGGTCTTGTCCGCCGCTTCGGATGCCTACCTGCAGTCGGGCGATCGGGCTTTCCGCGAGCGTCGCTACGGTGATGCCGTTCACTTCTACGCCAAAGCAATCGAGTTTTCACCGAACGAAGGCGCGCTCTACCTTGTCCTAGCTGACGCGCTCTTCGCAACCGGCGATTACCACTACGCCGCCTACGCGATCCGCCGCGCCCTCGAGCTCGACCCAACTTTGCTCGTCTCCGAAATCGACAAGCACGACTTCTACGGACGCCCGAGCGACTTCGACCAACAGCTCAGAGTCCTCGAAGATTACGTCACAGATCATCCGACCGACACCGACACGCGTCTCGTGCTCGCTCTCAATTACCTATTCGGCGGCATGCACGGCCACGCCACGCGATTGCTAGAAAACGATTTTTCACGCGGCTTGGGAACGGACCCGGCAGCCATGCTGATTCTTGAGAGATCGCGCCTTTAGGTCGCGAATGTAGCGGCCCTCAATGTCGGGCTAATTTGCGAGGCTAAATTCACGCGGGCCGGCATCGCCCGCGAAGAACCAGAGCTTGGGCGTTTGCTTGTACGCCTCTTGATAGGCTGCGGCCATGCGCGCTTCGAATCCTTCGCAGGCTTCGACGCGGAGCAAGACCACGATGCATCCGCCGAAGCCGGCACCGGTCAAACGCGAACCGAGAACGCCTTCCGTGGAGATGGCGGCATTGACCAAGCAGTCGAGTTCACCGACAGAAACTTCAAAGTCTTCGGCGAGCGAATGATGAGCCGCAGACATTTGCGCGCCGAACAAATCCAAGTTGCCGGCCAGCAAGGCATCGCGAGCAATGAAGGTTCGCTCGACTTCGGAAAGCACGTGTTTGGCGCGCTTCGCGACGTCGGGCTTGAGTTCGCTGGCGTGGGCTTCCAAAACTTCGCGAGGAATATCGCGCAAGCAGGTTGCGTCGTCTGCATGCTTGGCCAGT
>JBLINP010000108.1:0-13128 GCA_047639415.1 Planctomycetota bacterium | reverse complement strand
AGCGGTTCGATGCCGCCAGCGGGACCGGACGATTGGCAGCAGAGGTGACTGCAGGCCGGAGGAGGGACTTCCAGCATAATCGAGGTCGGCGGGGAGATGGGTGGCTCAATCCGGCTGAGATCTCTGAAAGCCGAGGAAATCGAAGGGTGTTTTGGCTTTAGATGCCCAATCAACCCAAATTGAGTTCGAGTTCGGTTAATCCACCAAACATTAGACTGACGTGAATCGAACGTAGTGACCTTACGCACGAGACTAGGAAGCCAATCATGGTCCCCTGTCGTGCCACCTCACTCACAGAGCTAAACTTCCATGATCACCCAAGTCGATGCCTCTACCTCACACCGCTCACCCATCTCCGCAATGACCCAGAAGATTCTCGTGGTCGAAGACGAGGAGGCTCTTGCCTTCGGACTTCGCGACGCACTCCAACACTCCTCGTACGAAGTCGAGGTGTGTAACGACGGTCTCAGCGCAATGGAAAAGCTGCGGACTGAAACCTACGACCTCATGGTCCTCGACTTGATGCTTCCGGGAATGAGCGGGCTCGACATCCTGCGCACTTTGCGTGAAGAAGATCGCGACGTTCGCGTCGTCATCCTGAGTGCCATGGCGGACGAGCGCGATGTTTTGCGCGGCTTCGAATTGGGTGCGGATGACTATGTCGCCAAGCCCTTCTCGCCCCGCGAGTTAGTTGCGCGCGTCGAAGCGCAATTCCGCCGCCGCGCCATGGACAACAATCCACCTGCGCGCATGTCGTTGCCCGGTGGGATCGAAGTCGACCTGGCTCGCCTCGAAGTCCATCGCGACGGCAAAGTCATTCCGCTCACACCGCGCGAAGGCGACATTCTCGATTACCTCGTACGCAACCATCAGCGCGTCGTGACGCGCGACGATTTGCTGCTCGACGTTTGGCACTATCGCAGCGCCAACGTTGAAACGCGCACCGTCGACATTCATATTGTCGGCTTGCGACGCAAAATCGAACCCGACCCCGCGAAGCCGACGCTGGTACAAACAGTGCGCGGTAAAGGCTATCGGTGGTACGCCTAAGCACCAAGCGATCCGCCTTTCTGCTCTACTCCCTGCTACTGGTTCTACCGGCCGTCGCTCTGGGAGGTTTGCACTGGCACCAACTGTGGTTGGACTACCAGGTTGAACTCGCGGCCGTCCCGGAAGGAGCCCGGGACGCCGCTCGACGACTCACCGACAGTATCTCGGAGAGTCTGACGCAGCTGCTCGAAAAGGAGACCGCGCGTCCCTTTCATCATTACGCCGATATCTACGCGATTGGCGATGGCCTAGACACGGGCTTGTCCTTGCACTACTCCCCGCTCGTGCGTGAGGAATTGCCCCGTGGTGTACTCGGTTGGTTCAACTACAACCTCGCCGATGGTCCCGCTGCTGAAATCGAGCTGTTTTTGGGAGCAGCGGCAATAGGCCCCGAAATTGAGCTTCAATCGAGAAAACAAGACCTAGAGGAGGCTGGCGAAAACCTCGTGGTTCGCAATCTTGAAGACGGTTTTCTACGGCGAGCCGCGCGACTCGGCAGCGTTGAAACGGTGGAGTACCCCTTGGTCATTGCAGCCGTCAATCGAGAACAAACTCGACTCGATTGTTCACGCGAACACATGTTGGTTCTGAGCTCTGAATCGGTCCTCATCGATTCGAGCCAGTTTCACTTGCGTTTCTATATCGACAAAGATGGCCAGCCGCGGGCCCTCGCCACTCGTCGCGTTTTGATGGGCGACCTCTCTCCTAAGCTGATCGACTACGCTCCTTGCCTGGAAAGCCTGCGTGAAGGATTCGGGCTCGTTCAAGGCTTCTTCATCGATACGAATTGGTTGTTCGCTGAATTGCCGGTCTGGGTCTCCGATCGAGTACTGACGGGATCAGAACGCTTTCTCGATGAAGATAAAGCTTCAGAGGAACCAGTCATTGCAACGTCGGAATATCGGTTTCCGGTTTCACTCGTCAACTCGCTCGGGTTCGAGGAAGCGAGTGATGACACCAGCATCGGTCATGTCAACGTGGTCATCGACAAAGGCGAGATTGAGAGTCGCTTCCAAGCGCAGTCTTGGCGATTCTTCGGAGTCGCTGCGATGCTGGCTCTGACACTGGGCACTGGAATGGCCTTGCTACTTCGCAGCGTGAATCGCGAACTAGAACAAGCCCAGCAAACCGAAAATTTCGTGGCCGCTGTCACCCACGAATTACGCACGCCGCTCTCGACCATTCGCCTGCATGCTGAAATGCTGCAAGAGGGCTGGGTCAGCGATGAAGCCAAGCGCAGCGAGTATTACGAGCGAATTGTGCGCGAGACCGGCCGGCTCTCCACTCTGGTCGAACGCGTTCTCGAAAAGGCGCGCCTCAGCTCCAATCTGGCCAAGCCGGAGCCCGGAGACATCACCAAACTGGTCGAGCAACTCAAACCGGAACTCGAGCAGCGCGCGGGAGGAGACGGGAGCGATCTCGTCTTCCTACTCGAGCCCAGCTTGCCCTCGGTGATGCTGGTTCCCGAAGCGATCTCAGGCATCCTGGATAATTTGGTCGAAAATGCGCGCAAATACGCCCCGGCTGATCGCTCCTCCGAAGACTCGAGAATCGAGATCCGGACTCGCAAGTTGGATGGCGGTGTGGTGCTCGAGGTGGCCGACCGCGGGCCCGGAATTCCCGCTGAAGAGGTTCCTCGCATCTTTGAGGCCTTCTACCGAGTCGGAAACGAGACGACTCGCGTATCCACGGGCACGGGGCTGGGTCTGCACCTCGTGGCCGTCCACGCAGACTCGATGGGCGCCCGCGCGAGCGCGGAAATGCGAAAAAATGGCGGTGCCTGTTTTCGGATCAATCTGCGAAGAGCCTGACCACCGGGGCCCCATCGGGTATTGTGTGAGCCGATTTCATGAGCCGATCGGCGTAGTTTCTGAAGCGAGATCTTCAAAGCCCGCCGACTGATTCAAGTCGCCCCCCCCTTGGCGGCCGATTCAGAACCCTGCCCCTCTACCTGGCTGCCCGACCCGGCGCAGCCTCGATCCCACCTCCTCCATATGCACGTCGCAGTTCTCGGAGCCGGCTTAGCCGGACTCTCCAACGCCTACGAATTGGCCAAAGCTGGACATCAGGTCACGTTGCTTGAGAGCAAGTCCTACGCCGGCGGCATCTGTACGAGTTGGAAGGTGGACGATTACTGGCTTGATCACGGCCCTCACCGTTTTCACAGCCGCGATGAGGAACTCATCAAGCACTTGTACGAAGTGCTCGACAACGAGGTCGTCATTCGCGAACGACTTTCGCGCATCTACATGCAGGGCAAGTTCTTCAACTATCCGTTGAAGCTCGGCAACGTACTGGCGAGTCTGCCAACCGGGATCATGTTCCGCGCGATGCGCGACTACATGTGGATTCGCTTCGTCCAACTGTTCAAGAAAATCCCGGACGACAACTTCGAGAACTGGGTGCTCAAGCGCTTCGGTCGCACGCTGTATGAAATGTTCTTTGGCACTTACACGGCCAAAGCATGGAAGCGCCCCTGCACCGAGATTTCAGCGGACTGGGCCAGCCAACGCATTAGTCAAGCCAACCTTTGGGACACGATCATCAAGACCGTGTTCCCGCCGAAGGATGGCGAGGTTCGTAGTTTGGTTAGCGAGTTCTGGTACCCGTCGCGCGAAGGCATCGGTTTGATCGGTCGCAAGTACGCCGAGAAATTGACCGCCATGGGCGTCGATCTCAAGCTCGGAACGCCTGCTTCAAAGATCATCATCGAAAACAACACGGCCACGGGCGTGGGCTACATCGACGAAAACGGCGTCGAACAAGTGATTGAAGCCGACCACGTCGTCAACACGATGCCGCTGCCGCGCATGCTCGAGTGCTTTGAACCCAAAATTGCTCCCGAAGTAACGGAAGCCATTGGCAACTTGGAGTACATCGGCATCGTCTTCGTTTACCTAGAAGTCGATCAACCGACCGTCTCGCCCGATCACTGGGTTTACTTGCCCGAGAAGCACCTGACGATTCACCGCATCTCGGAGTTCAAAAACTTCTCTGACGATTGCGCCCCCGGCGACAAAACTGTCGTGTGCTGTGAAATCACGTGCCGCTGGGATGACGAGCATTGGAACATGACGCTGGAAGAAGGCGCCGTGATCGCCGAGAACGACCTGGTCAATGTCGGCTTGCTCAAACGCGGAGTCTGCCGCGGTATCGACCTTCAGAAAGTTCGTTACGCCTACCCGGTCTACGACCTGACGTATAAAGCCAATCTCGACCTGCTCAAGAAGACGGCCAAGGGCATCAAGCAATTGTCGACCACTGGTCGCCAGGGCTTGTTCCGCTACAACAACATGGATCACTCGATCGCCATGGGACGCCGCGTCGCGCGGACTTTGATCAAAGGTCAGGATGCAAAGGCCGATGAAGTTGCCAGCGGCGAGGAGTACTTCGGTTGAGTCCCATTCCGGGACTCGCGGATTCCGTTCCCGAGGATGCGCTACTCACCGTTCCGTGTGGGTTGTGCGGCAGCGAAGCGTTCGATCTGAAATTCAAAGACGGCTTGTTCTCGGTCGTCACCTGTCGAGATTGCGATCTCACCTACGTGACGCCGCGACTGACGAACTCTGATCTGATCGAGCACGTTTACAACGAAGGCTACTGGAGTTCGGACGCCGCCAAAACGCGGGGGTACACCGATTATCGTTCGGACGCCGAGCTTTATCTGCGTACCTATCGCAAGCGGCTCGCCATCGTAAAACGCCACTTCAAAAAGCCGGGCCGCGTGCTCGACGTCGGTTGCGCTGCGGGCTATTTCCTGAAGGTGATGCAAGACGAGGGCTGGGACGTCACTGGACTTGAACCCTCCGGCCCCATTCGCAAACAGGCGGGCGATCGTATCGGGATGAGCAACGTGATTGCGGGCTTACTTGGGGAGGTCGACCTCGAGCCGGGCAGCTACGACTTGATCACCCTGTGGGATGTGCTCGAGCATATTCCCGATCCCGTGGCGGCGCTGGCTCTGGCTCGAGAGCTACTCGCGCCGGGAGGCAAGCTCCTGATCGAGACTCAGAACGTAGACAGTCGAGCAGCTGCCGTACTCGGACCCAAGTGGCAGCACTACAAGCACACCGAGCACATCTATCACTTCAACCCGGACACCTTGGGCGACATTCTCAAACGCGCGGGCCTGCGCGTTCTTGAGAACACTCCCAAGCTGGGCGGCAAGTACGTTTCGCTGGGATTCATCAGCGAACGTGCGGGGCGCCTACACCCGATCCTTTCGCGCTTGCTCAGCCCCTTGCGGCTGGTGAGCGGTTGGGCGATTTACGTCAATCTGTTCGACGAGATGATTGTCGTCACGGAGCCGGTTTCAGACTCGGCTCCCGCGAACTAAGCTACCCGGCGGATGGAAGCCACCGCCTACGATCAGTTTCGCGAACTCGAAGACAGCCACTGGTGGTTTCGAGGTCGGCGCAGCGTTTACCTCGGCCTGCTCGAAGCGCACCTTGGCGGCGAAGCCGTTGGACGAGCGCTCGACTTGGGCTGTGGCATGGGTGGATTTCTGCCGGGCCTCGACAAGCTGAGCTCCCGTGTCTTCCCCGCTGACATTTCAACGTCCGGACTCGTCTACTGCCGCGAACGCGGCTACGACGGAGGCGCCGTCGTCGACGGCTATGCCCTGCCCTACGCCGATGCGAGCTTCGACCTGGTGTGTCTATTCGACACCATCGAGCACATCGAAGACGACGCGGCGGTCATGCGCGAGGTCGCACGCATCCTCACGCCCGGCGGACGAGTCTTCGTGAGCGTGCCCGCCTATCAGTTCCTCTACAGCAACAACGATCGCATCGTCCATCATCACCGGCGCTATACGCGCTCGATGCTCAACGAAGTATTCGGGGCGGCTGACCTAGAAGTGATGCGCAACACACACACCAACGTGCTCCTGTTCCCGCTGATCTTGCCTGTGGTGCTCGCCATAAAATGCCTGGAGCGTTTCGACCCTCGTCGTAAAGATCCCCAGCACACGAACCTGTCCTGGCCGATCCCCCGCTTCGTGCACAACTTGCTACACGGCGTTTTCGCTGCGGAACTCGCCGTTTCCAAGCGATCGGACATCCCGGTCGGCCATTCGATCGCGGCCATCGCGCGCCGCAAATAGACGGAGCCTGCTTGGCGGGTGGCCGTTAACGCAGACAAGCAGCTAAACAGCTGCTTGTCGGTTGAGAGCTGGCTCTAGCCCCTACTCTTCGTCGTCTCCGGAGTCCATCGTCAAGCCGTACTGCTTGAACAATTCTTCTTCACCGAAGTTGGCGTCCACGAAAGCTTGTTGAGACTCGTACTTCGCACGCATGTTGCTTTGCTTGTACTCGCCGGGTGACAAGCGCCAGGGCTCGGGGTTCCGCTTGCCGACCGCACGCACCAAGAAGGCGAATGTCTTGTCGCTGTTCAACTGAGCCTCAGCCAACTCGCCTGCGGCTTGCTGATCCAGTTCAGAACGGAAGCGAATGAAGGAGTGCGCGGGCAAGTCCTTGTCGGGATCCATCTGGTAGGCCGTCGCACGCTCCATGTAGGGTCGACGTCCAACGGTCAGCCCGAGTGCAGCTACGGCTTCGGAGAAGGCCGACTCACTGGCGTAGGGCAACGGATCGCTTTCCGTGTCTTCAGCGACTTCGGCATCTTCAGCGACTGCCGCTTCATCAGCGACTGTCGCTTCGTCCTCTGCGTCGGTTTCAGCTTCTTCGGTCGCGTCCGCGAGCGGCTCGAAGCCATCACGGAGTGCGGTCAGACGTTCAATCGCCAACTCACCCGCTCGCTCTTCGGCCCACGCTTCGCCGATCTCGGTGCGAATGGCAGCCAACTCGGGCAGGTAACCTTCGACCTTGGTCTTCAAACGGCCGACGCACATGGCGCCTTCGCCCGTCCATAAAACAGAGCCGAGAGCGCCGAGTTCCAACCGCAAGATACGAGCACCGAGCGACGGGCTGCCCCAGCCTTCGACTTCGCCCCACTCCGTCGTGGAGAGCGCGTCTCCAGATCCGCGATGGCTCAGGCCCATTGCGATGGCTTCTTGCTCAAGGTCCACCGGCGTACCGGCCGCCTCGCGAACTCGAACATCGGCCAACCAACGTTCAAGCGCGAAGTAAATCGGAGCTTCCTTCGCCGCGATGTCTTCGACTTCTTCGAAGCCGAGGTAGCGATCGGTAAGGTTGAATCCAGCCTCGCTATCCTCCGTTTGCTCGCGTGGGAAACGGAAGAAGAAGACTCGGTCGTAATATTTCTTGGCCAAGCTGGCCTCTTCGACGGCTACTTCTTCAGCAGCGGCATCAGCTTCAGCATCAGCTTCAGCGTCAGCGTCAGCTACATCTTCTCCGGCTTCTCCGGCTTCTCCGGCGTCTCCGGCGTCTCCGGCGTCTCCGGCGTCTCCGGCGTCTCCGGCGTCTGCTTCGGCATCAGCGACTTCGTCTGCGCCGTCAGCTTCGCTCGTATCGGTTTCGTCGGCTGATTCCGCTTGGTCAGCTTCTTCAGTCTCTTCAGGTTCGATAATTTCGGGATAGCTCGCCAACAAACCGGCCGCTGTGTTTTCGCCATCGACCAAGTAGCCGATCAACTCCGCATGCATGCGCTCGGGCTCTTCGAACTTCTTCTTTTCGAAATCTCCGAGTCCCGCCAACCATGCCCCGAGAGTTTCGTCATCGGGAATCTGCGCGAGGGCCTCTTCCTTCAGATTCGCAACCTCGAGCTCTACAAAGTCGTAGGCGTACTCTTGGTGATCTTCATTCCAAATACGCTCGACGTCGTCAGGCGAAACTTTGATCGCGAGCGTCGCAACCAGCTGCATATACCGATCGCCACTCAACTGGTCGCGCAACGTCTCCTGAAAACCAATGATGCCGCCACTCGACTGCCTCATCATCGTCTTGAAGCGCTCGTTGCCCTCCACGCCCATACTTCCCGCGATCAACTGCAATCGCTCGCGCAATTCCTTGTCGGTAATGACGATGCCGGCATCTTTTGCAAGCGCCGTCAAAATCGTAAATCGCGCAGCTTCATTATCCGTCAGCGTCTCGGACCGAAACAATCTCAGCAAGTCGTTGAGATTCCGCTTCTTGGTGATGAACTCGCTATGAGTCAGCTTTTGCTCACCGAGCGTTGGGTGGTGCCAGCTTAGGAAATCATCCGCGCCACCGCGCGCCGCCGATTGAAAGGTACTCGGGTCGATGGCGAAGATCGCAATCAAGAAAATCACGCCCACGACCATCAAGAAGTATCGCATCGGACTGGTGCCCTTGGGGACTTCGAGAATATCCTCAATGTCCGTGATATGAGCTTCGGGTGCGACAACCTCCGCTTGCTTCACTTCACGTGAAGGATCCGAGGCGGGCGGGGGAGTCTTTTTCTTCGACTTGCTGGACATGGAAACCGGCGGAGCAATACGGGCCACGCGAGCGTGCGAATCGGCCCTGGAAATACCTCCAACCCACCGCACAAAACGATTGCGCGTTATTCAGGGTCAGAATGAGCGCAGGAGTGTACGGCCCCCCTCCCTCCAGACGCAAGCTGGGGCGGCGCTCCCCGGGACTCTTTAAGCCGTCTCTCGCCCAATATTTGTCATCGGGGAAGGAATGCCCTCGCAGAAATGACAATCGAGCGGTTTGAACGTGATCGAGCGCGAGTGAGTCGTCTGGATTGGAGAGCAAAACATCACGGATAAGCTCCCCGGCTAAGCGATGAATCGAGCGATTGCTATCCTCGCTCGTAACACCACTCCGCAACTCACGCGTTAGTCCCGAGCGAGTTCGCCGTCGCGTGGCAGATCTGCAGGCGAGTCTAGGCCAAAGCGCTCCAAGAATTCGCGGGTCGTGCCATACAGGAGCGGCGAGCCGGGCTGGTCTGCGCGACCAGTGACCTTGGCCAATCGGCGATCGACGAGCGCGCGTAAAATCGGACCGGAGCCGACGCCGCGGATGGCTTCGATCTCCGCTTTCGAGACGGGTTGGCGGTAAGCCACGATGGCCAGAGTTTCGAGAGCGGCCGGACTGATGCGATCGGGTTTGCGCTCGGTCAAGCCGGAGAGCAATTCGCCCATCTCCGGACGAGTGAAGAGTCGCCATCCGCCAGCCACAGAACGCAAAACCAGGGGCAAGCCCTGATCGGCCAAACGCAGGGCGAGGACATCGAGGCTGGCCAACACTTTGCGCTTGCCCTTGAGTCCGAGCAATTTGGACAGTCGACCGGTCGAAAGCGGGTCCGGGGAAGCGAAGATCAAGGCGAGTAGCTCGTTGGCCAACTCCTCCTCAGTCCGCTCGTCGGCGTCGTCGATGCCCTCTTCCTCAACCTCTTCGGGAGCTTCCCCCTCCATGGCGAGCAACTCGGCGTCATCATCCATCGAATCGTGGTCATCTAACGATTCGAGAGAAGCATCGGCATCGGGCGATTCGTCCTCAACGTCCGTTGAATCAGTCTCGCTGGCGTCCAAGCTTTCGGTTTCCGAAGCTTCGGACTCTAGCGCCCCAAGTTCTACCTCAGCACCAACTTCATCCCCAGCGACGACGATCTCATCCGTAACGACCTCGTTCGAATCCTTCATCAACGTTTCGGTGCTATCGGCCATGGTGTTGGGCATCGGACGCAAACCTGTCGTGCTAGTGCGTGAGCGAGCGGATCGTGATCAATCCGCCTTGAAGGTCCGAGCATCGCCAACTGAACAGAGCGGGTCAAGCTATTGGCCCCAGCGATTGGCGCTCGTTCCTAAAAATCCGTGTCCGATCAGGGACCTTTGGGCGCTTCGCCAATCAAGTTGAGGAAGACCTCCGCGTCGGTCTCGTAATTCACGCTGATCGAACTCTTCCACTGCAAAAACTCGTAATCGTCCAGCGGGCGGCGCTGAAGATCGGCTTCCACCAACGACTCGACGACGTCCCAATTCGCCGTCAATGGCTTAGGACTATCCAGAACCTGCACCCAGACCAAGTCGGTTCCGTTCTCAACCGGCCCGGTCACGGTGCCCTCCGCATTCGAGAACGCGATGCGTGAGAGCAGGGTTTGATCGCCGCGAACGACGGGAGGCAGCAAGCCCCCATTCTCGCGACTGACGTCTTCGGAGAACTCCACAGCCACCTCTTCGAAGGTCCGGCCCGCGTCGAGCGCGGCTTGAACGGCCGTGCCGAGTTCCTCCGTTCGCACGATAATGATCCGCACGCCAACGTGCTCCTGGGTCAAAAGCCAGGTACGCGCCACGCGCTCCAGCAACATGCCTCGAATCTGCGCCCGTCGAATACCCGCGACGTAGTTTTCGGGGCTCATGTTGCGATAGCGCCTGAAGTAATCATCAAACCCGAGCCCGGGTTGATTTTCCTCTAAGTCCGCTTCGATCTTGGCGCGCACGTCGATGACCGCGTCATCCACGGCTGCCGGGTTCAACGAGACGCCCATGCGTTTCGCCTCAAACATCACGATGCGCTCTTCGACCAGGTCTCGGAAATGCTCGAGAGCCAATCGACTGTCGCTCATCATCCAGCGCTGCATCAGATTCGACATGTAAACCGGCTCGCCGTTGACCTTGGCGATGACCAGATCACGAGGCGTGGCCCCGGGCAGCGCCGCTGTGACCGTCGGGCCCGCTTTTGCTGGAGCTGCAGCGGGAGTCGTTTCCGGCGCTGCTTCGCTTTTTGCTTCGGATCCTTCGGTCAGTTCCTCAGCGGAGAAGGCCGGCATTTGAGTCGGCGGCTCATACGCCGGGATCACGGCCTTGGGCTCTTCCTTGGGAGCCGCGCAACCGGCACTTAGGCAAACGAAAAGGGCCCAAGCGGACGTCGTGGGCAATGGAGCGAAACGGGATAAAATCGTCATCGGAATTAATGTGCGGTTGAACCTTTTTTAGGTCTCCCCCGCTCCGGAAGAACCCAACTCAGCGGTAGGAAACTCTGCGCACGATACCAACGTGTTGGCAGGTCTGGCAGCTAACGATGCGAGTCCTCGGTCCTTTTTGTCCGCTAACGACCGGTCCGAAGTTGGTCACCTGCTTGACGCCCGTTCCGCCGCACTCCCGACAAGCCCGAAAATGGACGTCGAGGAGTTCTACATCGCCCGAAAACTCGGCGTGATACGCCAATAGCCACAGCCCGCGGTTGGCACTGGTCAGCAGTTTCCAAAACTCTGCCGGGTCCCGACCCGATTGCCCAGAACTGGCTCTCGCCACTGTCTTTTGACGTTCGAGGAAACGCTTGATGCGATCCTCCAACTCCTTACGTGCCGAATCCCGCTCGGAGGGCTGATCGGCATTCGCTTCTTCCTTCATGCCCGCGCGCGCACGATCGGGGCCCAACAACCAAGTCCCCAATCCATAACTGGCGTAATGCGTGCGAGTCTTTTTACTAGCATCGAAAAGCGAGCGAACCCGCGACAAATCGATTTCCGGATCCAACTCCAAGAGCTCCGCCTGCACGCGAATCAGAATTTGTTCCGTCATGGAGGTCTCCACCCAGCTGACGGCTTCGTCGAAGCCCATCTCGCGCCCGGCTTCACGCGTAAGTCGCGTCGCCCAAGCGTGCCAACGCCGCAGGACGCGATCCTTCAATTCGTCTTCGCGAGCATCGATGATGCTCTGGTTCAATTTGTTGAGCTCGTTCTGCAGCGGGCTATCGGCAAATTGATTTCGGAAGGCGGCGACGAGCGCGAAGGCATCGCTGTAATTGCCGCGTTGACGTTCACGACGAATCCCGTGCAACGCATCGATCTGCCCCTGTGCTTCCGCTTTGCGCCCGGCACGCACTGTCGCATTCGCGAGGTCCTTCGGTCGCCAAGAACTGTCGGCGGCGCTCGCCAATTGATAGTGCTTCACCGAACTTTGAAAGTCGTAGATGCGCTCGCAGTATTGCGCGAACTCGAAGTGAGCCATGGCCCCCGGCATTCCCGCCTGTGCCAACGCGTCGCGACGCTCGGTCGCTTCCATCGCATAGAGTTCTTCACGCGTATAGAGGTCGAGCGCGGGAGCCATGACCGAAACCGCCGGGCCCTTAACGCGCAACATCGGCAAGATGATTGTTTTGCCCGCAGTCTTGATGAAGAGTTCGGTTTCCGAACGACTTTCGATCACGCCGATGATTTCCTGACCCTCGAGCGTGGTCAAGCGCTGGGCTCGAACCTGGACTTCCTCATTGACGCTGTCCGTGTATCCGAACTGCTCGCGCAGCTCGCGCTCAAAACGCGGATCCAACATGTCCCAAGTCAGACGAACATGCCCGCCATTGTCGACGCGCAGCAAATCCAATCCGTTCTCGTCGTGATTCTCGACTTGCACCCAAAGCACGTCTCCGTTCTTGAGACCGAGCATGCGTTGTTCCGCCGGTGAAGCGTGTGTTGTGCTCGCTCCCCCCACGACTAGGCAGGTCATCAGTAGGAATTGGCGCAATAGCCCCATTCCAAATTCACTCAATCGATAATCACTCATAGCCGCTCTCGATCTGAACGCCACTTAGCGTTCGTTGTTCGTCTTCATCGTCGGTTGCCCCGTCCGGATTCGCAAGCGCGTGACGCATGCGAACTCCAAAAGGAACCTCCTTCAGCAACAAAATCGAAAGGCGTCTGCCGCGCTTCGAAACGCCGCCCTTCCAGTGTATTTCAACGTCCACGCGCACTTCGGCGCTGCGCTCGAGATGGTCCTCATCGGCGACATCCTCCATGGTCTGAACGCTGTAGGTCAACTGCGGGTAGCCGGGGACTTCGCGGTTTTGAATCGCCTGGGCTTCGCCGACGGAACCATCGGGCTCAATCGAGAAGAGTCCCTCTTCGAGATCCGCAACCACCGCTTCAACCGCTTCAGCGGAGAGCGTGCGCAAACTGGCCGTCCGCGAAAGGGCTGCCCCGAACGTCAAAAAGCCCAGGATCGCCGTAGCGCCGAGTAAGAAGATGCCCATGGCCAGCACCACTTCGAGCAGCGTGAATCCCGCCGCTCGTTTGGCCGATTTCGAGTTCAGAAGCTTCATAGGTTCCAATCCTCTCGATAGGCGGACACGCGCAGTTCACGAACGGTGCGCTTGCCGAAGTGAATCAAACCGCCCGGGACGTGCGTCGTGTTGCGCGTTCCACGCACGCCGCGCGCGACGCTCAAGAGCGCGCCGTCGGTGTTCAACA
>JBLINP010000107.1:0-13174 GCA_047639415.1 Planctomycetota bacterium | reverse complement strand
ATGCGCGGACTGATTCCTGCGATTCTTAAAGCATCTACCAACCCACTGCTCAACGTACTCGAGTCTCTTGCAAATTCGATCAAGCAACTCGAGGACGAGATCGCGAACTTATCCGACAAATACTTCTCCCTACCGAAAATGCGGAACACCGAATCTAAGCCGGGTTCGACTTGCGTTTTAGCAAATTGAATCACCGACGCAAGGCGTGATTTCGAACCCACGCAAACGCGAGGACACGAAGTTCCTCTATCCAGCCACGCACGTAGTGGGTTAGCTCACGCAGCTGAACGCGAATAGCGGTGATGAAGTCCGCCGAGCACTGGCGTTTCGACGACATCCCCTATCGTTTCGATTTTACGACCATCCGGCGCGTTCCCGTTCAACGACTGATGAGTCCGAACTCCGTTGTAATAATCAACGTACGCGCAAAGCGTCCGAAGTAAGTGAGCTTCACTCAACGGAACGATGTGATCCGTGCATTCGCGTCGAATCGTTCCGATCACTCGTTCGACAAAAGCGTTCAGCCACGGCGACCGGGGAGCACTCACGATCTGCTGTATGCCGAGCGACTCAACGCAACGCTGAAATTCCCAGCCGAAGATCGAGTCGCGATCACGATGCAAGTACTTCGGTTTCAAGTCGAACGGGAACGCTTCCACGATTTGACGTGCGGTCCATATAGCTGTTGGATTCGATGTCACGTTGACGTGAAGAAACCGTCGGCGATCATGCGAAAGCACGACGAAGCAATACAGCAAGTCGAACGTCAGCGTTGGCACAACGAAGAAGTCGCAAGCTGCTGATTCCGTCATGTGATTCGCGATGAAAGACTTCCAACTCTGTGAAGGTTCCGTCTTTCGAGCCTTGACCATGTACTTGGCCACCGTTGATTCGGCGACCTCGTAACCGAGCAAAGCAAGCTCATCTCGAATCCTCGGAGCGCCCCACAGCACGTTCTCTTGAGACATGCGGCGTATCAACATGATGAGCGCCATGCTGATAGGCGGACGACCGGGTTTCGCTCTCGACTTCCGTCGCCAATAATACGCGAAGCCCTTGCGATGCCACTTGATGACCGTGCGCGGTTGAACGAATACCAACGCTTGCTTCCACTCCTTTAGCATGCCCATCACGGTTAGCCAGAAGATGCGGTCCTGGTCGTTGATCTTTGGCCGCTTGACCGTGCGCTTGTAAACGGCGAGTTGCTGGCGAAGCGCAATGTTCTCAAGCGCGAGTTGAGCACGGTCTTTGAGCAGAAGGCGGAACAGACTGACGAGAACACCGGGGTCGATCATGCGGGAAGCATGAGGCTCGTCTTGGTAGACGCGCAACCATTCACCTTCTAGGGTGATTTAAAGCTCGTTCAAACGTGCTCTGGGTGGGGTGTACAGCGTTTTCGGTAGGGACAGGAGGATTTCTTCCGGAGGTTGCCTGTCCATGAATCCGGAGAAGTCGCGTAGAGGGGGTTGAGTCAGGTTGAGCACTTGCATTCGAGCGAGCGGCATTGCGGAATTTTGATCGAAGACATAGCTTTCATCTATTGAGAATTCCAAACCATGGCTTCTCGAACTCGATGCCTCGCTTTAGAGCACTGCTTCCCGCTTCGCTCGTCGAGTACCAAATCACCTCGTACCCAAACCCTCCCCGTTCTTCTTCCAGAACGGGAACGAAAGATAGAGATACCATGCTGACAAAATCGTCGATCGCTTTTCGCCGCTGCGTAACCGTTGCGAGTGCACTATTCCTGACGGCAGGTATCGCTCAAGCAGTAGGGGACCCTGAATTCGCCAAACTCGTGGCTAACGATGCGGCTTCAACGGACTTCTTTGGATATTCCGTAGCGGTTAGCGGAACGACGGCGATCTCAGGCGCTGTTGGAAAAAACGGCACTACTGGGGCAGCCTACCTGTTCGATACCACCACGGGTTTGCAAACGATGAAGTTGGTGGCGAACGATGGATTCCCAAACGATAGTCTTGGTACTTCGGTAGCCATCAGTGGAACGACGGCAATTGTTGGCGCCATGTTTGACCTCGACAACGGCGCTAATTCGGGTTCAGCCTACCTGTTCGACACGACGACGGGTTTGCAGCTAGCGAAGCTGCTCGCGAGCGATGGCGCCGCTCAAGATACTTTTGGTCACTCAGCAGCGATCAATGGAACGGTTGCGATCGTCGGTGCTCCAAGGAACGAGGACGTTGGTGCTGCCTACCTATACGACACGACGACTGGTTTACAGTTGGCGAAACTGCAGGCCAGTGATGGCGCATTAAACGACAACTTTGGTGGGGCCGTCGCGATCAACGGAACGACTGCGGTTGTTGGTGCTTTTGCAGACGACGACAACGGCAGCGCTTCGGGTTCAGTCTACCTGTTCGATACCACGACGGGTCTGCAAGTGGCCAAGCTGCTCGCAAGTGACGGCACTGCTTCGGATGCGTTTGGCTTTTCTGTGGCGATCAGCGGAACGACGTTGATTGTCGGCGCTCGGGGAAACCAATTTGGCGGCGACACTGGTGCGGCCTACCTGTTCGATACGACGACCGGTTTGGAGATTGCGAAGCTGCTTGCTAGCGATGGATCTGCCGGTGACGAATTCGGAAACTCCGTCGCGATCAGTGGAACGATCGCAATCGTCGGTGCTCCCGAAGAAGACGACAACGGCGGCGGCTCGGGTGCGGCCTACCTGTTCGATACGACGACGGGTTTGCAGATTGCGAAGCTGCAAGCCAGCGATGGCGAATCATCCGATAGTCTTGGGGAATCCGTTGGAATTGGCGGAACGACAGCAATAGCAGGTGCTTTGTTTGACGAGGACAACGGTTTCGGCACAGGTTCGGCCTACCTGTTCGATGCCACACAGCCGCCTGCACTTGCGGGCGACGTGGCTTCCATCTCGCTCGCTACCGGCGGTTCACAAATTCTCAGTCTAGAAGGCGGATGCGCGCGCGCCGGTTGGTTCTACTTCATGTTTGGTTCTGTAACCGGAACAACGCCTGGCATCGACTTCGGCGGTGGCGTGGTGCTTCCGCTCAACGATGATCGCTACTTCCGCGTGACGTTGAACAACCCGGGCGCCGCGATCTTCAACAACTTCAATGGTTTTCTCGACGGTGCCGGGCAGGCAGTCGCAACCTTATCGCTTCCAACGGGTTTGCAACCAGCGCTCATCGGCGTCACGTTGAACCACGCATACTTGGCAGGCGAGGTCGTGGGTCATGTTGGTTTCGCGAGTAACGCTGTGTCCGTATTGCTTGTGCCGTAAGCGGCGTTCAGCGCCTGCTTCGGTGCGCCCTTCATGAGCCAGAAGCCTTCGGTTTGCTGGCCCGCAGTCGCGTTGAACTCGATCGAGACGCAGAAATCGAGGACCTTGACGCCATTGTCGTCGCGGAACTGCCCGTTCCAGCCCCCGCAGCCGGAGCAATGACGAGTAGCGCGACCGTTGCCGCGGCGCACGACGCCAGGTTCTGAGGCGTTGTTGCGTAAAACGAAATGGACGCGAAGTCCCCCTAACAAACTCCGTTTATCTAGGAATCGCCACTGACTTTGGCCGCCCCACCTTGAACATCCGGTTCAGAACGTTGCAAGCGATCAAAGCTTCCGTCTCCTGAGCCTTTTGATCTCGAGCGCGCAACCGATCCCCGATAATCGACTTATAACGAAAGAAAGCGTTCTCGACCGTCCCCTGCCGGTGATAGCCCGACTCCTTCTTCCAACGCCTACGCCCCACCTTATCCACGCGCCGGATAGTTCGGTCTCGTGCAGCTGATCGAGGTTTCCTCCCTGAAACCGATGCATTCCGTGTTGGCGGGACAACGACTTTCGCTCCTCGACTGGAAGCCGTTTTATAGATCGCTATCGTGTCGTAAGCTGCATCACCGGTCACGCTGGAGAGCTTGCCACGAACTCCGTTGACGACCTTGAGTCCAATGCTTGGATCATCAACCGAACTGTCCGTCAGAACTTGGGCGATGATCTGGCCACTACGATCGACGCCAAGATGAAGCTTACGCCATCCACGCTTTCCCCGATTGCCGTGCTTTGCAGCTGCCCATTCGCCTTCTCCTACTATTGATAGACCGGTGCTATCTACGATTAAGTGGACGCCCCTCTTCGATTCAGCAAGTCGGAGATCAAATCTCAAACTCTTGGCTCTTCGCGAAAGCGTCGTGTTATCTGGAGCATCGAGGTCGAGGTCCATCAATTCGAGCAGGGAACGTAGGAAGCCCTCAGCCTGGCGTAGCGGTAATCGGAATACGGTTCGCAGCGGCAAGGCAGTTTTGATAGCGAGGTCCGAGTACTTCCTTGGAGCGCCACGTTTACCGGACCGTCTCGCGTTCCAAGCTTTGATTGCAGCTGGTGAAATCCACATCGTGATGTCACCGCGCTGAACTAGGCTACGGTCGTACTCAGGCCAATTGGTGACTCGATAGCGCCTCTTGTATTTCGGATGTACTCGGGAGTTCATTCCGAGAGCATCGGACCGTCGGGCACGAAGCCTGAGGAGTGCGCCCCACCGCGCTTTGGAGGCGTCTATTTGTGCACCAACACCGCAACGAGCGGGCTTCGCTGGGCTAAGACGGCCTCTGAAATTTCCGAACGCGCGGTCTGCTCGGACCCAACGAGGAATCTAAGGCAGGCAGAGCGCGAGGCTGATCCCGTGCTCTATGCGCTCAAGCCGTCAGGTCGATGGAGTGGTTTTTTGGGTATACGTTGCCGCACAAGTTCAAGCGCCTTCTATGATGGGCGCTCCCCAAACGGCTAAGGATGCCAACGATGAGCGACAAAATTGAACACTATAAAGCGGGCTTGAAACTCTTCGGAGCGGACAAGTACACCGAGGCAATTGCCGAGTACCAGCTGGCGCTCGCGATCGAACCCGATTGGGAAGATGGGCTGCACGCGTTGGCTATGGCCTACATGAGCGCCGGAAAATTCGACGACGCCATCACCACGGGCAAGCGCATTCTCGAACTGAATCCGAACGATCCCTTCGTGCACACATCGCTTTCGATGTTTTATCAGCGCAAGGGCATGATCGACGAAGCAGAGGAAGAGTCAGCCAAAGCGCGCATGGCTTCTTGGAAACAGGAACTCAAGACGAACCCCGACGCTCCGCCGCCTGGACCGGCGGGGAGCTTGGACGTTCTTCAGTAAGCGCGCGCTCGACTACTCGTCTTCGATGCCGAGTAGCTCGCGACCGTCAGCGCTAATCATCGTGGGGCCCCAGGTGGGCTCCCAAACGATCTCGACATTGGTTTCGTCGATGCCGCTCATGCCGTTGCAGCGACGTTCGACCATTACCGGAATGTTCTGAGCTTCGGGGCAGGACTTCGAAGTCAGCGACATCTTGACGCTGCACTTCGTGCCTTCGACTTCGATTTCGTAGACCAAGCCGAGGTCGACGATGTTGACCGGAATTTCCGGATCGAAGACTTGCTTGAGCTCGGTGAATACTTCTTCTCGCGTGACCATGATGTTGTGTTGGCGTATGTGTTGCAGGGGGGAGTTGACCATTGCGACGGAGAAAGCGTCGGGTGGCCTGAATCGGAAATTGGGGCGGGATTCTAACAGGTCCGCGATTGAGCCGTCTTCCGGCCGTTGCGCTCTTATTGATTAACTTGCTCGGGCGGCGATGGATTCGAAAAACTGCAGAGCGCGGTTTTCGGCCCAGAACCCGTCACTATCGCTCCGAGAGAGCGTTTTGCTCGGTTTGCGGCCGATGAATCCTCCGTGCCCTCCGGCGTCCGTGGCGAGCAGCGTTAGGTTCGGGTTCTCATGGATTAGCGGTGTTTCAAAGCTCGCGAATGGAACGAAGGTGTCGTCGCGCGAGTGAATCAAGAGAGTCGGCAGGCGGATGGCGCCGAGCAGAGGCAGAGAACTCGCCTGCGCGTAGTAGTTGTCGGCGTTACCGAACCCCGCTAACCGCGAGGTGAACACGTCATCGAAGTCCCACAGGGTGCGCGCTTCGTCAATGTCTTCAACCGGAATGCGATCGGGGTGGAACTGGTGCTTGAGCCTCACGCGACGTCGGAGGTTGCGCAGGAAGAAGTATTGGTACAGCGCGTTCATGCCGCCGCTGCGCAGTGAGTCACAACTCGCGGCGAGATCGATGGGTGGGGAGATCGCCACGACGCCGCGCATCAAATCGCTCGCCGTATCGCCCAATTCGCCAGCGAGTTTGAGAGCGACGTTTCCGCCGAGCGACATGCCAACCACGTAAATTTCGCGATGCCCGTCCGCTTTTAGGTTTTCGAGTACGTGCCGTAGATCAGGCGAAACACCTGCGTGATAGATCTCGGCGTTGGTCTCTTCGTTATCCCCACAGCCGCGCAAGTTCAGCCGAACCGCGTTCATACCTTTGGCCAGCGCCTTTTCGGCCAAACCGTACGAATAGCCACAACGCGCGTCGCCGGTCAGACCGTGAACGATCAGAACGGTCGGCTTCGTCGTTGGTTCGGATTGCCAGTTCGCGAGCGCCGAAAGTGAAACTCCATCGCCGATTGAAAAACTCACGATTCTCTCCTCGCGGGCGACGGCCGTCGGGACGCGACGCGGAAACCCGCTCCAAACCGTCATTAGATGACCGTTTGCGAGGAAGCGGGCAGGCACGAATGGCACGCGCTCAAAGTCTGGGGCTACAATATCCACGTGATTCACTACGAAGAAAGACTCTACCGTCCACCGTCCGAAGCGCGCAGTCTGATTTTGCAAGCGACGATCGGTTGCAGTTACAACGAGTGCGGTTTCTGTGGGATGTACCGCGATAAGAAATTTCGCGTGCGCCCACTGGCAGAGTTATTGGCGGAGATCGAGTGGGCCAAGTCCGAGTATGGCGCCGACGTGCAGAAGGTCTTCTTGGCCGACGGCGATGCGCTGATCGCGAAGACGAGCTATTTGGCGAGCATTCTCGACGCGCTGTCCGAAGCCTTCCCCAACCTGCGTCGTGTTTCGTGCTACGCCTCGCCGCAAGCTCTCCAAGTTCGCAGTGTTAGTGACATGGCGCTCCTGCGCGAAAAGGGATTGACGCAGTACTACCTCGGTATTGAGAGCGGCCACGATCAAGTTCTCACCGATCTAACCAAAGGCGTCGACGCCGAGGAAATGATTCGGGTGGCTTTGAAAGCGCACGAAGCGGGAGTCAAGCTCTCGACGATGATCTTGCTCGGTGCGGGCGGGCACGCACTTTCCAAAGAACACGCCCAGGAATCAGCGCGCGTCGTCAGCGCGATCAGTCCTCGTTTCGTCAGTACCTTGGTGATGACGCCGGTTGAAGACACGCCGCTCTGGGATGAAGCCCAGCGCGGAAAGGTCGACACGCTTTCGCCCATTGAACTCGCCGCCGAATTGCGCGAATTCATCGCCGGTTTGGACGTTACCGGCTCAATCTTCCGCTCGAACCACGCGAGCAATTACCTGACGTTGGCCGGCAATCTGCCGCGCGACAAAGCCGCTCTCGTCGCGCAACTCGACGAAGTTCTAGCCGACCCCGAGCACGCACCCTTCATGCCCGAGTGGGTACGCGGACTTTAGCTTCCGTTCTCTACTCTGAATCGTGCGCTACCAGTCCCTTTTCGAGGACTCGCTCGCTTACTTCCTCGGCAATTCCAAGGAACTCGAAGTTGTAGGGATCCTTGATCGTCTGCTGGACTAAGTCTGAGTGTTCAGGCGTGAGCGTCCTCTCGAAGTTGGAGTTCGACGTTCCGCGCCTGGCATAAAGTCCGCTCTCGATCTGCATCTCAAAGACGTTGCGGCTCCACCCGTTTGCGATGCACGCGCGGATGTACCACTCGCGCTGTTCACGGTCTTTGACCTTCTGAATCAAGCGGATGTTGTGCCCCCAGGGCAATTGTGCAACAAGCTGTTGCACAATTGAAAATGCGGGCCTCGCCCGCTGAAAACTCACCATTTCTGAATTGGCGCGAGGCTTGTAGTCCGCGAGATCGGGAGTTCAGAACCCGCTCTCGCTTACAGCCCGAGGTAAATGTCTTCCGCGTTCGACATACGCAGCGGCAATACCGTATCGACGTGCACTCCTTGCGTGTACACCGCCGCTCCGATCAAGTTGGGATCGTTCGGAATGGTAAGCGAGAGCGAAGCGATGGGGCCGGCTTTGATACCCGTCTTCAACAAGTTGCCGGGCGGAGCAAAGAGGTCGACGAGAACGACGTCCGTTCCGAAGGGCACGCTCGCCGGGGCGACGTACATCAGGAAGAAACCGAACTGGTGACCGGAAGTGGTGAGATCAATCGCTAGATCGAGCGCGCCGCCGATCGGTCCCACACTGGCCGTGTAGGAATTGAAGTTGGTGCCTTCGTTCCGAGTCAGGGAACCGGCTTGCGGGCCGACGCCTCCATCGGCGCGAACGTTTTGAACGTAGAGGTCGTTGTCGCCAGTGCGGTTGTCGTGCCAAGCGGCGTAAACGTCGCCGAGCGGTCCGGCGCTGATTCCCAATCGACCTTTTGAGTCCAGAGTAGAGGCGATCGTGCTGATGGGGTTAAGCAAAGTGCCCGACGCATCCACGTTGAGCGCGTTCACGACATCCGTACCGAAACCACTGTTTTGGAACCAAACAACGGACGTATTTCCGCTGGCCTGTACGGTTCGGACGAAGCCGACGTCGGTCGTCGCGCTAACCGGAACAAAGTTGATGCCTTCGGCGGTCCACTGCGGAACTCCGGCAGCATTGAACTTCTGCCCGGTGAGACCGCGTTGTGATTGAGAGGCCGCTAACTCGGTCCAGAACACGTACAACTCTTGGGTTGAAGCGTTGTAAGAGGCGTACGGCGAAACGCGTTGACGTACGGCATTATTGGAGACGGCGACGCCATTGACGGGGAAGAGCGGCGCGCCAGTGGTGTTCAAGTGTTGCGCGAAGCACTGCAGCGAGGTGTCGTACCAAGAGAAAATGGCTCCGCCACTTCCGTCGGTCGAGAACTCGGGGAAGTTGGCAATCTGCAATGAACCGGCGCTATAGACAGTTACGGGTTCAATCCATCCGGGCGTGCCGTTCGAATTGATTTTGCGCGCTTTGAGATGGCGCGGTCCGAAGAAGCCACCGGTTTGTGAAACATAGGAGAGGATGACGCTGCCTAAATCGGAAGCGCGCAAGTCGGACAACGAAGCCGTTTCGCCCGCAGCGACTGGAATTGCAGCGGCTTCAATCCAAACTGTTGCTCCCGCGGGGGAGAGTCGTTGAATTCTGACTGTCGAATCTTGGGTCCACGCGACGACGCAGTCACCGTTAGGCATGGCCGCAATCTTCGGCGCAGCAAGAAAGGCAGTCGTGTTCGTGAGTTGAACGCCAGTCGCTCCCCAAACTTGAACACCGTTCGCGTCGACGCGCGACGCGGTGATTTGCGTTCCGCCGAAGCGGTCGTCACGGAAAGCCACGAAGCCATCCGAATTGAAGCCCGCATCCATTCCGTAGTCTTGCGTCGAACTGTACCCCCGATCGGCGACCGTAATTCCGCCCGCCGCCCATTGCTCATTGCCCGACGGGTCCAGTCGTTGCAGTCGAACGTCGTAACCGAAAGCGGGCGTGCCGTCCGGGTCGGAGTCGAACCAACTCACGAATGCGAAGCCGTCCGTTCCCACGCGGACCTTGGATTGAACTTCATCGCCATCTCCGTCGGAGAGGCGTTGGTTGAGCGCGGCGTCGGTGGACCATTGCGCGGAGGGGAGCGCAGAGAGGGCTAATGCAAACCCGAGGGTGAGGGCTGATTTCATCGTTGTTGAAAGGGTTGAGGGTGTGGGGCAGCTGAGTGGCTGAGAGCTCCGGCGGCATGCAGGCGCAAACCGTATTCTAGAGATGGACTGGAATCTTAGTGGTTTTATCTTCGTCCGTTTCGCGAAGAAGTAGCCGCCTCAGCACCATAAGCTGGCTTTTCGATATCCGCTTCCGAAGTGTTGAATCGAAGAGACCGCCCCGTTTTGAAGCGTTCCAGAAATGCATCGCGATGCAAATCAATCGCGATGCAGTGATTGTGATCATTCGGAATTGCTATCCACGATCTCGCGAAAACGAGTAGGGAACGCATCGTGATGCAGGAGTACAAAACTTACATCGAAGCTCATGGCTAATCGCAAATCCGCCGTTCTTTAGCGTCGCCCGCGTTCGCAGGGCGTATGCTTTTCACATGTTCCGTAGCCTTCTATTCGTTGTGTTTCTGATCGCCTGCGGACCGACTGCGCCTGAAGTGCAGTCCCTCCGGGCTGAGTTCTCGGCCATCGCGGATCGTTTGGAGGCGGGCAGCAACACCTATCTCGGACACGCGCAACTGATCGAGTTGGAGGGCATGTTTGAGTCGGAAGAAAACCCGATGACGCGCGCAATTCTGCAGGGCAAGATCGCTAAGCACTTACTGCGATTGGGGCGCGTCGAGGCGGCCATTCAAGCGGCAGATGCGGCTTGGCTCGCGGCGGATACGATTGCGAATGATGCTGGCGAAATACCTGCGCCTCCAAACGAGTTGCGCACGATCAAGATCATTCGAGCGCAGACTTACCTGCGGAAGTCCGAAGTCGAAAATTGCATCGCGAGACACAATCGAGATTGCTGCATTTTCCCGTTAGAAGCAGGAGGGGTTCACGACGATGAAACACCCGCGCGTCAATCACTCGCGATCTATCTCGAGCTTGCTGCGGAGGAGCCGAACAATTTGAAGCATCGTTGGATGTGCAACTTGCTCGCTATGGCGCTCGCGGATCATCCGGATGCACTGCCTCCGGAAGTTGTCATTCCTATGGCGGCATTTGATTCGGAATACGATTTGGGACGTTTCCCCGACATTGCGGCGGCGGTTGGAACGGATGTGTTCAGTCTCTGTGGTGGAAGCGCAATTGAAGATTATGACGGAGATGGCTATCTCGACATCGCGGTCTCCAACTTCGATCCGCGCGGCGCTCTGGTGCTCTTACGCAACGATGGTAGCGGAGCATTTGAAGACCGTTCGAGCGCTGCGAACATTGCCGATCAATTCGGAGGGCTCAATTTGATTGCCGCGGACTACGATTCAGATGGTGACGCCGATCTGTTGGCACTGCGCGGCGCATGGCTATTGAATGAAGGACTGATTCGCAATTCGCTCCTTCGGAATGACGGCCACGGCGTGTTTACGGACGTGACGAAGGCTGCCGGTCTGGAAATGCCGATGTGCCCGACCCAAACGGCTGCTTTTGGCGACTTTGACAATGACGGCAATTTGGATTTGTTCGTCGGTAACGAGGCCATTCGCGAGGAGGATCGTTCTCATCGTGGTTTGCCCTCGCAACTCTTCATGAATGATGGCGACGGGAGTTTCACGGTTTCCGATGAAGCGACGAACGAGCGCTATTGCAAAGGCGCAGCCGTTGGTGATTACGACAACGACGGAGATCAAGACCTCTATCTATCGAATATCGGAGCCCACGCCGATTTGGGAGTGAACCGGCTTTATCGCAATAACGGGCAAGCCGAATTCGATGATGTTGCGTCCGAGTTGGGCGTAGACGGACCGGCTTGGAGTTTTGCCACCTGGTTCTTTGACTATGACAACGATGGCGAGTTGGATCTCTTCGTCGGTGGTTACGAAGCCACGATGGAAGACGTAGCGGCGGACTATGCTGGACTGCCCGAAACGGCCACGCGTCCGCGGCTTTATCACAACAACAACGGCACGTTTGAGGATCGCGCGGTATCAATGGGATTGGATCGTCCCTTCCTACCGATGGGAGCCAACTTCGGCGACTTCGACAACGATGGCTGGCTCGACATTTACCTCACAACGGGGAGCCCGCCCTACGATTTCTTGATGCCGAACATCGCGCTTCGCAACGATGAGGGCCGGCGCTTTCAAGACGTCACGCGCGCCGCTGGGCTTGGTCATTTGCAAAAAGGCCATGGTGTGACCTTTGCCGATTTGGACAACGATGGTGACCAGGATATTCATCACGAACTCGGCGGATTTATGCCGGGTGATGCTTTCTCAAATGCACTGTTCGAGAATCCCGGCCACGGCAATCGCTTCCTGCAAATCCAAATCGTCGGAACGACGAGCAATCGCGCGGGTGTTGGAACGCGCGTGCGTGTGATCGTCGAGAGCGACGGTAAACAGCGAGAAATTCACCGCGCGGTTGGTTCTGTCTCCAGCTTCGGAGGTTCGCCGCGAAGGTTAGAGATCGGGCTCGCTAGTGCAGAGCGAATCGTGAGCCTCGGGTTGCTCTGGCCAACCTCCAAAACCCGTCAACTTTTCGAGCAGGACCTGCCGCTCGATGGTTTGATTGAGATCACGGAAGGCGCGGACGAATTCAAAGTCTTGGAGCGCAAGCCGCTCGTGTTCGACGCTCAGTAATAGAGAGCCGCAGGCAGCTAAAGCGCTACGAGCAACTGTTCTCCGGCTGCTAACACGCGTTGCAGGTGCGGTTCGAAACGCAAGCGGTCGTGGCACCACTCTTGTTCCGATGAAGCTTCTGAGTCCCCGTAGTGTGGGTTTGGCCTCCATGTGAACCAAGAGCAAGCGGGGAGTTGAAAAAGGCTTCAGTGGTCCTTCTCGCTGACTCGATTTATCGAGCAGGACTTGGAATATGAAGAAGCTCACAATCTTTGGAATCGGAATCAGCGTCTCCTTGATACTCGGCACGGCAGGAGTCGTGGCGTACGAACGCTCTGTGACATCACGCGTGAGTCGCCTGCTTGAGCCCGATGGGTTGCCAATGTCCGTACGGCGGGAGCCGATTGCTTCACACCTAACGGAGCGACTCACCGTGCTGGGCTCCGAGTTAGATCAAGCGATCGGTCTGCCCTACGAATCGCTTCCCGATGGTGGAGCGCCGTGTGCCCCATGGCAGTGGAAGCTTGAGCACGAAGCATGGTTGCACGTAACGGTGGAACGCGCGGCGCCCGTTCTGAAAGAGCTAGAACTTTTGTTAAACGAGCCCGAAGCGCGAGAAATCTTGAAAGGCGATGAGTCGTACGCAGGCGATGGTGCGCACGCTCAGTGGCTCATGACGCTCCGTCATTGGACCAACTTTCTTTCTGCGAGTGCGATTACGAATTCGCGCAAGGGGAACCACGAGCAGGCTGCCAAGTCGCTTGGCCGTGCGCTCGATCTTGCTCGGCTCGTGAATGATCAATCGGTAATCAACATCTGCATCGAGCAGGTGGTGATTAAAACTGTTCTTGACGCCGCAACCC
>JBLINP010000106.1:0-13282 GCA_047639415.1 Planctomycetota bacterium | reverse complement strand
CAGACGACCTTGTAAGGTCGTCGAGGACGCCAGTATCTGCAAAGTGCCAGCAGGAACCAATAGACCGGCAGTGCCGGTCGTTCGTGGTGTTTGGTCCGCGTGTTCATGAATAATTCGGGCTAGAGATCGCCACGATTCGAGCGAGCCGGCTACTTGGCGACCAAGCAGCTTTGAGAGGCGTGCTCTGCGACTTTCATTAGCTCGGCGCGTGTCGCGCCATCGCAGGCGAGTTGCGAGATTCCGCGCATGGTGCTAACCACGAAGAGCGCGAGCGTTTTGGGCGAAGCGGTCAGCTCTTCACCAGCTTTGGCGTACGCTTCAAAACGTTTGCGAAGCAGGCCCTGCAAGCTGCCTTTGACCTCGTTCGTGATTGCGCAAGCGCTGGAGTCCGTCGGTACCCCCGCCCCACCTGCTTGAAAGATCGCACATCCCGTCGGTTGGCCTTTGGTCGTGTAGAGCTTCACCAGTTCGCGCATGAATCCCCGTACAAACTCGAACGCACCTTCGCCATTGTCGGTACCAACAAGTTGCATCGCCGTATCGGCGTAGGTCCCGACGTAGCGACCGATCGCTTCGCGGAAGAGATCTTCCTTGCTACCGAATGTGTTGTAGATGCTGGAAGGTCCTACGCCGATCGCTGCGCTCAAGTCCGCGATGGATGTGCGGTCATAGCCACGCTCCCAAAAGAGAAGCAGGGCGCGTTCGAGGGAGTCTTCTTTGGAGATTGTTCTGGGTCTAGACATGGCTGCGTTCCTAGTTTTGGAAAGGTTACTTCAAAATTCTTGGAGGCATGCAGGCTGTGATGCTTTTTTGGAGCGATCGTTCTGAAATCGATCAAAAACAGGCTCCTAACCACCTAGAACGGCTTACAGCCGCGGCGAGTACAGATGTGGCTCAGTCGTTCTTCGATTCAATCGAAGGCAAACTTGAAATGTTTTGAAGTGATCGTTTCAGATAGACATTGCCACGCGCCGATCAACGACTATTGTGAATCGTTCACTTCAAAACACCTGGGCAAGGAAACACTGCCACCACCCAGGCGAACACCAACACCGCGCCACTCAACGAAGCGCACAAAACGAAAGAACGAAAGTCATGCCTCTTACACTGACACTCACTGAAGACGTCCTCCCGACCAACACCTTTGACCTTGCCGTCAAGCGCCTCACGGACTCGATGCTCAAGTGGCACCAGCTGACCGGCAACACGGTCATGACGCCCAACGTCACCGCGAATATCCAAATCGTTGAAGAGGGCCACAGCTACTCCGGTGGCGTTCCCTTCAAAGGTGCCTGGGTCGAGTGGAAAGTTCCGTCCTTCGCATTCGCCAGCAGCGAAATTCAAAAGGGCTTCGGTCAAGACGCCGTTGAGATCATCAGCGAACTCTCTGGCGGCAAGCAACCCAAGGACAACATCTACTTCAACGTCGTCCACACCGTGGATGGCACTTGGAACCTCGACGGGCAAGCCATGAGCAATGAAGAGCTCGGTGCTGTTATCGCAACGGGTGCTCCTCTTGCGAACGCCAACTAATTTCAACATCTACCAATACCAACCAAAAGACACGGAAAGCGATTAATACAATGAGCCATTTACTACTGATTCACGGTGCCTGGGGCGGAGCTTGGGAGTTCGAGGAAACGCTCGAAGGCCTGCGCAATAAAGGCCATCGGGCGACAGCTATCGACCTGCCCGGTCATGGGCAATTCACAGTTCCGATTGCTGAAGTCACGATGGAAGCCTACGTCCAAACCGTGATCGACGCTGCGGAAGCCATCGAAGGCCCGATCGTCCTGGTCGGACACTCGCTAGGCGGAGCCATCATCAGCCAAGTGGCTGAGAAGGTCCCCCACAAGATCGAGCGCCTGGTTTACGTCGCCGCCATACTGCCTTCAAACGGGCAAACGCCGCTTGGACTGATGCAAAGCGACGAAGCCGGCGAACTCCTGACGCAACTAGAGTTTTCCGAAGACGGAAGTTTCGTAGCGGTCGGTCCGGAGGTCGTCAAAAGCGCGCTGCTAAACGACGTACTCGAACCGGAACGCCTCGCGGCCTTCGTCCCGCACTTCGCGATGAAGCAAGCCACCGAACCGTTCATGTTCGAGGCCAAGTTGACGACCGAAGCCTTCGGCTCCATCCCGAAGACCTACGTCCGAGCTTCCATCGACAAGGTCCTCTCGCCTGCTTTGCAAGACGAGATGATGAAGAGTTGGAAGGTTGACCGAGTCTTCACTCTCAAGTCGGGTCACTTCCCGCTCATGTCGATGCCGCAAGAGTTGATCGACGTGCTTCACGAAGCAACGGGTGTTCCCTCCTTGCACGCATGAGTTTACGAAAGTCAATCCACACGCGCGTTTTGCTGCTCTTCTCTTGATCAATTCACCTTCACTGCTATCCAATCGTTTCCACATAGAACCACACGTTTTCCAATGAATTCTTCATCCAAACGCGTTCTCTTCATCGTCACTAGCGCCGATCACATCGGTCCCAACAATCGGCCGACCGGCTATGAATTTTCCGAAGTCGCTCACCCCTTTCTCACCTTCGCCGCAGATGGACATCGTGTTGACTTCGCTAGTCTAACCGGCGGCAAACCGCCCGAAGACGGTTTTGACTCGAACGATAGCGCGAGCGTCGCCTTCAGAAACGGCGCGGGCTTCGAACGTCTGAACCGGAGCATGTCGCTCGAAAACGTCGACCTAAGCAACTACGACGCAATTTTCTTTCCTGGTGGTCTGGGCCCGATGGCCGACATGCTCCACGAACCCAAAGTAAAGCAGGCAATCGTCGACGTTTACGAAAGCGGTGGTGTAGTCGGCGCAGTCTGCCACGGACCGGTCGCATTGATGAACGTTACGATGTCGGACGGTACAAACTTCCTCAATGGCAAGCATGTCGCCGCCTTCACTGAAGCCGAAGAGCAAGGCTACTCCGAAAAAGACGTCCCGTTCATGCTCGACGCTGCTTTGATCGAGCAAGGCGCTTATCACACCCATGCGAGCAAGTTCGAAGAGCATGTCGTCGTTGATGGCAGATTGATCACAGGCCAGAACCCGGCGTCAGCCACGGGAGTTGCTTCGGCGATAATCAAAGTCTTGTCCGCTGTGAGGATCTCATCAAACCAAGCGAGTGAGACCGTTGCGACTCGCTAGTTGTGGATCCGAAAGAAGGGGAGTTAGATATACAGATCAATGACCTGATTCAAGGTTCCTTCGTTCCTCCGCTGCCTTGAATCAGTCGAGTTTTGCTACTTGCTTTCAAAACGTTCGGTGAATTGAACATTCGCCGCCTAGGTATTTCAGCGGCGTTCCATTAGCAGCAGTTGCACGCGCTTGAGTTCCTTCAAAGTGCTCACGCTCTTTTGGTTGCTATAGATGAACATCTTTGACCAACCGATGCTCTGAACCGAGAACAGAAACAAGGTGGCCAGCATGATCAAATACTTGGTCGACACATCTTCCGGGCTTTCAATAAAACTCCAGGCGGACCAAAAACAGAGCACCGTCATCAGCACTACTGAAGACCAAAGCAGGGTGCGCATGATGCGTTCTTGGCTGTCGAACTTCTGAATGGAAGCCCTGAGTTCGGCTTGGCCCTGGTTTTCGTCGTAGGTCTCTTCGCCCATCAGGGCTTCTCTGAGTATGTCTTGAAAATCACTCATCACTCTTTTTCTCCATTAGGTTTTTAAGTTCGTGCCGAATGCGATGCAGTCGAGATTTGACCGTGCCTTCGGGAATGCCATAGATGCGCGCGAGCTCCCAAAGTTCAAAGTTTTCTAAGTAATGCAACGAGACCAAGGCACAGTCCTCGCGCTTGAGCTTTTTCAAAGCCACTCGCAACTCCCCGATGACTTGTTCGCGTGAATCGTTTTCGTCGCAGGGCTGGGGATGTTGTTCTAAGTCCGCGAACTCTTGGTTGATCGAGAACGATTTGCGACGCAGAAGAGTCGCCGCGGCACGAGTTACGATCGTGTAGGCCCAAGCCCGAAAAAGATTGGCGTCCCGCAGGCCGCCGAGCCCCTTGCCGATGCTGATCCAACTTTCCTGACTCACATCCCAAGCGGCATCGTCCGTTCCCGTCAATCGACGCGCATGACGCCATAACGGTTCCTGCCAGAGCTTGGCCAGCTTGCCGAAAGCCTCGCCGATGCCCTGCTGGGCCTGAAGCACGAGAAGCTCGCTCAACACGGCTCGTTGATTCGATTCCGGCGGTCTCTTGTTGTGTTGAGCTTCGTCCATGGCGCGGCCAGGTTCGGCCTTCACTTCCATGTCGCACGCGAACGCGCGAGGTTCGAACTATCTGGTTTTATTTTGCGAGCTTGCCGTCGAAGGTGCCGGGCGCTACTTAGCCCTGAAGCTCTTACGGTACGCCATAGGAGGCGCTCCCACTGTGCGCTTGAAATGTAGACGCAGGATTTGTGCGTCTGCGAATCCGACGCGGGTCGCAATGGATTCGAGCGGCAAGGTGGTAGTTTCCAAAAGTTCCTGCACCCTGCGGACACGCTCGTTTTGCAGCCAACGATGTGGCGTGATCCCCGTCTTTGACTTGAAGCGCCGTGCGAAAGTACGTTCGGACATCTTGGCGAGGCGCGCCATGCTCTCCACCGTGTGATCTTTGGCGAGGCGAGCTCGTACAAGATCTTGAACGCGCGCTAGAGCAACTTCTTCGAGGTCCGGTGCGATGGGTGCATCAATGAATTGTTGCTGGCCACCTTCCCGATGTGGCGGCACCACCAAACGACGCGCAACGACATTGGCCACACCGGCGCCAAAGTCGCGCGTTATCAGGTGCAGCCCCAGATCAATGCCCGCCGCACTGCCTGCCGAAGTCAGAAGCGAGCCTTCATCGACGTATAGAACATCCGGATCGACCTCAATGGCCGGGAAGCGACGCTCAAGTTCTTCCGCATACTTCCAGTGCGTTGCGGCGCGCTTGCCGTCGAGCAAACCGGTCTCCGCCAAAACGAAAGCGCCGGAACAGACCGACAAAATCCGCGCACCTTCGTCGTGAGCTCGTTGCAGTTTCCGTACTAGCTTCTCGGGAACGGGTGCGACGACACTACGCCAGCCAGGCACGATGATGGTTCCGGCCGAATCAAGGATGCGCAGAGAGTAAGGGGCTTCAACTGTAATGCCGCCAGTCGCTCGCAGCGGCCCGTCATCGACGCGCGCCACGCGCAGTCGGTACCACTGATCGAGTTCGGGTCGTTCGAGACCGAACAGTTCGATCGCAATGCCGAATTCAAAGGTACAGAGTCCATCGTAAGCCAGAAGGACCGTATCGAGAGGATCGCGCGTCAAGGCTGTATCCTATCGTCTATTGTCTTTTCCGCCACTCGTTGAACTCAACAACTGCAGGGGTACTGCGCGCTCGATTCAAGTCAACCGAAACTGCACGATCCAACGAGGAGTCTCTTATGAATGTCCGTCAAAAGAACCTAGTCACCGAAGTCCCAACCGAAGAACCTGCTGTCGCATTGGAGCACTACAAAGCGAAGCTGGCTCACGAAACGGACTGCTTTGATGTGCATGCCACCGAAGTGCTTGATCAGCGCGGCTTTGTACTCGTGGACGTCCGCTCTCGCGCACTCTACGAAGCAGGACACCTTCCGGGCGCTCTTCACATTCCCTGGTCCTCGTTGACTGAAGAGCGCCTGTCGGGATTCGCCGCAGACACATTGTTCGTCGTGTACTGCGCTGGTCCGCATTGCAACGGCTCGGTGCGTGCCGCGATCCGCATCGCGCAATTGGAGCGCCCCTTCAAAGAAATGGTTGGCGGCGTCACGGGCTGGGCGACGAATGCTTTCATTTGATGCCCGCATGAGTACAAAGCCGTTGATTCGTTCGCTAGAGCACTCGTGCCGCATTACTCGAATGCATGGCGTGGTGATCGGAGCGAGAAAGTGTCGGGAAGAGACCTTCGTGCCCTACTCCTGCCTCTCGCGGGTTAGGAGTGGAGTTTGATTCCGTCTGAAAGTAGGTGTTTTGTTGCGGACTTGATTCCCTGGCCGCATAGAGTTCTGATGCTTCTGAACAACCTGCGAACCACCCCCTTTTCGAATACGACGATGAACACCTTCTTGCCGCTTACTGCCCTTGCTGCGCCGCTTTTCTTTCAGCCCTTCGTGAGCACGGATGGCGATGAAGTTTGGAGTCAAGCTGAACTGGAAGCTGTGACGAGCGTGATTCAAGTGGAGGTCGAAGGCATTCGGAATCATGACTTCAAGCATGCCGTCGTTGTCAAACTGATCGACGGTCCGGGCTTCATTGCTTATGCGCAAAAGCGAATGGACGAAATGACGACTCCGGAGCAAGTCAGCGCGGAAGAAAACATCATGAAGATGTTGGCGCTGTTTCCCGCTGATCAAGACCTAATGGAAGTCACTCTTGCGTTGCTCGAAGGTCAAGTCGGAGGCTTCTACGATCCGGTCAGCAATGCCTTTTATTTGATGGAGGCTTTCACTGGCGATATCGCCAAGATCATCCTCTCGCACGAATTGACACACGCGCTCGACGATCAGCTCTACGACTTGGACGGCGGTTTTGCAGCGCGCATGGCAAACCGCGATGCACTGTCCGCTTACCAAGCCGTCGTGGAAGGCAGCGGCACCGCCGCCATGACGTCGTGGACCTTGCAAAATGCAGGCAACCTCGACATGGAAGCACTCATGCAGGCGGGGTCGATGGGAACCGAGTCCTTGGGCGAAGCTCCCGAGGCGCTTTGGAAACCGCTGCTCGCTTCCTACACAACCGGTCAGAGCTTTCTCAATCGCGGCTATCAAATCATGCGCAAGGCCCAGCGAGCTGACGATAAAAAATCGGGCGTGAAAACCGAGAAGGTCACCGTGTCCCATGCAACCGATTTGGCCTTCGCAAACCCGCCGCTCTCGACGGAACAAATTCTGCACCCGGAAAAGTATTGGGATCAAGAGCAACGTGATGATCCGCGCGAAGTTGCCGACCTGATCACGCCTTCGTCGGACTGGAAGGAACTCGATCGTTCGGTGAGCGGTGAATTGCAACTCGCCCTGCTAACCGGCGAACCGGTCGAGATCGACTTCACCGACCAAATGGAATTAATGAAGATCGAGTACACCAATGAGGCCGCCGAAGGTTGGGGCGGCGACGCGACCGTACTCTACGGCAAAGGCGATGCCCGCCAGCTCGTAATCTCGACGGTCTGGGACACGCCGGAAGACGCCACCGAGTTCCTAATTGCGCTGACGCTGAAACTCCCAGGTTGGCGCGAGCATGTGAAGCAAATGGACACGAACGGCCTCGGTTCGGGAGTTTTAGTCGAGCGCGCAAATCTTGAACACAGCGTGACGGTTCAAGTTTGGTTCGGCGCGAAGCCCTGAGCTTGTTGGGGTAGAAAACGCAAACCTCGAGCAAAAACACTTCCGCGCAACGCTCAGCCCGCTTTCGTAATCGTTGACTTGATTCTGCTACAAACTCGGATTGAAACAATCAGGTGCGTGGAAGCTCCCCAAATGAACTCGGACGATGCGTCGAGAAAGATTGACTGCAGGTGCGCTTCGAACGACGCCATTCCGGGGGCCAAAACGTTGAGCGGGATGTTCTTCGTTTTACTTCCTGATGCACCGATGAAGCCCTGCACCTTGACCAGGCCTGTATTGGCGAGTTGCACGCCTCGCAAAGATTGCGCGAAAAAGTAAAAGAGACTGTCCGAGATCAACAGAAAGATCAAATCGCCGGGTTCACCCGTAAAGGTAAGCGGCATGACTTGCCCATCGCGCATCGGACTGGGAACCGCTGTTCCGCGTGCCGTTCCCTGGTAATCGACGGTTTGTCCCGTCCCAAAGATATCCACTCCCGAAGGAGCAGTCCCGGTCGTGCACGATCCGCCCAAGCCCGGTACGAAATCCGCGTCCAGCAAGTGCACCGCAGCAGAGTTCGATTCGAGTCCAACGCCGTGTCCACCAAGTCCCGGCGAGATAATGAACACACATTGTGAGTCTTCGCCTCCGACGAAAGATGTCCCTGACGCGAAATTCACTCCGCTGATCAATTGCAAACCGTTGCCGCCATTGACTCCACCGGCAAAGCCTGGGGATGCGTCCGAGCCTTCAACAACGCAATTATAAATTGCCACTGCTGTTTGTTCGCTGGATACGCCGTGCCCGCCCGCTCCAGAAAAGTAGTTCGGTGTGTAATAGTTCAAACCCACTCCGCGCCCACCGCGAAGAACGCAACCGGTAAAGGCGACTTGAGTGTTGTTCACGAGCGCAACGCCGGGCGCTCCCCTGGGGTACTCGTCCCAACCGCTGAAAATGCAAGTCAACGCACGAACCGCGCCGAGATTATTGCGCACGATCAAGCCCTCTTTCGTGCCCGGGGATTGCCCCGCGGCCGTCAGGCTGATTAGCGCAACGTGCTTTCCCGCGTCGAGATTTTCGACGGTAATGCCGCCGTTCACCGTGACGATTCCGGACTCATCGGCCACGATTGAAAGCGACTTATTGTCGATTCCGAATCCTAAATAGGAGCCCGGCTTGACGAGAATCAGATCGCCTTCGGCGGCAGCATCGACGGCCGGTTAAATGGAAGCGAAACTGCTCCCGGCGCCGACGACAACGACGTCGGCCATTATCGGAGCGGCAATCAGTGCGAGCGAGGCAATGCGTACGACCAATCGGGAAGATAAGTTCGACATTGAGATTCCTTGTGTTGGGAGGGCGGGGAGCGAGAGAGTCCGATTCCAATAGCACCTCTGCACTCATTTATGGCCAGGGGGATACAAAAAGATTTTGGCCGATCGACTCGGATTGCCGCATGTGCGGGATACCGGGGATACGGACTCTCAAAGCCGTTGTATATTCCGTCATGTCCATCGAAGCCGATCTCACACGTATGCTGTCCGAGCTAGAACTACCGCCGGAGCATCACGACCTTCTGGAGATGTTCTTCAGGACGACCGTCAGCATGGTGAAGGATGGAGCGGTAGCCCCCGCGCTCGAAAACTTGTTCGAGAACCTCTACGAGTTCGAGATTGAACTCTCCACCGAGACGCGCGAGGCCTTTGCGGAAATGGGCCGGAACGCGGGCGTCACGCCTGAGTTCCTTGCGATGCTCGATGGGTGACACAATGCAAGACGTTACCGATAGCGAGTGGATCTTTTCATGAAAGACGCATCGTCTTCTTCGGTGTCGAGCGACATAAGTGGCGAGGCGCCGCGAAAATCGAATCGAATAACTCGGCGACTGATCGTGCTCGTTTGCCTAATTGCTTTGATCACATTCGCAATTCCCGGATGCATGGGAATTGCCGTCGGAACGTTTGGAACGAGCCGTGGCGAAGTCTCCAATCCTTACGCGAGCGTCGATTGGGAAGGTCGAAAAGTTATCTCAGACTGGAATCGGCCGGAACAAATGGCGAGCGCGCAGTTACTTGAGAAATGGGGCGAGCCAGATTCCCGATCTGAATCTCCCGAAGGTATCGAGCTCTGGAACTACAACGCGGGATTGCGCTGGGCAGGTGCATACCTCCTCGTCGTGATCATCCCATTGCCACTTGGCGTTCCGGTCGGACGCAATCACGTAACATTTCTGATCCAGGACGAGCTAGTCGTTGGCGCTCGCTCGAGCGACACCGCGCTTGGGTTCTCATGCGGTATTTACTGGGCCACATCTAGCTTTCACGGCGGGGGCTTTCACGCCGAATGTGGCGGCGAGATCGCCGATTCGTTTCGCAACCCGTTTGAGTGAACCTCACGGCTGCGAGATCGCGAGCGCGTTGCGCTGTTCAGCGACTGACGGTCCGGAAGCGACTATTCCCCGTCGTCTTCGATTCGTGACCAATCGGCGTGACTACTGCTCGAAGACTCGACCAGCAGATCTATGTCATTCTCACCGACAGTAATGGTGCCTTCAACGACGGTCACCATGTCCGTGAATTTCATGGACTGCAACACTCCGTCAGTGACATCGAACTTCGCCTCCATCTCGACGCTTATATCTTCGCCGGACATATCTACTTCAACTGCCATCTCGACTCCCATGCTCTCAAACATGTTCTCCATCATATCGATGGTAATTTCGATCAAGTTGTCGACGCCCACCGAATAGTCCATTTGGATATTGATATCTGCTGACTGTGTGGACTCGTCTTGCTCAATACCCTCAATCGTGCAGGCCCCTGTGCCATCCATCTCCATGCCCACGACGATAAATTCCACGCTGGACTCCCACTCGCCGCCTTCTTCGAGTTCATCAGTAGGCAGCTGAATAAAGATACCGCAGGCCAAAGCGGCCGGTAGATTTTCAACGTCGATCATGCTTGAAGCCGTTAGCGCGACCATCTGAGTAATTTCTGTGGGGGTGGGCAAGTTCCCCATCGGATCACCCTGAAGGCTGCTCTCTAGAACATGCCCGGTAGGCGTCAACAGGAACGTGAACACCATCTCGAGATTGTTCCGTCCAATCGTATTGAAGAGTTCCTCCATCTCCGAGGTCATCAGCTCGGGTATTGATGACTCAATGGTGCTGCTGACTATGACTTCACCGTCTTCGTCGCGCATCGCTTCGAGCTCAACCTCGAGCATCGCGGATTCCTGAGTCATTCGATACTTATCCATCGTAATCGTGAGCAACATGTTGCCCTCTTCCGTCACTTCTTCGACGAACAAACGATACTGCGACTCGAGCACTTGTGACTCTGCTTTAACCTCGCCATTGGAAGTGGTCTCCGTCTCCGCCGAGACTTCCATCTCAATGTGGTAACTGGCACCAGCTTCCAAATTCCAAGCGAGTTGAACGGCTTCAACGGTCGCTGGTTGCGGCTGTGCATTGATAGCCAGTAGAGCGAAAGCGGCGCAGGCGAATAATCCGTGAGTCATGGAAATTCTGATTTTAGGTGCGATCGCATCGCATCGTTGGCGGGAAGATTCTGCTCATGGCAACAGGATGTTCTTGGCTGGGCAATCAAATTCAGTGGATGCAGAACACGGATACGGATTCGGGCGCTTCCACAGTCCATAAACGCTGAATGTCGCACGCGATTCCTGCACGAATCGTGCAGGAATCGCTCGACCCGTGAGGGACAAGTTCACGCTCGGGCACGATTAGATCGTGACAGGGGCAGGTTGTCAGTGATTGACGATCTACTTGCTCTCGATGGAGTAATCGGTCAGCGTCTCTCCGCTGTAGCGAAACAGTTGACCACCGTCGCCGCCAAACCAGATGTTTGACTGTGCGTCTTCGAGGATGAAGTTGATGAACTCGAAGGTTTGGCCTTGGCCTGCGACGAATGGCGTGAAGCGCTTTCCATCAAACGTGCATAGGCTGCCCCTTTGACTTCCAACCCAGATAGTGCCCTTGCTGTCTTCGAAGATCGCAATAATGTTGGCAGAGCTGAGGCCGTCGCCCAAGTGAAAGTTGGTGAAGCTCTTGCCGTCAAAGCGATCGAGCCCCCCCATTCGGTTCCCGAGGCTGCCGAACCAGACCTTGCCTGATTTGTCGACGTAGGCCGAGATCATCATGTCGTCGCTGAGGCCATCTTCCGCCGTAAAGTGGCGCATCGTGGATCCGTCGAAACGACTGACTCCACCATGAGTAAGAGAGGTAAACCAAATATTGCCATTGCTGTCTTCGGCAACACTGGGGATTACATTGTGATGGAGGCCATCGGTCTGCAGCCGGCCGTGGTCGGCAAGATAACTGGTGAAAATCGTTCCGTCATAGCGATAAGCACCGCCACCGTTCGTTCCAATCCAGAAGATACCGCTCTGATCCTGCAACATGCTCGTCACCTGGTTGGGATTGGCGATGGGGTAAACCCGATCGAGCCAACTGCTTGATTTTTCTGTGTAGGGAATCGGCACGTGAGTAAAACTCTCTCCATCAAAGCGGCACAGACCGTCCGGCGTTCCGAACCACATATCGCCGGAACGATCTTGCATGATCGACGTGATTTGGTCGTCGCTCAAACCATCCTTAGCGGAGAGGTTGGTGAAGGACTTTCCGTCGTAGCGAAGCACACCGTGGTTGGTTGAGAACCAGAGGTCACCTTCGCTATCCATAAAGCCTTTGCGGATCGTGTTTCTGGATCTACTAGCCGCAGTGCGTTCGGCAATCCCCTTGCGGACCTCAATCTCCTGCTGTGTTGAACTCGAAGAAGCGTCCTTGCTTGCTTGAGCCGCGAGCGGCGCTTGTCCGAAACAATTTGCGATCAGGATCAGAACGCAGAGTAGTTTTAAAATGTACATGTGGTGTTGGGTGAGTGCTGCTCGTTGGACCGGTACGCGGGAGGCGTTGTGATGAACGGGAGTTCGATTTTTGAGAACCATGAGTGCGCTTCACAAAGAAAGTCGCGAGTCGCTCTGGATTTCATCCACCAGGCGTTTTCGCGTCTCGCCGCTTTGCGCTTACTCCTTCAAAAGTTCGTCTAGGATCGACGCAGATGTCGTGTTCGTTGGATCGACTTCAAGCGCCTTGCGATAATGGCCGATGGCGAGTTCGCGGTTCCCAGCTTGGAGGTGAGCTTCGCCGAGACTGTCCCAGGTGTTGCCGGATTCAGGGAAGGCGCGTGTGTTGAATTCAAGGAGAAGCAGCGCTTCTTCGACTCTGCGATGGCTAAGTAAACCGTAGCCCAGGTTGTTGAACTCGCGCTCTAATTCGCCATCTCCTAGCGATGACAAAGTGTCAGCCAGTTGTGCCAAGCCCGTTTCGATGCCACGCCTGAGAATGTTGCGGGCCAGGATCAGCGCGGGGCGTAGGGCCGGTTCTCGCAAAGGCCTACCATCCAGAATGGCAAGGATACCGCGGACAGCTTCGTCGACTGCCGCACCGCTTTGGTTGCTCAAGAGAATGATGCATCGCTCGCGGAAAGGGACTCGAGTGATCGACGTCGAAACTCCGGGCATGTTCCCGGTGTGCCAAGTCACGAGAGCGTCGCCGGAACCTCCAACGAACCAACCGTAGCCGTAATTTTCCAACTCCGCAGTGAACATGCGCTCTTCCATCTCTTTCGAAAGGAGACTGTGCGAGCGAAGAACCTGATCCCACTTCCAAAGATCTCGCGCGGTTGAATACAGCGCGCCGGCCGCATAGGGCGTGCTCATGCTCATCCACCGCGAGAGCCGTTGCTTGCCCAGCAGAACGTCATAACCCGTCGCTCGGTTGGCAAGAACTGCGTTCTGGTCGTCGTAGCCCGTGTCCGCCATCTCTAGCCCGAATTATTCATGAACACGCGGACCAAACACCACGAACGACCGGCACTGCCGGTCTATTGGTTCCTGCTGGCACTTTGCAGATACTGGCGTCCT
>JBLINP010000105.1:0-13459 GCA_047639415.1 Planctomycetota bacterium | reverse complement strand
GGTTGTGCGAGTTGAAAGATCTGATCGATATCGCGCCAGGTGTCGAGCCCAGTCAAGTTGTCACTACCGAGCACCAAGAAGAGTTCCGAATCTTTCAAAGCGCTGCGCTGCTCGGTTAACGCGAGCACGGTATCGATCGTAAAGGAGGGCGCGCCGCGGCGTAGCTCCATATCGGAAAGCGCGAACCAAGGTTCGCCTTCTAAAGCGAGCGCAAGCATGGCCATGCGATCTTCAGCCGAAGCCATCTTGGCGTCCAGTTTGTGAGGCGAACGCGCAGCCGGAACGAACACGATGGCATCGAGGTCGAAAGCATCGAACGCAGTTCGAGCGACGTGCAAGTGACCGCAATGAACGGGATCGAAAGTGCCTCCAAATAAGCCCAATCGCTGCGCGGCGAGAAAGTCATGTTCGACCTGCTCGGCACTCATTTAGGACTCCAACTCGCCAATTGAGTTCACTTCGGTTTACTCAGATTCCGCGCGCAACGCTTGTTGAACCGAAGCAACCAAGTTCGTGCGTTCAACTTCGCCTTGTTCGCGAGCTTCGAGTTGCTTGAGCATCACCACACCGCGTTCGACCTCATCGCTACCAACGATGACAGCCAAGCGATGTCCGGCTTTGCCCGCGATTTTCATTTGAGCTTTCATGCTTCGCGATTCCATGTCGAACACGGCACCAATGCCAGCGGCACGTAACTCTTCGGCAACTTTGAAGACTTCACCGCGACCGACATCGTCCGCCGAGGCTACGAAGACTTCGGGCACGGCTTCGACAAGCCCCGCCTTCAAGCCGAGTTCTTCCAACACGATGAGAGTGCCCGTGAATCCGATCGCGAAACCGACAGCGGGTAAGTCCGGACCACCGAGGTCACTAAGCAAATGGTCGTAACGACCGCCGCCGCACAGCGCGCTGCGTGCACCTAATGCCGGATAGTGAACTTCGAAAACGGTTCGCGTGTAGTAGTCGAGTCCGCGCACGATGCTCGGATCAACGACGACGGTTCGACCGATGGCGCGTAAGTGGCTTTGAACTTGATCAAAGTGCTCGCGATTCTCCTCGGATAGAAATTCCAAGATCACCGGTGCTCCAACCTGTAGCTCTTGGCAAGCCGGAACTTTGCAGTCGAGCACGCGCAAAACATTGCGCGTGAATCGCGATTGGCACAGCTCGCAGTGTGCTTCCATCTTGGGGGCGAGGAATTCACGCACCGCGTCGCGATACCGATCGCGATCGTCGCCGTCACCCATCGAGTTCATGCGCAACTCGAGTCCTTCGAGACCTAGCTCTTCGAAAAAGCTGGCGGCCAAGTGCATGACTTCCGCATCCGCGCGCGGATCGAGGCTGCCGAGCAACTCTACGTCGAACTGAGTGAACTGACGTTCGCGCCCTTTCTGCGGACGCTCGTAGCGGAACATCGGCCCCATCAGGAAGAGCTTCTGAACCGGCGCGCGCTTTGCGTAGCCCGCCTGGAGGTAGGCGCGGGCGATCCCCGCCGTGCCTTCGGGGCGCAGGGTGAACGAATGCTCGCCTCTCTCCATGGTGAACATCTCTTTTTCGACAATGTCCGTCACCTCTCCCACGGAGCGCTTGAAGAGCTCGGTTTCCTCGAGCAGAGGCGTTCTGATTTCGCGGAATCCACGCCTGCCCGCCAAGTCCCGAGCGACCTGCTCGAGCCGGTTCCAAACCCCGATTTCCTCTGGTAAAACGTCCCTCAGGCCTCGTGGAGCCCTAAAGCTGCGTTTTTGTTCCTTGCCGTCACTCATTGCGTTCCCTAGGGCTAGGTGGCCTCAGTACCCCTTGATCTCGTTCCGAATTTGCCGAAGCGCGCTCGATTTCATTCAGAAATCCTGTCTTGGAAGCCAGCAAGCCCCCGAGCGCGCGTTGACCCCCTAGGTACCCGGAACTAGACTGTGGCGCAATCCTCGGCCTGAAAGGCACTTGCGAATCGTCACGGATTCGGGCTCCCGCACCGGGACTCACAGAATCGACTTTTCCCCGTTCCCTACCGGTTTGTGGTGACTACAACTCGTTGAGCTACATTCGCTAGCCAGCTCGCTATGTGCTCTGCAGTCATTCGAGCAACTGTGAATCATTCAGCGACCCAAAAAAACACTTCATTAGAGTCCTCCCTCCCCATGATCGATCAGATGGTTCCCACCAAAACAGCCAAGCCCTCGAAGCGCCCCCTCCGCTTCCTCGCCGCAGCTGTGTCGCTTGTGTTTTTCGCGTCCTGCCACACGACGGATCCCAGTTATAACCACTGGAACATGACCGGCCTCGCTCCGCGCATGGCCTACCACTTCTTGTCCTACGACACGAATAAAGGCATTCCGTACTACGAGCATGCGATGGAGCAACGCAACTCGATCAACATGACGCTGCGTCGTCACCTGTTGAACGACAATCCGGAGAACCCCTTCCAGCGCAAGAACGTTTGGCTTCCCAATCGCCAACGTTTCAGCCCGTTGCCGAACCCTGTCAACTTCTTCCACCTCTCCAGCGTGGCCTTTGGTTCGGCGCTGCTGGGAGCAGGCGGAGGCTTCATCCTCTTCCCCTTCGAAATCATTCCCGTGATGCTTGAAGATGGTGGCCCGTCTGAAATGTGGGCCGGCATCAAAGAAACCTTCACGGGTGAGACCGCCCTCGAGCGTGGTCCCGCTCCCGTCTCCGAGTTCAAGGTTAAGAACCGCTGAGCTGAGACGAAGCGAATCAACTAAATGAAAGCGGGTCAGCACCGATGCTGACCCGCTTTCATTTAATTCGGAATGCCGCCCTACCAGTCGAACAATTTCCGAGCTGTCTCGACGGCGTTTTCTAGCTCAGAACCACCTGCAATCGGCGCAGGGATCCAATGGATGTCGGGATAGCTGCGATACCACGTACGCTGCTTGCGAGCAAACTGCCTGGTTCGAAGCGCAATCAAGGATTCAAGCTCGTCGCGAGTTAGCTCGCCGTCCGCGAAAGCCAGGACTTCTTGATAGCCGAGAGCCGAAAAAGAAGTTGGGCCATACCCCACGCCGTCACGAATCGCGCGCGCCTCTTCGACCCAGCCGGCGTCGAGCATCTGACCTGTGCGCTCAACGATGCGCCGATCGAGTTCATCGGTCTCCAGTTGTAAACCGAGCAATCGCCGTTCAACTCCCGCGCTTCTTAGTTCCGATTCATCGCGCCACTCGCGCTGCCAATCAGAAAGCGTACGCCCGGTTTGCTCCCAAACTTCGAGCGCGCGAATGATCCGCCGTTCGTCGTTCGGATGAATGCGCTTCGCTGCGCGCTCATCAACGACTAGCAAATCCGCGTGCAATTGCTCACTTCCCGATTCCTCGGCGCGCTTCACGAGTTGCTCGCGCAGTTCGAGATTTGCAGCCGGGCCCTCGAACAGTCCGTGCGTCAACGCCTTCAAGTAGAAGCCGGTTCCGCCGCAGTAGAGTGGACGTTTGCCCCGCGTTTCGATTCCTGCCTGCGCGCGCTCGACGTCTTCTAAATAACGGCGCGCGTCATAACGTTCCGGCGGATCCGCACAATCGATGACATGGTGAGTGACACGCTCTCGTTCAAGCATCGAAGGTTTAGCGGTGCCGATATCCATGCCCCGATAAACCAGCATCGAATCGACGGAAATGATCTCCGCGTCGCCCCGCTCGGCCAGCAGCAAGGACAGCTCCGTTTTGCCCACAGCCGTAGGACCGACGATGCCGTAAAACGGCGCCGACTCCTGAGGCTTGGGGAGCATTTCTTCGGGGTTCGTACTATTCACGAAACAATATTGGCGTGCCTCGCACAGCAATCCCAGTAGAGAGCCGCATCTCTCGTCCAAACCCAACCCGTTCGTTCCACCCACTCGCGTCCACCCCAGTTTGGCCGTAACCTCGTCCTCATGAGCTTTTCCGATTCCCTGCGTCGCGCGGCGCTTCACGTATCAATTCTGTGCCTGGGCCTCTTTTCATCTGGAGGCCTACAGGCGCAAGAGCCCGCTGCTGTCGATGTGCCAATTGACCTAGCCGCCGAAGAACTCTGGCAACGGACGTGCAAGGCGACGCTGCTGCGAAAGAGCCAAGAAGCGAAAGCCGTTACGGCTCTCGACCTCAGCTTCAATCTGATCACGCGCGGCGAAGGCTCCCTCGAAATTCATCCGCGCGTGCAATGGTCTTCGCCCAACTCCATTCGTTTGGAGCTCGACGGAAAAGAACAAGTGCGTGGTCCCGATGGTGATTGGCTGCGCGAAGGCAAAGAGCTCATTCGTTTGGCGGGTCGCGATTACGCAGAGGACCGCCGTCAGATCGATCAGTATCTCGTCATCATTCAGAACTTCGCGGCGTTGACGAACCCCAAATCGCTGACGCTCGAGAACCTGACGATTGTGAAGGACTTACCCTTTAGCTTTCCGAAGCGGCACACGCTCAACCGTTCTAAAGATCGCAAGCGCATCACTTGGGTTCGGTTTGAAAGCGCTGATTTGCAACTCCCGTCCGAAGGCGGTTGGGCAGGTGACTTCCCCGAAAAGCACTTGGTGTTCGTTGCGATCGACAGCGCACGAGATTTGCCCGTCATGGCTTTGATCGCGGATCGACGTGGAGAACAAACGCCCCTTCTATTGAGCCTCTCCGACGCCAGAGCACTCGACGATTTGCGGGTGCCGTATGAGACGATGGTCTATCCGTTGATTCCAAGTGAACCCGGCTCGAAGAAACCGTTCGTCATCGCCGACAAGCCGGCCCAAGAACTCTACATCGAAGGCGGCACCGTTCGCGCCAAGTTCAAGTCCAAGCACTTTTCGTGGCCGAAGCAGTAATCGCGTCCGCGGTTACTTGCGGTGGAAGGCTCGCTCTAGATCGGAATTCGTAAAGCGCACGCGTGTCGGCCGGCCGTGCGGACAGGTTTGATCATTGCCCATAGCTGCTGCGCGATTGAGCAGAGCTTCGATTTCGCTCGTATCGAGTTCATCGCCGGCCATCACCGAAGAGCGACAGGCGGCGCTGTGCAGAACGTCTTCGAGAAGATCCACCTTACTGAGCTGACCGCCACGCGTTCGAAGCGAGTGAAGCGCCCCGCTCAAAACATCCTCCGCCTTGGGATTGCGAAAGCGGGCGGGCAAGCCCTGAACCGCGACCGTCGTTTCACCGAAGACCGAAACATCGATTCCGACCGACTGAAGCAAACTGGCATGCTTCTCAACGAGCGTCACGTCCGCACGATCGAGCTCGATCAATTCGGGCACCAAGAAGCGCTGCAACTCCAACTGCCCCGCTTCCAGATCCTTTTTCAATCCCTCAAAGGTCAGACGTTCGTGCAAGGCGTGTTGATCGACGATTTCGAAACCATCGGGAAGCGCGCGTAGGATGTACGTTTGGTCGATCACGAGAAATGGACCCTTCCGCTCGTCGCGCAGCGCCCACGCGGATTCTGCAGCGCTTGGCAAATCTTGAATGGGCGCTGGCGCGCCTGAACTATGCGGAACGCTGAGACTCGCTTCGGGCGAACCCGGTAACTCGCGCACGACTAACCCTTCTTGCTCGGGCTCCGAGCCGCCGGCAATGGGATCGGGAAGCTCCCTTTGATTCAGCATCGGATCAGCGGGTTGCCAATCGCCACGCTTTTCAAGCGCGCCCAACATATGATCGCCGGGAGAAGAGGCGTCCGTAGTCAGAGCTGCCTCGCGCAGGGCTTTGCGCAGGAATCCAAACACGCGCCGGCTATCGCGGAAGCGAACTTCCGACTTGGTCGGGTGAACGTTGACGTCCACCTGCGAGGGATTCATGGACAAGTTCAAGAAAGCGATTGGATGTCTGCCGCCGTCAATCAAGCCGTGAAATGCGTCGGCCAAACAGCGAATCAAAACGCGATCACGGAGAAAGCGCCCGTTGAGGAACCACATCTGCTTGGCGGTTGTGCGCTGTGCAAATGAAGGCGGAGCTAGCAAACCCGACAGAACCGTGTCGCCCTCTTCCGCGTGAACGGGAATCAAGGAGTCCGCGAGCTCGGCGCTGAAGGTTCGACGTACGCGCGCACGCAAATCCATACCCGCTTCGATGTCGTACAAGCGCTTTTGATTGTGAGTCGCGACAAAGCCCACGCCAGGATTGGCCAAGGCCATGCGCTGAATCCATTCCTGCGAGCGCGTCAACTCCGTGCTGTCGGTTTTGAGAAAGCGACGTCGCGCCGGCGTATTGAAGAACAAGTCTCGAATCTCGATGACCGTGCCCTGTGCGCCACCCGCTTCGCGCGGTTCAGTTATGCGTCCGCCTTCGTTTTCGATTTGCCAACCGATTTCCTCACCGGGTCGGCGCGAGAAAATGCGGCAACGCGCAATCGATCCAATCGAAGCCAGCGCTTCTCCGCGAAAGCCGAGACTAGCGATGTGTTCTAGGTCAGCAGCATCGCGCAACTTGCTGGTTGCGTGGGAGAGAAAGCTAAGTTCGAGGTCGCGCGGCCCCATGCCTCCCCCGTCGTCCGTTACGCGAATGAGTTTCGTACCACCCGCTTCGAGATCGATACGGATATGTTCAGCGCCCGCATCGAGGGAGTTCTCGATGAGTTCTTTCACCGCCGAGGCAGGCCGCTCGATGACTTCGCCAGCAGCAATCTGATTGCGAACGAGTTCGGGCAGTTCCGCGATTCGAGGAGCGTTTCTATCGACAGTCATTGGAATAGGATCTTGGTGCGAGCGATCAGGAACGACCGGCGTGTGTGGGTGCCTTCGAGCTTTTGGCGAGTTGCCACCGCAAGGCCAGGGAACAAAAGTCATTGGCGTCGAGAGCGGTTCCCGTTCGAACGGAATACTCGAGTCGCGTGACGTCCTCAAGCATTTGCGCCCACATTTCGGGAGAGCGGGATCGGACGCGAGCCGCGAAATCTGCGCGTCGGTTGGGCGCCATATTCCAACCTCCCCGCGCCGCTCCTTCAACGGGGTCGGCACCGACACGCGCCGCGCGTGAACCCGCAACGGCCTGTCGAATCTGTCCGAGGATGGTTCCCAACAGAATGGACGAGAGTCCGGTGAAGTCCACCAGTCGCTTGCCGTCCTTTTCTCGAAAGCCACCGCGGTACAAGGCTTCCACGCCACTGACGGCGCGCGCAGTATTGCCGCTGACCAAATCGTCGGCCACTTGGAACGGCGAGACGCTCGCGCTCCAGCCGACGATCTCCTGCAGGGCTTTGCCGCCCGAGACGGCGATCTTTTCTAGTTGCGCTTCGAGTGCGAACAAATCATTGCCCGTCGCCGCAGCCACAAACATTGCTTGGTCCGGCGTGAGCGGTTGTTTCAATTCCCTCGACCGACGTACAAGCCACAGCACGAGTTCTGCTTGACGCGGATCGGGATTCCACTGCGGTGCCGAGTCCCACAACTTGCGGCAGGAGAGCATGGCTCCACCCGCGCCTGGCGCAGCCTTCGCGAGAGCGTTGTCTGCTCGAATGGTATCGGCGCCGATCACCAAGCAACCGCTCGCATCGGCGCTCGCCAAGAAAGCCTTGGCTGCCCGAACGAAGGCGCTGTCCTTACTGCCTTCTTTTTTCAAAAGCGGCGCACAATCCCTCACGACGACGAGGCGCGCTGATGAAAAGAGCGATCCGCCCGACAAGTCACCGAGCAACAACGACAGGTTGTAATCGGGATGAGTCTTAAGGCCGGTGTGCAGGGAAACTTCCCAGCCCATGGCTTCCGAGCGGGCGCGAATCAAATCGATCGCCGCTTCTCGAAAGTAGCGTTCCTCCCCGCGTAGCACGTACAAACGTCCGGGCTCGGAGTCGCGCAAAGCTCCTTCGAGGTCGGCGATCTGACGCGGCGGATCCGCCTCGCGTTTCTTCTTCGCAGCCATCAACTTACCCCGTTCCAAAAAGCCAAATCGGCTGCCAAGCCGATGAAGAGCAGAACGCCAACCCAACCGTTCAAAGTGAAGAAGGCCATGTCGACTCGCGATAGGTCATCGGCGCTCACCAGTTTGTGCTGCCAAATGAGCAAGGCCAAAACGAGAACCAGAGCGCCCCAATAGAGACCGCCCAAACTCGCTACAGAACCAAAGACGATCAAAGCAGCCGCGGTGACCACGTGCAACCAGACCGACCAACGCAGTGCGCGCGCAATTCCAAAACGCGCGGGGATCGAATGCAGTGATTGCTTTCGATCGAACTCCGCATCCTGACAGGAATAGATCAAGTCGAAGCCGGCGACCCAGGTCATCACGGCCAGTGCCAAGAGTAATGGTGAAGCGATGTCGCTTTCCAAAGTGCCCGTCACAGCCAACCAAGCGCCGAGTGGAGCCAAACCGAGTGCGAGCCCCAACACGAGATGCGCCAGCCAAGTCACGCGCTTGGTGAAGCTGTAGCCCAATAAAACGATGAGTACTGGAATCGACAACCAACCCGAAAGTGGATTAAGGGCGAAGGCACCAGCGATGAAAATCGCCGATGAAATCAACACGCCGAGCGTCGCTTTCGAGGTGGAGACTTCGCCTGAAACCAACTCGCGATTCTGTGTGCGCGGATTGAGTCCATCGATGCGGCGATCTACCAATCGATTGAACGCCATCGCTGCGGTTCGCGCCGCCACCGTGCAGAGCACAATCAAAACCAACACGCGCGGTTCAGGCAAGCCACCACTCGCAAGCCAAGCTGAGCTGAGTGCGAAAGGCAACGCGAAGATCGAGTGGCTGAACTTCACCATGTTCAACCAACTTCCGATGGCGCCTTTCGCTAACGCACTCATGAATCGACACCTTTAACGACGCCCTCGTCCGCTGCGACTGGCGCAAGCCCTGCCCAACGTTTGCCGAGGGAGTGTTCGACCTCCATGCGATCCAGCATCTTGCCGACCAGATGGTCCACCAAGTCGGCGATGTTCTGCGGGCCGTGATAGAAACCCGGACTAGCGGGCAAAATGACGGCTCCCATGCGCGCGAGTCGCAGCATGTTTTCCAAATGAATTTCGGAGTAAGGCGCTTCGCGTGGAACGATCAACAATCGTCGACCTTCTTTGAGCGCAACGTCAGCTGCTCGCTCGACCAAATTCGAACTAAAGCCTGCTGCAACCCGCGCCATCGTCCCCATTGAACAAGGACACAAGATCACGCCGCCGGTGAGCGAAGTTCCCGAAGCCGCGGGTGCTTCGACGGCTTCGGGTGCAAATACGCGGATCGCCTGAGCCACGTCTTCTCCGAGCCAATGAAGAAGCGTTGTGCTGGATAAACTGCAGTCCGCCTCCGCGACGATACCCAACTCGTGTCGCAAAACCTTCGCGCCCGCCGAGGTCACGCACAAGTCAACTTGCATGCCCGAAGCCACCAACGAACGAATGAGCGCTTCGGCGTAGACATGCCCGCTCGCCCCAGTTATTCCGACAAAAAATCTAGCCATAGGAGCGGGCAGTTTAGACGAACACGCCCGGCCCGGCACCCAATAGCAGGGACACGTTGAAAAGCGCGTGAGCCCAGGCTGCCGCGCCCGCGCCACGCCAACGATAGAGCGCCGCTAAATAGAGCCCTGCGAGCGTCCTCCAAGCGAAGAGACCCGAATTGAAGGGTTCGCCGCCAGTCCCCAAAAAGCTCACCACGGACTCGAGATGGATCGCAGCGAAAACGAGTGCGGAGCCCGCCCAAGCGACGAACTCACCGCAGAATTTCGAAAGCGTCTCTCCGGCGCCAATCCAACGAATCGATCGGAATACGATCAGGTAGAACGCGCTGTAGAAAACGACGCGGAACAGGAGTTCCTCCCAAGCCGACGCTCCAAAGATCAAGGCGGTACGAGCTAGGTCAGGAAGATCTTCAGGGGGTCCAGAGCTCAGCGCGATCTCTCGAACGGAATCGCCGAGCAAAGAGGTTCCGAGCAGAATCATCGGGCCCAATAAAACCGCGCCAGCCAACCCCTCCACCCACGTGCGCAATACCGAGTGCCCCATCCTCCATTCGTGCCGTCTGATTTGAACGACTGCCGCGATCGCGAGAATGCCGAGAACGGAAAAGCGAGCCAAGTCCTCGTATTGCCCAAGGAACGAGAGCACACGCCCCATGAACAACTCGGATGTGTTGCGAAGGTCACGACCGACAAATCCGCGAGCGAATTCGTAGGCCAGAAACAGGGGCAAAGTCGCGATATAGGCCAGGCTCAAACTGCTGGTCGGCGCCATCGGGCGCACGTCACCAGCCTCTGCCTCAAGCTCTTCGTACTCCTCCTCGTATTCCTCTTCGTATTCGTACTCTTCGTACTCTTCGAACTCTTCTGACTCCACGCTCACGAAGGTTCACCAGTAGACGGTTCGTCGAGAATAGGCACGGTTCCGATATGCAAACAAGCGATTCCACGAGTCAGCAATCGATACCGACAGTCCACCAAACCGACGCCCGCCATCTCGGCTCGAAATTGATCGGGACTCGGCCACGCCATGACCGTTTCTTGGAGGTAGGTGTACGCTCCGTCGTCTCCCGAAAAGAATCGGCCAATCAGAGGCAGCATGTATTTGAAGTAAGCTCGGTACAAGCCGCCCAAAATCAAACCGGGTGGAGTTGTGAACTCGAGCACGACAACCTGCCCACCGGGGCGAACGACGCGCGCCATTTCCGCTAGACCGCGAAAACGATCCTCGACGTTTCGAATGCCAAAAGCGACGCTTGCCACGTCGAAGGTGGATGTGGCTACGGGCAAACAAAGCGCATCGCCGCGAGCGAAGATCACCTCATCACTGAGCCTCTTACCGTCCGTGCGAAGCAGCATTTCGTGCGTGAAATCGACCCCTGCAACCTGGGCTCCTGCACTTCGAAATTCGAGCGCAAGGTCACCCGTTCCGCAGCAGACGTCCAGTACTCGTCCGCCAGCAATCGCCCCCACTTCCTTCACCGCGGCGCGTCTCCAACGCCGGTCAATCCCCATCGAAAGTAGATGGTTCAAGAAGTCGTAGGAGCCCGCTATGCGAGCAAACATGGAGCGGACCTGAGCGGGGGGCGGCATCGAGATTGGACCTTACGCGAAGCGAGTCCCTTGAACGAATAAGATCCCGATCAAGATTGCCTGATCGGGATCTGAAGGCCCGCGAGTCGCGGGCAATTCTTAGTAAGGATTACTGCGTCGGTTTACTGTCGGAAGTAATCCATGAGGACCGAAACACCCTGAGCGGGGATAGATTGAGTTCCGGCGACAAAGGGATCAGTGTCCGCGCGTTGGAAACCTGAATCCATCTTGATCACGTCGATCACACCACCACCCGAGCCACTGGCGATCGGATCGGAGAACGGAACGGCCAAGAACATGTAGGTTGCTTCGTTCACGTTGGTCCCCTGCTTCACCTGGCTCTTGCCGTTGGCTTGCAGCGGAGAGCCTGCGCTAAACACTGAAGTGGTGTTAGGCAGCCCCGAGAAATTCATCAAGTTGTCGAAGGCGATGTCGACCGGAATTCCCGTCAACTGATCCGGACCAAGAGCGATTCGGACGGCGAACTCAATGTCTCGCAAGTGCGGGTTAACGCCTGCGCCTGCAGATTGAATCGGTTGCTGGCCTGCGGTGGTACTCTCAATAATGAGGTTGGAGACTGCAGCCTGCCCAACGGTTCCGATCTGGGTTCCCGTTGCGGGATCAATCGGATTCTCGTGAACGATCCAACATCCACCTTGGAGGTTTTTGTTGTCCACGGCGATGGCCTTGGGACTCGCGAACGGAATCGTCGCACGACCGATGATCTCGTCAAAGCCCCAGCCATTGACACCATTGGGACCGGACTCAAAGAGAGCGATCGATCCGTCACGGTTGATGATGAAGGCGAAGTAGACGTTGCGACTGAAGCCGTGGTTCGTTTGCCGTTGCGTCACCGCGAGGTCGAAGGGCCTGTTCAGCTGGTTTCGAACGGTCTTGCGAACGTTGAGGCTGAAGGAAGAGATGATCGAAACACTGTTGGAGTTTTCGTTGCAAACCAACAAGTCTTCGTTGCCCGGATCCCACGCCAATCCACGCGGACCGTTCTCAACCTTGGTGGTCTTGAAGGCTTTGTGGAAGTTTGAAGAAGACGGGTCGATGCTGATGAAGCTCACCGTTCCTGCGCTCTGGTTGCTGACAGCCAAGAAGTCCAAGTTCGGCGACATGGCAAGCGATGTCGGATCGGGCAACTGAATGCGATCGATCACAGTGAAGCGATTGCTATTGATGACGACGACTTCACGTCGGACGCGGTCGACGACATACAAGAAATAGCCGATCTGCTGGCGAATCTGGTAGGGCGTACACGCTGTCGCGTTGGATTGGGGCAACGACGGGCCGAGGAAGAACGAGTTCTGCTCACGGGTCAACAAGCCTGCGGGAGGTTTCGGTCCCGTTGCGAAGAACGGATCGCCAAGTGAATTGTCGCTCGGGCCGAGTAAGTTGGTAATTGCCGTAAAGGTGCCCGTGATCGGGTCAAAAAGGCTACTCGCGTCAATCGACGTCGGCTCTTGCCCGCCAACCAGTGGCGAGAGACAAAGCGGCGGGAAGATCAAACCTGGCGGATTGGGGTGCGGAGCCCAGGAGGCGAGGTTGCCCAGACCGGAGAAGCTACTGGTAGGGATCTGCCCAACAATCAACGGGCCCAAGGTATTCGGCGCACTGGGGTTGGGTGACACGATCTTCAGGTTGGTACTCGAGCAAATGTTTCCACCGCCAGCCTGGCAACCAAAGGGCGGAGGACCATTGTTGAAAATTGTGTCAAGCGCACGCCCAAGAAGCATGTCGCTCACCGAACTGATCAACGGCGGCTTGACCAGACGCGTATCAAGCGAACTGTCTTTCGTCAGGGTGAAGACACCCTCGGAACCACCATCAAAGGTGCAGCTACCCTGCGTATTCAGAGGCGGGATCAAACTACCCGCTTGGATCAGGTTGGGGTTGTTCGGAAAGTTCGAGTTGCCCTTCATGATCGGATTCAACGGATCGTAGGCCGGGTTTCCAGTGCCCTGACCGAATCCGTTCAAGTCGATCAGAGAGATGCCGGGTAGGCTTCCAGCGCGCCCCACAAAAATAGCGTCGGGTGTGACGGGTGCGTTGACCAGTCCCGGTCCTTCACCAGTTAGGAAGAAGGAGTTCACGGTCAGCGAGTTCATGTTCGTATTCGGCGCAGGCAGCAAGTCCTGAACGGCGTTCGGGCTAATCTGCACATCGATACGATTGAATACGCCGCACGGAGCATTCGCGGGGCCTTCGCCAGGGAAATCAAACGCGGGGTCGACCACGTAACGGCTGAGGTCGTACGCGGAAATCGGCACGGCTGTGAACGGCACCGAAACGAGCGAACCAACCGGGCCAAACTGAACGGCTACGGCACCAGAGAGCGGCGGAGTCAAGTTGCTCGGGAAGGGTCCAACGCTGAAGGGTTGAACGGGCTCGGTGAACTCGATCACGATGTTCGTACGCGGATCGACGTCCTCTTCAGCCATAGCCGGAGTCATCGCAAAAATGTTGGATGCGGGTGTTCTCGAGACTTCGGGAACAAGAGTGTCTTCGCCAA
>JBLINP010000104.1:0-13481 GCA_047639415.1 Planctomycetota bacterium | reverse complement strand
GCATCGCTATCACCGAAGCGACGCCGAAGATGATGCCGAGCATCGTGAGAAATGAGCGCAATTTGTTGCGCAACAGGTTCCTCAAACCGAGGGCCACCACTTCGAAAAAGCGTCCGATACCCATCAGGTCTTCTCGCCCGTTACTGCCGGTGTGCCATCAACTGCTGCTGTGCCGTCAACCTCTGGTTTGTCGTCAACTGCGGTCGGCATTTGCTTGAGCACTAACCCCGAGCCAACTCCGCTGTCTTTTAGCACCCGCCCGTCGCGCATCTCAATGACACGCGGCAAACCAGCGGCGATCTCCGGGTTGTGAGTCACCATCAAAATTGTGCGTCCCTTTGCGTGCAGGTCGTGAAAGATCTTCAGCACCTCTTCGCCGTTCTTAGTGTCCAAGTTACCCGTCGGCTCGTCGGTCAGCAGCAAGGCCGGACGATTGACTAGAGCGCGCGCAATCGCGACGCGCTGGCACTCGCCGCCCGATAACTGCGTGGGATAGTGCCCCGTTCGGTGCCCCAAGCCCACCGCTTCGATCAACTCAATACAGCGATCGTGCCGTTCGCTGCGAGCTGTATGACTATAGAACAACGGCAATTCGACATTCTCTAGCACCGTCATCTGAGCGATCAAATTGAATGATTGAAACACGAAACCAATCGAACGATTGCGAACCGCCGAGAGGCTGTCGTCGTCCAAACGCGCCACGTCTTCGCCATTCAAGCGATAGCCGCCGCTGGTCGGATGATCGAGGCAGCCGACGATGTTCATCAAAGTCGTTTTGCCCGAGCCCGAAGTGCCCACGATCCCAACGAATTCGCCTTCTTCGACGGCGATGTCAAGTCCGTGCAGCACGGTCAGCGCACGGTCCCCGCTGCCGTAGGTCTTCACGACCTGTTCAAGCTCTAATACTTTCTTGCCCATGTGGATCTAAGAGCCGGACTCGACGCCGGCCAACTCAGAAGCAACATCCACGTCTTCGCTCTCATTCTCGCCTTCGCTCGATAGGACGCTGCCCTCGAGTCGCGGGTCATATAGCAAAACGCGATCGCCCTCATCCAGTCCCTTGATCACTTCAACGCTGTGTGAATTGTTGCGACCGATTTCGATTTTACGCTCTTCAATCGTACCGTTCGCGAAGACGAAACAAAGGAAGGAGCCGGCCTCGGGGAACACAGCGTGAATCGGAACTTGCAGCAGATCCTCGTACTCCCCGATTTGGATATCGACCTTTGAGGTCACTCCAGCGCGTAGCTTCGTATCCGTCAAATCCATTGAAATCTCAACTTCGAAAGTCTTATTGGAGTTCTCTTCGCGGCCACGACCTTGATCCGTTGCGACCTTGGCTATCTCGGTAACCTTGCCGGTAAAAACCTCCCCCTTGTTCGTTTCGACGGAGATCGTCGCCAGCATCCCCATCTCGACCTGAATAATATCCGCTTCGTGAATCTGCACGAGCACTTGCATCTCACGCAAATCGGGCAACGTGAACATCGTGTTGCCGCCCCAAAAGTCATTGCCGACTTTGATCTCGCGTCGCGACCACCACTGATCGGGATCACCGTAGTACACAAGTCCGGGGTGCTCAGTCTTCAGAGTGTGCTCATCCAGCTCTTCGTTTTTCTCCTCGAGCTGGTTCTCCGTCTGCGTCAACTGTCGCTCCTTCTGCGTCACTCGCGCTTGTTTCTCTTTAAGGGTAATCGTCGCCTTCTCGCGCGCATTGATTAGCTCCCGCTCGGCGTCACGCAGATTGGCGCGCTTTTGCATGACGTCCATCGTCACCGTGTAGACGTTGTACAGCTCAAGTTCGCGTTTGGCATTTTCCTCGTTGATCTCCTTTTCGCGCAACTTGATGCGTTCTTCCTCCACCTGAATCTTCGTGAGGAAGCCTTCCCTTTCTAGTTCGGGAACCTGCTCAAATTGCGACTCGGCGCGGGTGAATTCGGAGGTCGCCTTTTCGAAAGCCAAAACTTTCTTGCGACGCTCGTTCGGCTGATCGCCCTCTTCGTATCGCTCCAACTCCATCTTTTTCAATTCGAGTTGCAGTTCCGCCTTTTCAATCCCAGCTTCTCCATCGCGCTCTTGAATCGCCAATCCAGATTGAGCCGCTTCTAGCTCGGCCACGTACTGAATGATTTCGTTCTCAAGGTCATCAATGCGACGTTCGACCTCGGTCTTATCGAACTCGGCTAGGATGTCACCGTCTTTGACTTGCTCGCCTTCTTCGATCAACCAAGTGATCTTTCCACCACCACGAAAGGCCGGCGAAATGGTCTTGGAGTTCTTGGCCTTTAGATAGCCGTTCTCCGTAACTACCTGCTTCAGCGTTCCGCGATGAGCGGTAGCCATCGAACTTTCGGGGAACTCTTGAGCGAGGCTCGTATCGTCCTTCAAGTAGCCCTTCACCCCTGCTCCCGAGAGAACCAGTACTACAGCGATAATAAAAAAGGTTTTCATTCCGTCCACATCCCACGTTCATCAATAAAAACAATACCGAGATCACGCAGTAGCGTCAGGCGCGCGATCTCGTAATTCACTTGTTCCCGAATTAGACTGTTACGAGCATCGAGCAACGACTGCTGCGCCTCGACCACGTCCCGGTTGGGCAACTCTCCGCGCTCGAATCGCAGCTGGGCGACACGAACGTTTTTCTGTTCGTCCTCGATCAACTGACGTTGAATGTCCAGACTCAAGGTGCGTCGCTCCAACTCGCGAAACGAACTTTCGATTTCCACAACGAGTTCGTCGCGGAATTGCTCAAAGGCGCGTTTGGCCTGCGCCAAACCGATTTGCGCTCGGCGATAACGAATGCGTTCAGAAACTCGATCGACGGGCAAGGCCAGGCTGACACCTAAGGTCGCGCTATTTCCGGTGGACCTCTGGTCCAAAAAGGTCGAATCGGGACCCGTTGGAATATTTGCGCTGGCTTCAAAGCTCAATTCGGGCAGCAACCCGTTCTTCGATAGTCGGACTTCGCGTTCGACGTCCTCCAACTGCTCGCGGCGATTGATGAAATCCAATCGGTTGTGCAAAGCCACGTCGATCGCGGAACCCACGTCGTAATTAACGGACACAAAATCGGGCGCACCTTTGATGATGTCGATTGCTCTGTCTTCGGGAAGGCCAAGGAAAATTCGAAAGCGTTCCGTGGCCAACTCGTAGCTCTCGCGAGCTTCGAGCAGCCGGTCTTCAGCATTGAGCCGGTTACGTCGAGCTCGCAAAACGTCGAGTTCCTTCACTCTGCCGACAGCATTCAAAGCTGTGGCTTGTTCTTCGCCGAAGGTCAAGTCCTCGAGGTTGCGACGCTCGTTTTCAATCGACTGATATTGCTGGGCCAGGTCGTAGTATCGTCGCGCAACATCGATCGAAAAGTCCTCACGAAACAATTCGAAGTCCCTCACGGCGTAGATCATCGAACGTTCACTTTGAATGAGCACGGCATGACTTGCTTCGTACCCAGCTCCTCGCAATAGCGGCTGAAGCAAGCGCACATTGAGGTTGGAGTCGAATCCATTGCCCGATGAAGTCCCCGTACCCAAATCGGTGGAAAACGCTGACTGACCGTCGAGACTAATCGTTCCACCGCTGCGTAGTCTCTGACTTAGGCCCGCGGAGAAGTTCGTCGAGTTGCTCGTAGATTGCCCTTCAGTATCCGTGTACAGAAAGTCCAACGCGGCGCTCAACTGAGGGGAAAACGTGTGCCGATCGCCGGCCAACAACAACGCCGTGACGAAGAGATTCTCTTGCTCTCGTAGATAGTCTCGATTGCTTCTAAACGCGAGCTCCAAAGCATCGCCCAACGATATCGACAACGCGGGTTTCGGCTCGGACTCCGTATCGGAATCGTCAGCCAACTCCGCCGCCTCCTCTGGCTGGGCTTCGTCGGGCCACTGCACCGTCTCGCGTCGATCGCCGAGCGTATCGGCCGTTCGGCCATCGAGAATTCTAGTCGCCGACCGATCGGCACCGCGAGAATGCTTAGCCGCCGAACAGCCCATAGCGACTATCGCGGAAAGCACGCCGACGATAGTGACGGTCCGAACGAGGCTATCACGCCTTAACTTGGCCTGAATGACGATCATGAACTCAATTGGGATAGTGCTGGGATTCGTACATGTGGACGCACGAAGCTGCGTAAACTTCGTTCGGATGCTACAGATTACGAAAAACGTTCGAACGTCCCGGTTTGGGATTCGATCGAGGACATCGTGACCTCTTATGAGGTCTCAGAACGGGAGGTTAGCAATTCGTGGAACAAATGACTTTTACCACGGGTTACTCGAACAGAGGTGGAGGGTCGTGCCAGCGATTAGCACCACAAGTAAGCGTTTTGATTTTGGCGTTCTCGCCCTGCAATACCACGTCAAAACCTTCGGACTACGTTTTCACGCAAAGTCTTTACTCAATCGGATAACTCTTCTAACCAAGCTAGGACTTCGTTTCTATCCGGAGCTTCTGGAGCCAACTCAAGATAGCGACCGAGCCACTCCTTCGCTGAATCACGTTGATCCAACAGCATCGCGGCCCGTCCCATAAAGTAATGACAGGACGGGTCCGTGGGATCCTCAACCGAATATCGCTGAAAGCCTTCGAGTGCAGATTTATACTCGCCCAAACGAAACTGAGCGACCGCTAGGTTGTAGCTAAGTTCTCGACTGCGGACGCTACTGAACCTCTGGTCCCTGCAACCCAATAGGAATTCCTTGGCGGCTTGCACCTCTCCCCGTGCGAGCAAGTTATAGGCGTAAGCAATCGCCACTCCGCCGCGATCCATATAGGAAATCCTTCCCGGATACTCCTGTTGCGCTAGTCGAAACAATTCCCCGGCTCGCTCGTGGTGCCCTAAACGATCGTACGTCCGGCCGAGCACGGAGAGCCCTTCCAGATAGTCCGGCGTGTGAACCAGCTCCGCTTTGAACAACGTTTCGTCATTTCGAAAATCGGTCAATCGAACAAGGATGCGTCCCACAAAAAAGAGCACGACGAAAATGAGTACCGCAATAATTCCCCGGCGCGCTGACTTCGCGCTCTCGCCGGTATTAAGTCGCTGCTCCACCGCGCGCTGAACGCCTTCGACGGTCAGCCCTACCAGCGCCAAGCTAGGCAAATAAAGGAATCGATCCGCGCGAAAGTGCAGAATCGGAATCACTTGCGAGACGGGCACGAGCGCGAAGTTGAATAGAACAATCCAGCGTCGCGTCCAGGGATGCTTGATCGCGGACCAAACTTGCAATCCGATCACAATCACTAACGAAGTGATGAATCGGAACTGAACTCCGGTCGCGTTGGCGGAAAAACGAGTCACCGTGTCGCAGATGGAAAGTTGAAGCGGGACGAACAGCGTTTTCAGGTAGCCGATATAGACGCTACCGAAAGTGAGCAAGCGCTCGATTAGCGGAAGCTCGGAGGCGTAGTTCTTCCCGGACATCGAATCCCAGCGCATAGCCAAAACGATGAAGGTCAAAAACCACAACAGGCCAGCGAACCGAATCAAATTCGAGCGCTTCAATGAACCGGGGCTTAGCTCCTGATCGCTCCAAAGTTTTGGCAAGAGGACAATTGAAGTCACGATTAGCGGCAACAACAAGGCCGTCTCTTTTGAGAACAGCGCCAGCGCAAAAGCCGCGCCCGCTCCCAACCAGTTCAGGCTTTGCATCCAGCCGCCGGCACGTTCGGCATCGGATGTGCCGCTGCGACTCGAGGCCCGCAGATAGCAAACGGAAGACGCCAGGACGCCGAATAAGAAGAGCAGGTCGGCCTTCGAATGAATCAGGCCAACGACGGCTGAATTCACGGGATGAAGGCCCCACAAGCCCGCAATCAGGGCCGCGGTGAGCGCACGCATCGACAATCGCCGCAACAGCGCGAAAGCGAGAGCTACATTGGCGAGGTGAAGCAGTAGCGACGATCTCAAAAAGCCGCGCGGGTTAGGCCCCCACAGCGCCCAGTCCAGAGAATGCATCAACGAGTAGGCCGGGCGTTGATAGCCGGGGTTGTTGCGATCGTTAGCGAAGAGGGACAGTGCTCCATCCCAATCATCGACAATCAGTTGATGTTCAATAATTTCGCTTTGGTCAAGCCAAACGAAACCGTTCCCGAATCCACCCCAGTAGACGAAGCCGATCAACAGAAGCGCCAGGAGCAAGTACCAGCCGGGCGCTTTGCTCGGAGGTGCTGACGGCACCGATATTTCAGCCCCCGCCTTCAAGACCGCTCCCGTTCACGGAATGCAGCCTCCACCAACCAACCCGGCAGCCCAATTTCGGCCACGACGACTTCGCCGCACAGACTGGGACCTTGATCCAACTCAAACCCGGGCTTCGCTGCGACGAACGTCACCGTCTTAGTCGCCTCCACAGCACCGCCATGAATTTCGCCGGTGTTGGCATCCAACCCACTAGGGATGTCTACGGCAAGCGTTGGACGCCCACTCGCCGCAAGCGCCTCGACCAAACCGATCAGCGGCGCATCGAGGTCGCGAGTCAATCCGGTTCCAAAGAGCGAGTCGATGACGAGACCGGCCTTACCGAGATTGGCCTCCAGGCTCTCAAAAGACTCATCTGATCCTAGCGAGCCGATAGTGCCCCCCACGCCGCGCCAAAGTCGTGCAAATAGCTGCACATCGTCCGACGCTTTTGAGAGTTCCGAAACTTCGCCCAAATAGCTCAACTCGACTTCAAAACCGCGATTGCGCAACGATCTCGCGATCACGAATCCATCGCCACCATTATTGCCAGGGCCGCACAAAACCAATGCGGACTTGTGCCCCGCGTCCTCCAGCATCTGCACCGCGACGTCCGCACAGGCGCGACCTGCGTTTTCCATCAAGAGAGCGGAAGGCACGCCAAACTCCTCGATCGAACGGCGATCCAATTCGCGCACCTGTTCACGTGTCAGCGTTCGCACTCGTTTTGTTCCAAAGCTCATCGCCCTACCGTACTCGAAGCCACCGGTGGCGCTCAGCGAGAATTTGCTTCTATGCTAATGACTCTCCCTCCGGACTCTTTCGCCAAGCTTTCCCAATGACGATGCAATCCCTTGGGAGCATCCACCAAGATGGTATCGAAGCGGACCTTCTGGAATCGATTGTGCTCGAGCAACATTGGAATCATCAGGTCCAAACTCCAGATCTCGCCGCCAGTCGGCGCCCCGTCCGTGAGTGCGACAATCGTATCCACATTCGGATCTTGTAGCGCCAGCAAGGCCGCATCGAAAAAGTTGCCCTGCCCGCTCTCCGTACAACCTTCGAAGTCCTTATAGGCGCGCTCGATGTTGCGGTCGTTTGCTTTGACCAACTCCTCGCGCCAGGGGAAGCTGTACTTCGTATAGGGAATCACGTTGAACATCGAACCTTCGGGCAGCGAATGGAGCGCGAGCTTCAACTGCTTGTCCGCATACTCCTTGCGCGTCGTACCATCCTCGCGTTTGCGCCAGAGCGATCCGGAGAGGTCGAACAAGAACGCGACGCGATCAGAGATGAGCGGCATGCCGCCAAACGCGCGCGATGCTCCCTTCTGCATTTCGGATGTCTCATGGCGAGTTGCACGCCAATTGCGCGGCAAGCGTTCCGACCAGGCCTTCCAAGGAGCGAGCTTCATGCGGTACTTCATTCCGGAGATACGATGAAGTGCATCCAAAGCGCTCCAACGCAACCGAATTCGAGGATCGGCGTCCATGACTTGAACCAACGCACGCGCACCTTCGCGATTGCCGCATCGCTCAAAAACCTCGATCAACTGTGAACGAACTCGTGCTGACGAATCGTGCATCAATCGGTCGCGCAATTCCCCGATCAACTCTTCACTCTGGCCCGCGACGGAGAGCGACGCTAGTCGAACTTCAACTCGACGATCGTCGAGTCCCTTCATCGACAGCTCCAACGCGAGCGCAGAATCAATCACGTTCAGTGCCTGGAGCGCCGCCGCTCGAACGCCTGGTTCGCGATCGCCCTGCCACCTGCGCTCGATGGCTGGTATCAGTTTTTTCGCCAGCTTGCCGGTCAAAAGTTCGCGTTTGGCGAGGCGCTCAATCGACCACAACAACCGGCGTCGAACCAATCCGTCGCGATCGTTCAGCCCCGATACGAGGTCTGAGCCATCCACCTCCAGCCGCACGCGTCCCAAGCATTCGGCAGCCCGTCTGCGCAGAGCAGGCTCTTTTGCCTTCAGCCCAGATTTCGACAGGAGCGCTTTGAGAACGCGCGCATCGTCTAGCTTTCCCAGCGCCAACTGCGCTTGATCAGAAACTTGACCCTCTGGATCCCCGAGAGCACCCAACACCAACTTCCAGCTCTTGTAATCCCCTACTTTGGCCAGCGCGCGAACCGCCGAACGCCTTTTCTCTGGCGACGGATCTTCCAATCGTTCGGCCAGCTCGGACCCCGTTTCTCCACTAAACATTCTGTTCGCAAAACCGGAACAAAGAACGAGCACGACCATCACAAAACAACGCCCCATGCGAATCTCCCATTCGACGGCGGAGTCATTTCCGCTCAACGAATAGACGTTTGGATTCGCAAACGGTTACGGACTTGAGCGATGAGCTTTGCGCGAATGAAAAAGTCCCCAAGGATGAGAAACCATTCTCAGCCAGCCGCATCTTTATTGTCGGAGGATCGCCGCTAGAACGAACAGCTCGCAACTATGCTCGACAACTTGTATTCCGAGACCCGTTTCGTTCATCCGGCGAGGTCGAGCGCTCTGTCGCTCGACCGTCCTCTTTTCTTGCCCCGGCGATACGGAGCCCGGCGATACGGAGCCAGGACAAAATCCACCGGGGCGGATACGGTGTCAGACACCTCTCCAGACCTCAGCCCTCACTTGGTACCGCACAAAGAAATATTGCCTTTGGCAATCTTTGTGCGGTACCAAGTGAGGGCTGAGGCCTGGAGAGGTGTCTGACACCGTATCCGCCCCGGTGGATTTTGTCCTGGCTCCGTATCGCCGGGCTCCGTATCGCCGGGCTTCTGCGCGTTACAAGTTATCGAGCAGCTTTTCTAGTTCGCGAAGCTTGGGGAGATAATGAATCTTCTTGACCTCATTGGGCAGCCGGTAGAGCAGGCTGTGATTCGGGTGCCTTTTATGCTCGATACGAATCAATTTGAAACCGTCGTCGGTACGCAGCATCCGATGACGGGAAAAATAGGGGCCGGGCCCGTTTGGAAAAAACCGATCCGCGTAAACCCATTCACGAAGATTGTAAGGAGCCGTCTCAACCCCTAGCTGATTCGCAAAGGAGACACCGTCTCCTTCGTAAACCTGTACTTGCGCGATATCGGCGTAGGTATCCAAAAAATCGACGGTGCTGACTAAGCGATCCGACGTAGATGCACAATCTTGCCCCGGAACGTGAACGTACAACGGCGTGTTAACCCCGCCTTCATACATCGACATTTTTAGGCGCTTGGCGCTCTGCCCAGGCAACGGGACTTCGGAAGGTGTGCCGTTATCGCTCCACAGAAAGACGTAAGTTGTATCGAGGTCCACAACCGTCATGAGTTGGCCGATCATGAAATCCATAGACATCACCATCGCTTCGAACTGTTCGCGTTCGTTGGTTGGTTTAGGCCACCCTGCGGGCAATAGCTCTCTTGGCGGATCATGAAAGGGCATATGAGCGCCCGCAAACCACAGCTCTGCGAATTTAGGCTCCTCCGTTTCGCTCCACCAACGCTGCGCCTCTTCAGCTTGCGCTTGCGTCATATAACTTTCGTGATCAATCCACTCGTTCCCGTCATCGACACGGTTCCAGTCGAAGTATCCGCCGTGCTCGCCGCTCCCATCTTCTAATTCGATGCCCGGATTGTGCAGCAGAGTCGCTCGCCAGGTGTCAAAGCCACCAATCAATCCGGGAGCCACGGTATCGCTGGCATTCATGTGCCACTTACCAAAATGTCCGGTCGCGTAACCCGCCAGCTTCAGAGTTTTCGCTTTGGTTTGCACGCCAACGGGCAAACTATACCAGCCTCCCTTCGTCACGATTCGGCCAATTTCGAAGCGCTGATTATAGAGCCCGGTCATATTGCTTACGCGAGATGGACTACATAACGGACTAGTCACATAAGACTTTGGAAAGTCAATTGAGACTGCAATCAGTCGATCGATATTGGGCGTTGGGACGGAAGCGATATCCTCGTACCCCACATCGTCGAAACAAATCTCGAGGATATTTGGTGGAGATAATTGAAGATTGGGAGGTAGCTCAATCATTGAAAAAAGCCTGGCGGGATCGAACGAGCAGCTTGATTGAATCTAAGGCAAAACTCATCTGTTGCACAAGCGCAGACTGCTTAGAACCAAAACAGGAGCGCTCGACTCGCAAACTTGTGCTGGTTCCACTGAAACTAGCTTCGTTCGCAGCTGGTCCGTCATTGGGTCTAGGAGCGTTCGCTGGCTCGACCGGATAACCGTTACAAAATCTACGAGGCCATCTCTAATGGCGCCCCCCCCACTCCAAAGAAGAACTAGCTAGCAGCTGTGGGCACCAGGTGACTAGTCCTGAAAACCGACACTGCTCCGCGTCGTATCGCCGCTGCTACTGACCTAGCTCTTTCGTGAGCGACCGAAGCTCACCACCTGGATCCTTGAAGCCGCCGTCCTCAGCTTGCTGATAACACTTGAGGGCCGCCGGCTTGTCCTCAGTCAGTTCGAAGCCATAACGCAATGCGACACCGAGCACATAGGCGGCTTCCGCATGTCCAGCCGCCGCGGCTTGTTCCAAGCAGTCACGGCCTTTGACCGCGTCTTTCAGGAAGCCCATCAGGCCGTGCAAGCTGTGCTTGCCCGTGATGAAAAGCGCTTCGGGATGACTGGCGTCGGCAGCCTGGATCAGCATGTCTCGCCCCAGTTCCTGCTTGTCCGCAATCATGCTGTTGTAGTGCTTGCCAAGTTCGAACAGCGCTTGAGAATTTCCCGCTTCCGCCAGCTTCAAAACCTTGGGCTCCCCACCGTTCAACCATGCGGTTTTCACCTGGGCCTTTTCGTCGCCTTTCGCCGCATCCTTCGCGAGTTCCTTTTTGACTTCCTTCGCAGTTTCGACAACCTGTTTCTCTAACTCCTGCATAGCGGCCTTATCGCCAGTACTCGCTGCTTTGGTTCGTTCCTTTGTACTTCGAGATTCGGTTGTCGAAAAGGCTTCGCCGCACGCGGCAACTAGAAATAGAAGGGAAGCAATAGAGAAAGCGTGCTTGTACGTTGTAAGTGCGTAACAATTTCTTGGTGGGATAAGTTCGCAAACCGAACTGTGAGTCAACCAGCAGTCATAACTCGTTCGACCATTGCGAGCACTTCGTCTTCGGCTCGTTGCACTTCTTCGGCCATCGCTTCACCGCGCTTGAGGTAGTCCTCGGCAACCGAACGGTCAGCTAGGTCTTGTGAGTTGATCTTGACGTTGAGCCAAGCCCCCAACACCGCCGAGCGTGCACATAGAGCGCCAACCCCAGCGTCGGAGATGGAGGACGGTTGGCCCTTTTCAGTCATGGCCCTAATCAACTCCATCGAAGCGAGCGCCGATTCCATAACGCGCAACGGGATTTCGATCGCGTAGCGGGTGGCTGCTTGGATCGCTTCGTCGCGATCCGCCTTTTCCGCGTCGTTTCCAGCCGACAAGCGGAAGGCCGCCATAATGCCGTTGAACGCGTTCGTGTCTTCGTCGACCAACCAAGTCAGTTGCGAGTGGATCGCTTTGCCCTTCTCGGCCCAGTCTGAAAATTCCTCCCAACGATCGTCCCAACCGCGCTTGTGAGCGGAGAGGTTCGCGACCATTGTTCCGAGCGCTGCGCCGAGCGCTCCTAGAGCTGCGGCGACCGAACCACCGCCGGGTGCTGCCGATTCAGAAGCGGTTTCGAGGGTGAAACCTTCGAGCGTAAGATCGACGAGTCGCTGCTCTTTGTTTTCAGCGGCGATGCAGTACTCGATGATGCGTTCTTCGGGAACGAAGGGCTTGAGATCATCGAGCCCCATCGACTTGACCGCAATCTTGATCAATTCGGAGTTTGCGATTCCGGTTGAACGCTCTTGCTTGCGCAAGAAATAGCGCCCGGCATCGAGCATGGCTTCGAGCGGAACGAGCCCCACGAGTTCCGAACCGGAGACGCGAATTCCGCGCGCTTCCGATTTGACCTTCACTTCGTCGAAGGCTGCATGCAGCGACGTGATCTTGATGTTCGTCAAGTTCATCGAAATCTGGCACACGCCATACTCTTCAATGAACCAACCAATGCCCTTGACGCTTTTTAGCGAACCCGGTTCCCAAACCGGCTCGCCGTTCTCGTCTTTGACGACCGAGCCAGTGAGCGGGTTGCCTTCGAGCTTGATGCGGCCTTTCTCGCGCACATCGAACGCAATTGCGTTGGCGCGCCGCGTCGACGTCGTGTTCAAGTTGACGTTGTAGGCGATCAAGAAATCGCGCGCACTGACTGCCGTTGCGCCGGATCCTGCGTTGAACGTCGCTGGACCAAAGTCTGGCTTCCAACGGGGGTCAGTCAGCCGATCCTTCAAACCTTCGTACTCGCCCGCGCGAACCACGGCGAGGTTGCGACGCTCTTCGATCAAGGCTGCATTCTCGTAGCAAAAGACCGAGATGCCGACCTCTTCGCCGAGTCGCCGCGCCAACTTGCGCGCGTACTCCACGGTCTCCTCCATCGTCACTCCGGTAATCGGAACCAGCGGGCATACATCCGTCGCGCCAAAGCGCGGGTGCTCGCCCGAATGCTTGCTCATGTCAATCAATTCGGCAGCCTTGCGAACACAACGCACCGCCGCCTCGAGCACCGGCTCAGGCTCGCCGACGAAGGTAACCACCGTTCGGTTGGTCGCCTTGCCGGGATCCACGTCGAGCAATTTGACGCCGTCCACCGCTTCGATTTCGTCGGTGATCAGCTTGATCACCCCCATGTCGTTGCCTTCACTAAAATTCGGCACACATTCGATCAGTCGCTTCATGTGCGGCACTATAGCGTGTGATCAGCGGTATAGTTCAGCCATGAAGCGGGTCGCATTGATTACTGGAGGCGCGAAGGGCATAGGCCGAGCGATCGGCGAAGCGCTGGCTGCCGACGGGTGGTCCATTGCAATCTGTTATCGGTCCAGTGAAGCAGCCGCGGAAGAAGCTTGCGGCCTCTTTCGAGCAGCTGGGGTTCAAGCGATCGCGATCGAAGCCGACGTCTCCCGACCGGAAGAGTGCAAAGCTCTGATTGAAACCGTCATGGCGGAATTCGGGCGGCTCGACGCGCTCTTCAATTGCGCTGGGCCTTACCATCGTCGCGCGATTCTCGAAGAGACCTTTGAGGGTTGGCACGAGATGTTCGACAACAATCTCCATCCAGTCTTTTACCTCGGCCAAGAAATAGCGCCGATCTTAAAGGAGCAAGGCTGGGGACGCATCGTGAACTTCAGCATGGCGGGCGCCGATCGATTGAGAGCGCAGCCTTTCATTACTGCGCACTACATTGCGAAGTCCGGCATACTGATTTTGACGCAGACGCTCGC
>JBLINP010000103.1:0-13586 GCA_047639415.1 Planctomycetota bacterium | reverse complement strand
TGGATCGGTCACTCGCTCTTCGGCGATGAAGCGTTCCTCGAGCGAGTTCATCACGTGCAAGTCGTCGGTGAGAAAGTGTTCGATCTCCTCGAGTTCCGGATCGAAGTCGGCGTCGCTTTTGCCGATCAAGTCCTGCACGTCGGTGCCGTAGACATCCGCCAAGGCCTTGTTTGCAAAGACGAATCGACCCTGCCGATCTTTCACGAAAACCAATGACGGGCTGACGTCAAACAGGAGCCGTAGAAAGCCCAGGTTGTCTCCGAATCCTTGAAAGCCCTGCGAGTTCATGATGTCTTCGTGCATGGGCGGCTGGGCTCCAGTCGTGTCTGACTATCGGAATCGGGGAGGACCGTATCAAGAACCTAGTGCAGCCAACCAAACCGATAAATGCCGTCCAGCGGGTCTAACGGCCAAAAAACGGCAAAGGCTCTTCCTAGGATGTGATCGCGCGGGACGAAGGGCGCAATCTCGTAGCTCAGCTTTTTGGTGTCGCTTTGGATCAAGCGATGGCGCTCGCCCCATTCGTCACGCAGGTAGAGGATGGGGCCGTCGAGAGCGCCGGCGTCGATGTAGGGGTTGAGGTTGTTGCTCTCGTGGCTGCCCCGCAGGATTTGTGTCGCGCCGGTTTCGGGATCGGTGATTTCGTAGCGAGCGAAGGTCCACTCACGACTGTCGCTGGAGTTTTGCGTGTTGTCGCCCAGCATGAAGTACATGCCTTCGGGGATTTCGATCGTTGATACTTTGGCGCGGTCCGAGGTGTAGTGGACGTCGCGGTAGAGCATCAAATCTTTGAGGTCGGCACCTTCGCCGAGTACGACGATGCTGGCGGATGAGTTTTGATCGTCGGCGGGTTCGATCTCGACGGAGCAGATGATTTCCCCGTCGATTTCGAGTTGCAGCAGGTCGTCTAGGTTCTGCGCGGCGATCTGCACCGTTTGGTTGGCGGGCAGTTGGTAAGCGACTTCCGCTCCGTTCGAACGATCGGGGACTCGTGAATTTTGCCACGTGTCCTTCTGCCGAATGGTTGGCACTTCGCCGGGTGCGGCGGCGGGACCGGGAACTCGGAAAGTGAACTTGCGCGAACCTTCGGTGAGAACCAGCGCTATGGCTTCGCAACCGGGAAGCGCGCGCACTTCCGCTTCGATGCGCAAGTCCGAGACCGGATGGATGCCCGAGTCTTGATGGATGCGCGGAATCAACGGGCGAATCGAATCTGGATAACCATGGTTGTACGTGTCCATGATCGAGCCTTCGTCGGGTCGAAAGCTCGCTTGCCCACTCTCGCGCGCAATCAGTTGACGACCGCTGGCTTGCCAGTTTTGCGAATTGGTACTCCAATCCGAATGTTCGGGATCGAGCAGCACCAAACGCTTCCACATCTCGGTTTGCACTTCGCGCGGACGTCGCAGAATTTGCCAGTCATCTTGCTCGTTAGCTCTGCGCCACAGATCGCCGCCCGAAACTCGAAAGTGCTCCCCAGGCATGCCTACTAGGCGTTTGACGAAGTTTTTGGAACGATTGAGCGGGTAGCGGAAGACCACGATTTCGAAACGTTCGGGATCTCGAAAGTGATACGAGAGCTTGTCGGCCAGAATGCGATCTTTGATCGTGCCGTTCGACGAAACATGCCCGATGAGCGTCGGCTGCATGGAACCGGACGGGATCTGATAAGCCTCGACCAGGAAGTACTTGAGAAGCAGCGCCATGATCACCGCCATCACCATGGCCTCGATGTTGTCGCGCCAGGGTGACAGGTTCGGCTCGTCTTCGTCGGGTTGCGTGAGCGCTTCCGACGGCTCAGTTTCCGGTGAAGCGGCTTCCGACATTGCCGTTTCAGGCAGTATCGATCCCGGCAGCGCCGAATCGGAAGTCGTCGACTCGACTTTCGGCGACTCCGATTCAAGCGACGCCGCATTCATCGGCTCGGAGTTCTGCTGCGGCGAGACTTGCTCGTCGGTCATCCCTACTTGCCGCCCGGCTTTGAGTCGGCGCTGCTTTTCAATACGGACAGGAAGGCTTTTTGCGGAATCTCAACGTTGCCGATTTGACGCATGCGGCGCTTGCCCTTCTTCTGCTTTTCGAGCAGCTTGCGCTTGCGCGAAATGTCGCCGCCATAGCACTTGGCGGTGACGTCTTTGCGCAGAGCCGCGATGCTTTCACGCGCAATGATTCGACTGCCAACCGCGGCTTGCAGCGGAACTTCGAACATGTGCCGTGCAATCTCTTTGCGCAACTTCTTGATGACAGCACGCCCGCGAACGTCGGCTTGATCCTTGTGAATGATCGAGGAGAGCGCATCGACATCTTCGCGATTCACGAGGATGCGCAACTTGACCAAGTCGTCCTCCTTGTAGCCCGTGAGTTCGTAGTTCATCGTCCCGTAGCCGCGCGTGCTCGACTTCAACTTGTCGTAGAAATCGTAGATGATCTCGGCCAGCGGAATGTCGTAAGAAAGCTGCACGCGCGTCTCCGAAAGATATTCTTGCCGCACGTAAAGGCCACGATGGTCGTTGCAGATCTGCATCATGACCCCGACGTACTCTTCGGGAATCAAAATCGTGACGCGCGCGATCGGTTCCATCAATTTCTCGAACTTGTCGGGATCGGGCAGCTGACCGGGCGAGTGAATTTCGCGTATCGATCCGTCCGCAAATTGGATTTGGTAGGTCACGGTGGGCGCGGTTTGGATCATGTCCATATCGTGCTCGCGCTCGAGGCGCTGTTGCACGATTTCCATGTGCAGCAAGCCGAGGAAGCCGCAACGGAATCCAAAACCGAGCGCGTCCGAGGTCACCGGCTCAAAGCACAGCGAGGAATCGGAGAGGCAGAGAGTCTCGAGTGCTTCGCGCAAGCTTTCGAAGTCACCCGCGGCGGTCGGGTAGAAGTCGGCGTAGACCATGTGCGTCGGCTCGCGATAGCCGGGCAGCATCTCAACTTCGGGACCCTTGAAGTGAGTGATCGTGTCTCCGATCTTCACATCACCGAGGGCTTTGATGTTCGAAATGAAGTAACCCACCTCGCCGGCGCCCAAAGAGTCGCCTTTGGTCATCTTCGGCCGAAAAGAGCCAATCTCGACGGCGTCAAAGACTTTGCCGGAACCCATCATCACGATCTTCTCGCCGCGTTTGATCGTGCCTTGCTCGAGCTTCAGGTAGACGATGATGCCGCGGAACTCGTCATACACGGCGTCGAAGATGAGCGCCTGCAACGGCGCGCTCGGATCGCCTTGGGGGGCCGGAATTTGAGTGACGACGGCGTCCAACACTTCTTTGACGCCCTTTCCGGTCTTAGCGGAAACGGCCAGCGCATCGGTCGCATCGATACCGATGGAGGTTTCGATTTCCTGAGCGACTTCGTCGGGCCGCGCGTGGGCCAAGTCGATTTTGTTGAGGACCGGAACGATCGTCAAATCGTTTTCGACGGCCAGGTAAGCGTTGGCGACGGTTTGCGCGGCCACGCCCTGTGCGGCGTCGACCAAGAGCAGCGCGCCTTCACAAGCTTGGAGGCTTTTCTCAACTTCGTAGTGAAAGTCAACGTGACCTGGCGTGTCGATCAAGTTGAGCTGATACTTCTCACCCTCGAAGGTGTGCCAAATCGTAACGGCGCGCGCTTTGATCGTGATGCCGCGCTCGCGCTCCAGCTCCATGTCGTCCAGCAGTTGAGCGCGCATGTCACGCATTTCAACGGCACCGCTAACTTCAAGCATGCGATCCGCCAACGTCGACTTGCCATGGTCGATGTGCGCGATGATCGAGAAGTTGCGAATGTGCTTGGGATCCAAAGTCTGTGCCTAGTGGGATGAGCTGTTGAGAGAGTGGCCGATTGGGAATGCTATGCGGAATCAGCTGCGATTCGCGCGAGCCTCTGAAAGGTATTGCGCAAGTTTATGTACAGCGCGCCCGCGGTGGCTGACGCTCGCTTTGTCTTCCATGCTGATTTCAGCAAAGCTTTTACCCGTGATGGGGTGGCCCGGCTCCGCAAACTGGAAGAGCGGATCGTAACCAAAGTCGCGTGTGCCGCGCGCTTCGGTCAGGATTTGCCCGGCGACGGTGCCTTCGACTTCGCACAGAACTTCGCCGTTCGGAGTGACCAAGGCCAACGCGCAGATGAATCGTGCGCTGCGAGCTTCGCCTTCGACCTTCGCCAACTCTTCAATCAGTTTGGCGTTGTTCTTCGCATCGTCGCAAGGCGTGCCGGCATAGCGAGCCGAAAAGACACCGGGCCTGCCGTCGAGCGCGTCGACTTCCAAGCCCGAATCATCAGCTAGAGCGATGATTCCAGACTTCTCCGCGGCTATGCGCGCTTTCTTGAGCGCGTTGCCTGCGAAGGTCGGCTGATCCTCATCGACTTCATCCAGTCCGCCGAATTCAACCGGGTCGACGACTTCGATGCCGAGCGGCGCCAGTAGAACGGTGAACTCGCGCAACTTTTTAGGGTTGCCGCTGGCCACTAGAATTCGATCGACCTTCGTCATGCTTTCAGGGGGCACGTTATTCAGTGCCTTCGAGGGAAGCCTGTTGGAGTTCAAAGATGCGGCGAATGCTGGCTTCGCCAAGAGCGAGCATGTCGTTCAACAGATCGCGCGAGAAGGTTGCGCCTTCGGCGGAACCTTGAATCTCGACGAACTCACCTTTGCCGGTCATGACCAAGTTCATGTCGACGTCGGCATCGCGATCTTCGAGATAGCACAGATCGACGACGGCTTCGCCTTTGACGACGCCGACAGACACGGAACCTAGTTGCGTGGTGAGCGGCCAGCCGCGCAACTTGCGCTTGTCGCTCATGCTTTTCAGCAGATCGTAAAGTGCAACGTAGGCGCCGGTGATCGAAGCGGTGCGCGTACCGCCGTCGGCTTGCAACACATCGCAGTCAATGTAGATGGTGCGCTCGCCCAGCAAACTGAAGTCGATGATCGCGCGCAGCGAGCGACCGATCAGCCTTTGGATTTCAATCGAACGTCCGTCGGTCTTTCCGCGATCGCGACTTTTGCGTTGCCGCGTTGAGGAGGGCAGCATCGAGTACTCCGCCGTCAACCATCCGCGGCCTTTGCCTTGCAAAAATGAAGGCACGCCGTCGGTCACCATGGCGGTGCAAAGCACGCGCGTTTCGCCGAAAGTCACTTCCACGGAACCGGGGGTCGAGTTCGTGAATTGGCGGTGAAAGCGGACTTCGCGAAGATCGCCAGATTGGCGTCCGTCCACGCGTTTTGCGGTCGAATCAGTAACTTTGGTTGTACTCACCGAGGAGTCTCCAGTTGGGCTTTAGGATCGAGAAAAGGCGCAGCAGTATAAGCGGCTGGCTATCGACCTGCGACCCCGCCAGGACTTTCTGATCGGCGATCAGCTCGGCGAATGGGCGCTGAGCGAACGCACGTGCTCGAGCGCGTGGTAGGCGCGCTGACCATTCGCGTTCTCCAGGCAGAGTCCCTGCGCCAGGTTTAGGTCAACCAATCGTCCTGAGAGGCTTTTTGATCCGACCTGGATGTTGACCAGCTGGCCGCGAAGCCCGGTTTCGTCGAGATATTCCGAGCCGAGCGTGGGGGAGAAGTCGCGCACGCTTTCCAGTTTGAGGGCCAGTTCGGCCAGGACGAATTCGCTGGCACGGGAAACGTCGGCGTCCGAGCCTTCGAGCGAGAGGCTGGTCACGTGTCGTTCTTCGGTGAGCTCGCCGCTGAATTGGCGTTGCAATACGTTCAAGCCCACGCCGACCACGTAGACCGGGTCGTCTGCGGTTAGTCCGCGCGATTCGACCAGGATGCCTGAGATTTTCGCTCCAGCTACCATGACGTCGTTGGGCCAATCGAGGTGAGCGGAGTGAACGCCGAGTTGCCGCACGGCGGACGCCAGAGCGAGTCCGGTCAACATAGTCAGCGCTACCGGTGAGAGCATCGGAGGGCCGGGCTTCAGAATTAAGCTGAGGTAGAGACCTTCATCGGCTTGACTCTCCCAGGTGCGGCCGAGTCGTCCGCGGCCAGCGCTTTGTGCGCGGGCCACATGAACGTCGCCATGTTGCGCTGTTCCCGCTGCAAGTGCAGCGAAGGCACGCTCGTTCGTCGAGTCGACGACGTCGTGCCTGTGGATTTGTAACTTCAGTTTCGCGCTCGAGCCTCAGACGATCAAAGACTCTTCTTTGAGGCTGAGTAGATTCTTCAGGCGACCCATCACGTTTGAGTGGATCTGGCACACGCGACTTTCGGTCAGCGACAACAGCTCGCCGATCTCGCGCATGGTGTGACCGTCTTTGTAGTAACGCTCGATGATGAACTTCTCTTTTTGAGTGAGCGAACGCGTGATGTAACCCATCAGGTCAGAACGATTCAGTTCGGCCACAGGATCGACAGCGTGCTTGTCCTCGAGGATCTCGACTTTTTCCGCCGAGCCTTCGTCGTCGCCGTCTTCCCACTTCTCCGAGAGCGAGAACATGGTCTTGGCGCGCGCGTTCTGGATCTCGGTGACGAGATCACCGTGTTCCATTTCCAGTTGCTTGGCGAGTTCGGCGTGCGTTGGTTCACGGCCATAAATGCCGGTCAACTTTTGCAGCGCTTTCTCGATCTTGCCAGCTTTCAAACGCACCAGGCGCGGAACCCAGTCTTGTGAACGAAGTTGGTCGAGGATCGAGCCGCGAATTCGGGTCGAGCAGTAGGTCTTGAACTTGATGCCACGGCCGGCGTCGAAGCCACGGATGGCGTCCATCAATCCGAATAGTCCCGCGCTGATCAAATCGTCGAGTTCGATCGACTTGGGCAGGGTTTGGAGCAGACGTTCAGCGATGTAGCGAACCAGCGGATAGTGCCGCTCGATCAACACATTGCGCATTTCCTCGAGCTTGGGCGTCGGCTTGCCGTTCGAGTGATTGGCTTCTTTGCGATACAGAAGCCACAGTTCGTCCGTGGTCTTCGCAGCGGCGCCCGTCGGCGGCGGCAGCATGATCTCACTGGCAGAAGCTTTGGTCGTTTTGGTGGCCTTCTTCGCAGCAGCCTTTTTGAGCGCGGGCTTCGGCTTCTCAATCGCCGCCTTCGTGGCACTCTTCTTCTTCGTAACGGCCTTCTTCTTGGCCGCAGCCTTCTTGGTCGTAACGGTCGCCTTAGCTGTTAAAGCGCGCTTCGGCTTGATCGTTCCCGCAGCCTGCTTTTTGGGAGCAGCTTTCTTCGCGGCAGTCTTCTTGGGCGTTGAAGTCGCCTTGGTAGCTTTCTTCACAGCCTTCGCCTTTTTCGTCGGCGTCGACTTAGAAGCGGCAGCTTTGGTCTTGGGCTTACTCGTAGATTTCGTGACCTTCGCCATGCCCTTCTTGGTAGCAGACTTCTTAACCACTTTCGCCGTGGCCTTACGCGTGGTGGTTGGCTTCTTCTTAGCAGAAGCCTTCTTGGTCCCGGCTTTTTTCTTAACGGTCATCGGATCTCGGCGAAGTTTGGCGGCTGACGTGGTTGTTGTCGTTCGCGCAGTTGAGTGTGGAGTGGGGGAGCGAAGCGGAACTAAATCGCGCTCACTTATAATTGATCAACGTGAAGGTAGGGACCTTACCGAGCTTCTCGCGGCCGGAGAGAAAGTCGAGCTCGATGACGACGGCTGCACCGACGGGATTGCCGCCGACCTTGCGAACCAGACTGATAGCCGCAGCCATCGTTCCGCCTGTCGCCAGCAAGTCATCGACGATCAAGATCCGTTGACCTTGAGCGATCGCGTCAACGTGGATTTCAAGCGTGTCCGTGCCGTACTCAAGTTCGTAGGACTCGGCGACGGTCGTGAAGGGCAACTTGCCCGGCTTGCGAATCGGAATGAAGCCCTTGCCGACTTGGTTGGCGAGCGCCGTTCCGAAAATGAACCCGCGCGACTCGATGCCGGCGATGAGGTCGTACTCGGAAGGATCCATGACCTTGGCTAGGCCATCGATGCTCAGCGCAAGACCTTCGGGGTCCTGCAGAAGTGGGGTGATATCTTTGAAAACGATGCCCGGCTTGGGGAAGTCGGGGACGTCTCGAATGTAGCGCTCAATCAAAGCTCCTCCTTAGGGATGCTTACGGGTTAGGCAAAGTGGGGACCACCAGGCCGTGTTCCGTTCCGCAGCCATCGACCAAGGGCTGCGATAGCTTGAGGGAGCAGGCGCCGTCGCTCTACATTTCGTCCGGCGCGACTATTCCGAGCAGACGCAAGCCGTTACCTATAACCGTCTTGGCGCAACGCACCAGTCCCAATCGCGCGACGGTTACGGCGGGTTCCTGACCGAGCACGCGCTCGCGAGCGTACCAACTTGAGATATCGCGGGTCAGGCCGAGCAGGTATTGGGCGATTTCCGAGGGCTCGCAATGTTGTGCGGCGGAGCGGATCACATCGGGGAAACGGCCGAGGCTGAGCAGGATCGGCGCGGCTTCCTCAGGTTGCGACCAGTCGGGCGTGCCCTGGTCCTCACCAAGCTTTTCGGCTTTGCGCAGGATCGAGGCCAACCGAGCGCGGATGCTCTCGACGAAGCGACCAGTCTCACCTTTAAAGCACAGAATTTAACCCAATCGAAGTCGATGTGCTCGACACGAGGTTCCTACTTGAGCTGTATGCGTTGGAGCGCCAACTTGAGTATGAGGGGAGTGAATTTCTGCTGGGCGGCAGCTTCGTATCGAACTCAGTCAGTTCGACGATCAGTGCACCGTCGAACTCGGTGGTTACGCCCGCGTCTTCAATACGCCGAATGCCTAGCCCGGATTATTCATGAACCGCGAGGCAAAGTGCCAGCAGGAACCAATAGACCGGCAGTGCCGGTCGTTCGTGGTGTTTGGTCCGCGTGTTCATGAATAATTCGGGCTAGTCAGCGCGCTGTGAGTGAGAGTCGACTAAGCCCAACTCTCCCACTGTGCATTTTTTTGTTCTAGGTCGCGCTCAACTTCGGCTAGCGCGTACTGAGTCTCGCGCAAGAGATCCGAGTTCTTATAGACATCTTCGTCAGCCATCGAGGCCGCCAAGGATTCGCGCTTCTCTTCGAGCTTGATGATGGTCGCTTCGAGTTTCTTCAGCTTGAAGGGGTTACTCGGGCTTTTGGACTTGGCCTTGCCTTTGCCCTGCTTCTGCGCGGGTTGAGCCTTGGCTACTTCCGCCGCGCGTTGCTTTTTCTCCGCATCCGTTCTGACTTTGGTCGCCGCAGCCTTCGAATCGATCAGATCGGAAGCTTCCGCGTCCTTTGATTTGCGCCAAGCCGAGTAGTTGCCTTCGAAGCGCGTCACGGTTCCGTTTTCAACCGAAATGATTACGGTGCACATGCCGTCGAGAAACTCGCGGTCGTGGCTGACGGTGACGAGAGCACCTTGGTACTCGCCCAACATCTCTTCGAGCGAGGTGCGCGAAGCCAAGTCCAAGTGGTTGGTCGGTTCGTCGAGTGCTAACCAGCTTGGAGCCGACAGCACGAGTTTGGAAAGCACCAATCGCGCCCGCTCTCCGCCCGAAAGGCTCGATACGATTGAGTCGACGTCGTCGCCACGGAACAGGAACTTGGCCAAGTGACCGCGCACTTGCCCGTCATTCAACTGCGGATGATCGCGACGAATCTCAAGGAAGGGCGTGCTGTCTTCGCGCAGGTCCGAGGTGTCCTGGTCGTAGTATCCGCACTGCGCACGATGGCCGAGCATCATCTCGCCGCCGTCCGTCTTGCGACGCCCCGACAGAATTTTCAAGAGCGTACTTTTGCCGGTGCCGTTGTGGCCGACGATGCCGATGCGTTCGCCGCGCGCGATGCGCATGTCGACATTCGAGAAGATCACGCGACCGTCGTACTCGGCTCGTAGGCCGCGCGCTTGCAAAACGGTTTCACCGCCGCGTGAGGCGGACGGCGGCTTGATGACCGGACGGCGCACGTCAAAACGCGGTTGATTGACGCGCTCGATGTGCCGGAGCTTTTTCTGACGCCCCTTGGCCTCAGCCGTGCGCTGACTGCCCATGTGCTTCTTGATGAAGGACTCTTCCTTCCGAATCACATCGGCTTGTTTCTTCCAGACGCGATACTCGGTCTCAAAACGCTCGGCTTTGAGATTCAAATAAGTGCTGTATTTACCCGGGTAGCGGGTCAGCGCGCCGAATTCGACTTCCGCGATACTCGTCACCGCGCGGTCCAAAAGTCGACGGTCGTGGCTCACGATCAAGACGGCGCTGGGGAGTTCTGAAAGATAGGCTTCGAGCCATTCGATGCCGGGCAGGTCGAGGTGATTGGTCGGCTCGTCCAATAGCAACAGGTCGGGCGTTGCGATCAATTCGCGAGCAAGTGCGGTACGACTTGCTTCGCCTCCCGAGAACTTGGCGGCCTCGCGATCCCACAACTCATTGGGCAACCCAATGCCCGAAAGCACTGTTTCGACGCGACGTTCGGCATCCCAACCGCCGAGGAATTCCATGTGCTCGGACAGTTCGCCGTGCTTGATCATGAGGCGTTCGAGTTCGTCGCCATCCGCCGTGCCCATCGCTTCGCCAACACGATCGAGTTCGCGCTCGGTATCGTGGACTTCTTTCAGGCCGAGTTCGACGTAGCCGCGTGCGGTCACTCCCGGCGCAAAGTGCGGCCGTTGGGGAACGTGACCGAGGCGCAGTTTGCGAGCCAAAGTCAGCTTGCCACCATCAGATTGTTCAAGGCCCTCAATGATGCGCAACAAGGTCGACTTGCCGCCGCCGTTGCGACCGACGAGTCCAATCTTGTCGCCTAACTCAATGCGCAGGCTGGCATTCGTTAGGACTTCTTGCGCTCCGTAGTGGCGCTGCAGGTTTTCGGCGATTAAGAGGCTCATGGCGTGATTTTGGGCCGGAGATGATAGCGCGCTCATCGGCTGAGTGAGCGGGTAGCTCGGATTCAGTTCGATGTTGGCGGATCTCGTCGAATCAAAAGGTCCGCGATTTGCGGAGCGAGCTGGGTTCGCGCGGTGTCGGCGCGACGCCGGGATTTAGTTGCCGCGGATTTCGGCCAAGGTCGTTTCGAGCTTAGCGCGCAGTTTGGCGGGGCCTTCCGGCGCTTCGGCGATTTCGGGCACGAGATCCATAGCACGGCGAAGGTGAGCAACGGCTTCGAACGGGCGGTCGAGCTCGATCAAGAGGTAACCCAGATCGTGGTTCACTTGAAAGGAATCGGGCAGCAGATCCAGTGCTCTGCCGAAGTCGGCGAGTGCGACGTCGAACCTGCCGGCGAGTCGATTGAGGATGCCGCTGAGGTGCAGGGCGCCGACGTGATTGGGGGCGGCGGCTAAGGCCATGTCGACCCAAAACCGTGTGCCCTGACGGTCGTCGCGACGGAAGTCGATGCCGGCGAACTTGAAGTGAGTGGGAGCGCTATTCTGGAAAGATCGGGCGAAGGCGGTGCGTAGCAGCCTTCGGGCGTCGGGGTTCCCTTCGAGTTGATAAGCGCGGGCCAGTTGCTCGGCAGCGACATCGGGTTGCCGCATCAGCAACAAGCTGTTGCCGAGCGAGTAAAACGCTTCGAAACTATCCGGCATGCGATCCGCCGCTCGCTTGAACTCCACCATGGCATTCTGCGCTTCACCGAGTGCTTCGAACGCGTGACCACGTTGCAATCTGGCGAAGCCATTCTCCGGATCGGAACGCAGGGCGAGATCGATCCATTCGAGCGCTTTCGCAGGTCGTCCCAGTTTTAAGTAAGTGATGCCCAAAAGGACCATCGGGTCGGGGAAGAGCGGAACTTGCTCGTGAGCAATCAGAGCCTGTTCTTGTGCCGGTTCAATGGCGCCCTGTTGCAAGAGTGCGCGGGCCAGCCAAATCCGACTCAGGTGATCGCGAGGTTCGAGTTGAAGCAGGTGTTCGTATTGTTCTTGGGCTGCTTTCCAACGTTCAGTGGTGATCATTAGACCGGCCAACTCGCGCAGCGCTTCGAGGGAATTGGCGTCGAGAACGAGTGCATCACGAAACGCCTGTTCCGCTTCATCGAGGGCTTGCTTGCCGAGCGCCGAAAGACCGAGGCCAACGTGGGCTTCGACGCTGTCGGGCCGCGCTTCGATGATGGAAGTAAAGACCCTGTGGGGCGTGTCGTAATCCTTGTAGCCCTCGAGCTCGACTTGTGACAACAAGCACCAACCTAGCGCCAGATTCGTGCGCAGGAAGTCGACCGGCGTGGCTTCGATCGTGCTGCCTTCGAGTTTGGCTGCGTCGAGCAAGTTTTGAGCTCGTTCGATGACCTCCGTGGCGACGTCCAAACTGCTCGGATCCCCGCGTCGACCAAAATCTTCAATCAGCGCGTACGCGTAATTCCACTGCGCAAACGGCAGTTCTGGCGCGGTTTCGGCGGCTCGCTTTAGGAGCACGGTGTTGCTGTTCCAGGTCGGTATCCAACTGATCGTCGTCATGGCGAACAGTGTCGCGACCACGGCGACCGAGGCCCAGCGAACGAGGTTGGGCAAGAGACCAATCAGTGTGCCGAAGAGAGCCAAGCAAAGGGCCAGCATGAGCTTGAGGTGCTCGTCTGAAACGGGATGAACCAACATCCAAGGTGCGGCGATGGCGAGCGGTGCGAACGCGAGCAGCGTGACGTTGAATGCGCGTGCGATATTCTTCGCTTTACGTCGACGTGCGATTAAGGCACCGACGATGAAGAGTGCGACAAAGAGTAAGCCGACAAGCGCTTGCGTGCTGTCGGAACTGATCGGCCGAAAGAGAGTTTGCTCACTTGGCCAGACGCATAGAGTGATGGCAGAGGCGAACGTCGCGAGTTGCGATTGAATGAGTTCGAGTCCGGCGAGGCTGGAGGTCTCAGCGCGAACGAGGAAGCCGGTGCCGAAGGAGCCGAATGCGACGGTGCCCAAACCCCAGGCCACGGCGAATGCCAGAACGATTGGGAGCAGAGTTCGCGGACGTGCCCGTTGGCCGTCGTCATTGACGGAGGACAGGTAGAGGTAGAGCGCGACCGGAAGTACGGCGAATGCGAGTGGACTTGAGAGCAGGGCGAGGAAGAGGCTGATTCCGCCGAGCAGGGATATGCGGTTTTGTGCGCGCGCACGTTCGAAGGCATCGATGGCGAACAGCGCGAAGCCAGAGGCGAGTGAAGCGCCCATGCCGCCGATCCAAGCGTTGCTTTGAACGGTGAGTGGATGCAGGGCAAACAGAAGAGCCGCCGCGCGTGCGCTGAAAAGCGAGGCGCCTAAGGTTTGAGCGAGGCGCAGCAGAGCCAAGACGGAGAGAACGTGAATCAGCGCGGAGAGGGCGTGTAGGGTTCGGGCTTGGTCGCCTCCGAATAGCGGACTGAGTGCTCGCAGATAAGTGGGTACGACTTCCCAAGCCACAGTCTCCGAGAGTTGCGCGGGATCGGAGATGACGCGCGTCGCATTTTCAACGGCCTCCGAAAGTTGGACACCATCAAGCACGACGTGGGGGACGATTTGCGCGTCCTGATAGACGATTTCGCCGTCAATTACAGGCCAATGGACGCCGACAGTGATCAGAACGATCAATAGAGCCCACAGTCGAGGGCTATGCTTCAAGCTCATTCGGGTCATCGTTCTTTACACCTAGCCCGGATTATTCATGAACCGCGAGGCAAAACGCCTCGAATTGGTTCCTGCTGGCACTTTGCAGATACTTGCCCCCGCAGACGACCTTGTAAGGTCGTCGAGGACG
>JBLINP010000102.1:0-13601 GCA_047639415.1 Planctomycetota bacterium | reverse complement strand
TGAAGGGAAGATCGAGATTTGTGCGGTGGATTCCAGTTCCACCGACCGCAGCGTCGAACTCCTGCGCGAAAGCGGAGTCGACGTTCACATCATTCCTCAATCGGAGTTTGGTCACGGCCGCACGCGCAACCTGTGTTCGGAAAGTGCGACGGGGGAGTTTCTGTTTTTTCTATCCCAGGACGTCGTGCCCCAAGCGGATTTCGTTCGGCGTTTGCTAGAGCCCTTCGCGGACGAGCGAGTCGCCGGAGTTTACGGCCGCGTTTTGCCCTTTCCGGATGATGACCCACTGACCGCGCGAACGGTTCTCTCGCTGCCCGAAGCTTCAGAGAAAGCCTCTGTGCGCGACCTCGACGCCTTGGGTGGGGTTTGGAATCTCGGTGCTTACGAGCGTGCGCGTTACTTGCGCTTCAACAACGTGGCCAGCGCAATTCGAACTTCCGTATTTCGCGAAATTCCGTTTCCGGAGACGAGCTTTGGCGAAGACTTTGCTTGGGCCGCCCGCGCGCTGACTTGGGGCTGGCGCATCGCCTACGTTCCCGAAGCTCTCGCTTATCACGCACACTCATACACGTTGTCCGGAGCTTTCGAGCGTTACCGTGTCGACGCGCGCTTTCACCGTGAAACGCACGCTCACTTGATCAGGCCCAGCATCTCTTCAGTGTTGCGTGGGATCGTCTATGAGGTGCGTGAGGATTACCGTTACGTGAGGCGTTCCAACGTTCCGCATAAGTTGCGGTTTGTTTTGCGTTCACCGTGGTTGCGCACGGCCATGGTGCTTGGGCAATACGCGGGCAGTCGCGGCGAATAGCGCGCACTTCTAAGCAGTGAAACCAATCACCTCGGTCTCGGTTCTGATTCCAACCTGGCAGGGCGCGGAGTTTTTAGAGCGCGTGCTTGATCGACTTGCCGCGCAAGTTATCGATGTGAGTTGGGAGCTTTGCATCGTCGACTCGGGTTCCACCGACGGCACGCTCGAACTCTTGAATCGCCGAAGCAGCGACTTTCCGGTTCCGCTGCGCGTCGTCAGCATTCACCAAGTTGAATTCAACCACGGTGATACGCGCAATCAATTGGCGGCGATGAGCGCTTCCGATCTATTGGTCTTCCTCACGCAAGATGCGATTCCTACGAACAGTCAATGGTTGGCGACGCTCGTGCGAAACTTTGAAGACGAGCAGGTTGGGGCAGCTTATTGCCGCAATATTGCTCGTCCTGATGCTGACCCGTTGACCGTGATCTTGGCTCGCGACGATCCCGGTTATGCGGAGGAACGCGCCGCGGTTCGACTTCCAGAAGTGGCTGAATACGCAGCGATGAATCCGCACGAGCGGCGCGTGTTTTACAACTTCAACGACGTGGCCTCGGCTTTCCGACGCGAACTCTGGGAACGGCATCCCTTTCCGCGAACGAACTTCGGCGAAGACGTTTTGATGGCGCGCGCCTTTTTAGAGGCGGGCTACACCATCGTGTATGACGCCGATGCGACGGTGGAACACAGTCATGATTACGACGCGCAGGAGACCTACCAGCGTGCGGAAACCGACGGACGTTTCAACGTCGAGTGGTTGGGCCGCGTTTGCGTGGCCTCGTCGAAAGACGCCAAGACCTTGGAACGTCGATTCGAGGCCTCGGATGCGGAGGCCATTCGTGCGGCTGGATTTACGGGCGCCGAAGCAGCGCAGCTCGAAAACCGCGCGTCAAAATTGCGAGCGGCGGCTTTCCGAGGCTTACTGGATGGCGGCGCGGCTCAATTGCAGAAAAGCACCGAGGCTAAACCCGCCACGAAGTTCCTCGAGCAAGCGAGTCTGCGGCTTATGTATGTCGTGCACGGTTTCCCGCCGGACACTTGGGCAGGCACCGAGGTCTACACGCTCAACCTTGCGCGTGAGATGACCAATCGCGGCCATACGGTCACGATCTTTGCGCGCTTTCCCGCCGACTCCGAATCCGACGTCGATTTCGAAGTCGAGGAAACCACCTTCGATGGCTTGCGTCTCTTGCGCATGACGCATCGACTGAATCACCCGAACTTGGCGACGAGTTATCACCAACCGCGCGCCGAAGCCGCCTTTCGCGAAGTGTTGCAGCGCGAGCGTCCCGACCTCGTTCACTTCCAACACCTAATTCATACCTCAGCAGGCTTAGTCGACGTCGCAAAGCAGGCCGGAATTCCTAGCGTGATGCACTGTCACGACTATTGGTCTTTGTGCGCTCGCGTTCAGTTGATTCGCCCCGACGGCGAGCGTTGCGATCACAACATGGGGTTGGGTTGCCACGTTTGCGTAAAGGGCGAAGCTCTCGATAAGGTGTCGGCATGGGCGGATCGTACGGCTTGGCTCGGACCGATCCTCGACTCTGCCGGTCGAGTGGCGGAGAAGGGTTTGCTGGGGGGCAAGCTGGCCGACCGCGCGCGAGCCTACCGAGACATGCGTGAACGTGGACCGTTCGTACTCGGTGCCTATGCTTCCAACGATTTGGTGGTTTCGCCCAGTCGTTTCCTGCGCGACCGATTGCTCGAGAGCGGTGCCTTCGATGCGGACCGATTCCTCTACTCGGACAATGGCATGCGCACCGATCACGTCGAAGCACTGAAGAAGACGCGCGATCCAGATGGTCGGCTACGTGTTGGATTCATCGGTTCGTTGGTTTGGTACAAGGGCGTCGACGTTCTGATCCGCGCGATCAATCGCAGTGCCGACGAGCTCATTGTGCTCTCGATTTATGGCGACTTCCGTCCCGATGAAGATGAGCATCACGCGGAGCTTCAAGCTCTCGCTGGTGACCGAGTTAAGTTTTGCGGGCGTTTCGATAACGCCGAACTCTCCTCGGTCTACGCCGACATCGATGTGCTTGCGGTGCCTTCAATCTGGTTCGAAAATTCGCCCATCACCATCCATGAAGCTTTTTTGACTCGCACTCCCGTCGTGGCCAGTGACATCGGCGGCATGGCGGAGTACGTGCGTGACGGAGTGGATGGATTGCAATTCGCGGTGGGAGATGATGCGGCACTCGCGCGCTGCTTGGAGCGCTTTCTCAGAGAACCCGACTTGCTCGACAAGCTCTCCGAAGACTTTTTACCGGTCAAGTCGATCGCCGAAGACGCTGCGCTTACCGAAGCGCGCTACCGTTCGCTGTGCACAATCGTGCGCGATCAAAAGGGTTTCGGCGCGATCTACTCGGCAACCTCGACGGAAGCTCGGCGTGGATCCGTTGAACAGCAGGGAGCCACGATGTTGCTGCTTCGGCCTGAAGGCGAAGCGGCCATCGACTACGACCTGCGCCCGCTGATCTCGGGACCGCATGTCGTCACGGTGGACTCGGTGGCTCTCGCCGGCGAGCAAGAGATCGCTCTGGCGGGGCGCGTCTTGCTGGATGGGGCAGTTGTCGGCAACCTGACAACCTTGCGTGGCGGAAAAGAAGAGACCGTCTCGAAGACGCAGTTGGATATCATGCTGCCCGAAGGCGGTGGTCGCACCCTCACTATTTTGAACCTCGATGAGTCGGGGGCGCGCTGTTATTCGCGCGTGAACCGCGTAGCGATCGAGCCGGTCCAATTGTCTATGAATCAGTCGGAGCAAGCATCGTGACCGAAGAATTGCCGCGCATCGCGATTGTCGTGCTCAACTACAACGGTCGACAGCATCTCGAGCCGTGCTTCAAGAGTTTGCTTGAGTTGGATTACCCGCGCGATCGTTTCGACCTTGTGCTGGTCGATAACGGTTCGGTGGATGGAAGCTTGGAGATCATCAAGCGCGCTGGGTGGGTGCGGTTGATTGCCAATGGTGCGAACCTGGGCTTTAGTCGTGGTTGCAACCAGGGCGCGGAGGATGTTGAAGATGCCGAGATCTTGGTATTCCTCAACAATGACATGCGCGTGGACCCGGGCTTCTTGCGCGAGCTGATTGCTCCCATTACCCGCGGTGAAGTCGCTGCAACCACCGCCAAAATGCTTTCGTGGGATGGCAAGCTGATCAACTCGGCGGGCGGAGCCATGAACTTTCACGGCGTGGGTATTCAAAAGGGCTACATGCAAAAGCCTGCGGAAGAGCACGATGTCCCGGCGCGTACTTTGTTTGCGTGCGGCGGAGCGATGGCGATCGAACGCTCGGTTTTCATGGATGTGGGGGGCTTCGACGAAGAATTTTTCGCTTACTACGAAGACGTCGATTTGGGATGGCGCTTGTGGGTCATGGGACACGAAATTCTCTATGTCCCTACCTCGATCTGCTACCACCACCATTCGAGTACGAGCCGCTCTTTTCCGATGGAATCAATTCGTCTCTTGCAGGTGCGCAATCCAATCTTGGCGTGCTTCAAGAACTACGACGATGAAAACATGAAGCGCGTGTTACCGGTGGCGACGGGACTCGCCATGCGTCGCATGCGTTTGGTTGCGGGAATTCACGACGAACGCCCTTTCCGAATTGAGCACGTCAAAACGTCTCGCACCGATTACCTGGCCAAGCTCAAAGAGAAGGCTCGTCGTCGTGTATCCGACACCATTCCAGTTAGGCGCGAAGCCGTCGCCGATTTTTTGGGCCTCAACGATCTCTTTGGCAATTGGGATCATTGGATGCAGCGGCGCGGCGAAGTGCAGGCTAGACGCAAACGGTCCGACGCAGAGATTCTCGAGTTGTTTGAAGATCCGTTGTGGTGCATTGAGAAGGAGCGCACCTACGCGGAGTTACACAACGGCATGACGAGTTTCTTTGGCGTTAAAGACCTGTTTGGCAAATAGGTTTGCGAAATTCTTCGTCGCCAGACGCGGGAGCTCTTTCAAAGCGAGTTCATCGCTTGTCCAACTCGATTCAAGAACTTGCTGACTTGAAAGCCGTCTCCGAATTCGAGACTAAACGGCGTGCGATTAGAGAATCGGAAGCAGTTTGATGAGGAAGATGATCGGTGTGAAGACGATCTCGAACGGCAGCGTGATGAGGTTGACAAAAGTGTTGTCGTCGCCATTCCAGTAGTCGGGATACTCGAGGCCTATGCAGGATGCGAGGAAGATCACCGAGAAGATGGCGAGAAAGGTAGCAACGTGCTTCATAGGACTATTCTCTGGAACTGAGTACGGATGCGAGATTGAACCGAGATCAATCAGCATCATAGGGATCGGCCGACGGCAGTTCAGCAATCTAGACGCTTAGATTTTCGCCGATATCCGTTTGACTGGCGATCAAGACGCGCACGTGTGACAGTCCCAGAGTGGAGAGCTTGGACTCAGCGACCTCTCGCGCAAGTTCGGGCGTGTTGTTGTGTTCCGATAAGTGTGCAAGAACCAGGGTATGCAGGTTTGAACCTGCGAGATGACCAAGCACTTCTGCAGCTTGACTGTTCGAGAGATGGCCACCGCCTCCCAAGATGCGCTTTCGCAAACTCGGAGGATAGGGTCCGGTTTCGATCATGCCCTCGTCATGATTGAATTCGAGCAACAAGACATGCGGGTCGATGAGTTCTCGGGTGGCTTCCCGTGCGGGATGACCCATGTCAGTTAAGATAACCAAACGGCGACCTTCGTATTCAATTCGAAAGGCGACAGTGGGGTCGGCGTCGTGCGGAATCTTGACTGCGAGTAAGCTGAGTTGGTCATTGCCCGTGCGATCACCAAGGCTTTGTTCGCGACCGATGGTCAGCGTGCTCAACCGGCGCGCTCGCGCCAGCGCTTTGTTTTTCATCACCCGCTCCGCACAGTGCACGGTCAAGTGTTCGTTGCGCTTGCTGAAAATTCCTGCGCTACGAGTGTGATCGAGGTGACCGTGGGAAAGCGCTATGTGGTGTAGTGCGCGAACTGATGTCTTGGCGGCTTCAAGGCGCGCGGTCTGAGCCGCTGCGGTGAGTCCAGCATCGATCATGAGGCGCGTTTCGCCTGCACGGACTAAGGAACTGTTGCCTTTGCTGCCACTGGATAAAACTTGGAAATGCACGGTAACGTTCGGATTCGGAGGTTATTCGGGACTTGCGTGCGGCGTTGAACGGCCGAGTTTTTTAGAAAGCCAAGCGGCGCATATAAACGCGAGTAGAGTCAGCGTAGTCCCGAAGCGAAGCGACCAGGGTTCGTACTTCGTGCGAACAACATGTTTTCCGGCTGGGATCGGTAGAGCGCGTTGTGCGTGATTGACGCGTAGAATTTCCGCGTCGACTCCATCGATGGTGGCCTTCCAACCGGGATAATACTGTTCGTGGAATACGAGCCAACCACCAGCCGTGCTTTCGATGCTGACGTCAAGGCGGTGCGGCGCAACCCGTGAAGTCGTGAGGCTTTCGCGTGCACCGTGTCCGATTTTGTATTCAGAAACGGCGGCCAATCCGGGCGCAAGTACGATCTGCCGCGCCGGATCGAAACGTCCCGACGACAACAGGGCCAGCGCTTCTTCGTCGGACTGAGTTTCAATGGCTTCGCGCACGACGTGCACAACCGGTGGGACTCCCGTCCGTTGATAGACGTTGAAGCCGCTGGACTCGAACACGGGGATTAGGCGAGCATGTTCGATGGCTTTGCGTGAGAGCAAACAGGTCACGCGCGCAAGATCCAAGATGGGGTGATCGATCAACTCGACGCTTGGAATGCTGCTGATTCCCGACGAGTAGGTCGTACCTGGACCCAAGCTGCCGAACAGTTCGACGAGTGTTCGCGGCGTGAAGACGGTGTACGGCGTGAGGTCACTCAATCCGTAGGGTTCCAGAAGCCCCGGTCGAGCGAGTGAGACGACGTCCTCGGGAGTTTCGCCAGGACTTTGATCTAAACGCAAGACGCGACCATCACCGGTCGCGGTTTCGATCACCGCGATCGCCGGGCTGGCGGGGAATAACTCGCCGGTGACCTGTCGTGGTTGTAAATGTGCGGCGCCGTTACTGCCTCCTTCGATCGCAACGACCAATGCGAAAGGCAGCCAACCTGCGAGTGTTAGTGAACTGCCTGGGCGAGCGACGACGAGAGCATAGGCCAGGCCGAGCACGAGCGGCAGTAGGACTCGCTCGGGCTGGGTGACCGCCACTGGAATCAAAAAGAGCACCAAGGTGATCAGTAGCGCAAAGAGCAGTTTCCACGGAGGTGGACCAGCTCCGAAGGCCGCGGGAGAGCGCCGCAGGAGCAATGCGCATAAGCCCGCCGCAAACAACGCTCCGCTCGCACCGAGTACGCGTACTGAATTGACGAGCAATTCTTCGCCGGCAGCCAGGCGCTGGCCATCTGAAAATTGGAGCGCGACGAGTTCAGGTGCAACGCCGAACCGCTCGGATGCGACCGCGATGAACTCAGTGGACCAACCCGCCGGATCGAATCCTGTCCAGAAGAGGAAAGCGCAGGCAGTAATCGAAAAAGCCATGACGAGCAGCGTCGCTATCGCTCTTGGTCGGCGATCAATAATAACCTGGGTGCCAAGTGCGGCGAGCCATGGTGCGACAAACCACTGCACGGCCAGAACGCGTCCGGGTGCGACGAGGTCGAAGCCTGGTAAGTGATAGAAGAAGCGCATCACTGGCCAGCCTTGTGCAAAACCCCAGGCTGCCACCCACAAGCAAAACGGAAAGGCAGCCCGGCGCGGAGTTGCAATCAACGCAACGATCGCAAGTGCGAGAACCGAGATACCCGCGAAGGCGTTCCACTCTAGGCTGTTGAAGTTTAGAAGTTGGTCGCGATCGTCCTCGCTCGAAAGCCAAACCGCTGCGGGATGAGGCCCAGATTGAAACTGTTCGGGACTGCCAAACATGTCGGGTATCAACAAACTGAAGGCAGCGCTCATTGGAAGCGCTTGGGCTTCAACGCGTTCGGCGGTTTGATCTTGGCGTACCGAGAGTAGGCTGGCTTCCTGACTCGGAAGAAGTTGTACGCCTGCCCCGAGAGCTCCGAGGGCGAGGAAACCTGCGACCTGCAGTCCGACTTTTAGTGGGCGACGTGCTGCGAGTTCGCTATGTCGGTCGGAGAATAATTGCCACGTGCTGATGCAAAAGACGAGAACGGCGCAGAAGAAGGCGATCGGCGCAAAGCCTGCGAGGAAAGAACAGGCGGTGAAGAGGAAGAGCCATAAACCTGCGTAGCGTCGCTCTTGGACCAAACCTTGAACCGCCCACAAACACCACGGCAACCAAACCGCTGCGTCGACCTTCATTGGCAAGTGCAAATTGGTGAGCGCCCATCCCGCGGTTTGAAAAGCAATCGCGCCAACGGCTGCGGCACCCGATGAAAGACCGCGGCGTTTTGCGAGCGCGAAGATTCCCGCTCCACCGATGAAGAGACAGAAGAGTGCGAGCCAACCGGCGGCGAGGTCGGGAGGCAGAAAGATGGCCAACCAGTTGGGTGGGTAGGCGGGGGAGACGAGGCTGCCTGCGAAAAGCGGCAATCCCATGCCGAGCTTGGGATCCCAAGTAGGCAGATTGCCCTGCCTGACTTGGCGACTGATTTCGATCTGCTCCGTTAGAAAGGGCAGGATCCTGTCGCTGGTCGAGTGATTAGCGCCAACGGAGCTGGCTTGCGCGGCCTCGGGATTCTCCGTACTGAGCGGTGGGTACTGAACAGGTAGTTGCGGCAGGAAGCGCCGACCCGGCAGAAGCGAAGGGCCGATGAGCATAATCGGAGCGACGAGGAGCAGAAGCAGACGGCGCCAGCCCGCCAACTCTCCGCTCCCTTCGCCCATATCCGACGTAATTTGCTCTTCTGCCATCAAAGAAGCCTAACCAGTCGCGAGCCTCTGGCGTAGTTCCTTGCCGCAACGGTGCTCGGTTGCGCATTCTATTGGGCATGAATTCTCATCTCCTCAGCAGCGTTTCGCGTCGCGGCATCCTGCCCGCGCTCGTTCTTGGCTTTTCATTGATCGCCGCCTGTGCCGCTACCAGCGACAAGAGCCAAACGGCCACCGGATCAAACTCCAGGTCGGCTCGACTTACCGAAGACGTGACTTGGTTGGCAGCGGATGCACGCCAGGGTCGGCGCGCTGGAACCGAAGGCGAGCGTGCCGCCGCAGAATTCATCGCCGAGCGCCTGGCGAGCCTCGGAATTGAAGCCGCGGGCGAAGCGGGCTTCCTTCAATCGGTCGAGGTTCCGCTGGAACCCGAAGACCGAGGCGGCACGTGGGTCAAATTGACCGCAGGTCCAGGCGGGGCACCTCAAGCAGGCACAACCATCAAAACTGCCGCGCCTCTGTTTTGTTCCGCGGGCGGCGGAGCTGCCTCGACCTTGGTGTTTGCGGGCTACGGCATTCGCAATGAAGAACGTGAGTGGGATGACTACGGAAAGACCAGCTTGAATGGAGCGGTCGTCATGATCGTTCGTGGTGCTCCGGAAATTCCAGTCGTCGAAGATGAATCGGCTGCTCACAATCCACATGGCGGGGGCAACACTTCTCCCTTCGGAAGTAGCGCGGCGATTTTTAACAAGGTTATGGCGGCCAAGCACCTCGGCGCGGCAGCCGTAATTCTGGCGCAACATCCCCGCGATCGGGGCACGGAATTGCTTGCCTTTCACAACGGTCATACGGCCGCGACAAAAATTCCAGCGATCATGGTTTCGGTGGAAGATGCGAGCGCTTTGATCCCCGATTTTGAGGAGCGAGTTGCGGCCATCGATGCGCGTGCTAAAGAAACCGGCAAGCAAGTAACGAACTCATCAGAAGCTTTGGGACAGGTTGCTCTTTCCAGCGACGTACGTCGTGGAAACGGAACCGCAACGAATGTGCTCGGTCTTTTGCCCGGCAAAGATCACAGTCGCGTGATCGTGCTCGGTGCACATTTTGATCACCTCGGTATGGGCGGTACCGGGTCGTTATCGCGCGATACTTGGGGTGATATTCACAATGGCGCGGACGACAATGCAAGCGGGACCGCAGTGGTGCTCGAGTTGGCCCGCAGTCTTTCGCAAGGCGAGCAACCGGAGTGCGATGTTTTGTTCGCGCTTTGGTCAGGCGAAGAGCTCGGATTGCTCGGAAGTGCCCACTGGGTGCAAAATCCGACCGTTGCGCTGGATCGCGTCGTCTGCAATTTGAACTTCGACATGGTCGGACGTGCGGGCGACGGGGTTCTGCAAGTTCTCGGCGCTGGCACCTCGCCTGAATTCGGTAAGTGGATGACCGCTGCTGGCGCAGCGTCCGGTTTGAAGTTGTCGGTCAACATGTCCGGGGACGGAATTGGTGGCAGCGATCATCAAAGCTTCATTCGAGCGGAGATCCCAGCGCTACATTTCTTTAGTGGCGTTCACACCGATTATCACAAGCCCACCGACGACGCGGAACGGTTCGAAGCGGAAGGTGCCGAACGAACGACGCAGTTGGCGCTCGACTTAGTGAGTCGCATCGGCGCTCAAAGCTCATTGCCTTTTGTCGAGGTCGCTCGCGAGGCCTCCGGTGCACGCCGAAAACGTGAAGCCAGTTGGAGCGTCACTTTTGGAAGTGTTCCCAACTACGCTTGGGAAGGTGAAGGACTGCTAATCGACGGCACGAGTGCGGGCAGCCCGGCGGAACGCGCGGGCTTGTTGGGAGGGGACATTCTGGTGGGCCTCAATGATCTCAAAATCGGAGACATCCACGACTTTGTTTACACCCTTCAAGTTCATAAGCCCGGCGACGTCGTTGAAGTGCACTTCAAGCGTGGCGGAAAGCTCGAGCATGTGATGATGACATTGGGCAGTCGGGAATTGGAGTAGCATGGATTCGCCGTTCGGTGAAAGCGTACCGGTTCTAGCCGAACGCAAATCAAGCCCCGTAGGAGCACGCGAACTGGCCTTGGTCGTGCTCGTGTTGCTATTGGGTTTGGTCTTTCGCTCTCTGAACCTGAACGATGCATGGAGTGGCCGTCCGAACGATTTTCACAGCGCGTTTGGCGGCGGCTCCACAGGCGGACCCGCTAAAAACTTCGTTACGCACGGTTTTGGCGAAACCCTCGGTGTTCCGATCGAATGGCGCGTCGAACTCGAGGACGGCAGTCGGGTTTACTCGTACTACCCGCATCATCCAACCACCTGCATTTCAATCACGGCGCTTTCGATGATGCTGTTTGGTCCATCCGAATGGGCCTCTCGACTTCCCTGGGTGCTCGCCTCGCTGCTGGCGCTCTTCGGGGTTTGGCGCTTGGCTCGTTTGATTTGGAATCCGACAGTCGCACTTACGGCGATGCTATTCACCGCCGTAATTCCCTTCGCGGCGTTCTTCGCGAGCATGCAATGGATCGACGGACTGGTTGTCTTCCTCTACACACTGATTCTCTATCGCTACGTCCTTTGGCTGCGAAAGGGAGAGCGCCGCGATCTGATCTTCGCGGCTGGTTACGCCTTTTTGGGCGGATTCTGCGAGTGGTCAGCGATCTTCATTTTGCCCGGTCTCGGAATCCATGCGCTCATAGTTTTTGGAGGCAAGCGCGAGTGGCGCGCGCTCGCTTCGACTTTGCTCTTGCCAGCAGGTGTACTGCTTGGCTTCGCGGTTCACGCGATACATCTGCGCATGGTTCTGAGCCCCGAGGAATTGGCCAACGACACATCGAGCACATTGGCGTGGGTCACCAGCTTGCCTGTGCCGCTATCGCGCTTTCTTAGTCTTCAGTGGGCCTTTCTACAAAGGTACTTGACGCCTCCGGTGACCGTACTGGTCTTACTGGGAGGAGCGTGGGCACTTCGCCGTTGTTTGCGCTTCCACAATTCCAACCGACTCAGTCGCGAAGAGGGCGTGCTCTTGCCGTTGTTTCTCGCAGGCGTGTTGTACGTCGCCGTCTTTCCGGCGCGCAGCTTCAATCACAATTTCTTCGTGGGGCTTTCGGTGCCTTTCTTCGGAATCATCTCGGCCTTACTCAGTCTGGCTCTGTTTCAAGTAACGCGGCGAGCGAAAACCATTGGAGCAAGTGCTCCGGCTTGCTTGTTCTTAATTGGTCTCGGGATCTACGCCGCATTTCTAGCTTCCGAGCGCAACGCCGATGTTGAGATCTCACTAAGCGAGCCACAGAGCCTGTTGTTCCTGCCGCTGCTCGCCGCCCGTAATCTTCCGATAGTCTTGGCTATCGGATCTCTATTCGCCTGCGTGCGCGGCAAGCGCGTCGTACAGGCGAACTTCGCTCTGGCATGTGCGCTCAGCGGAGCGATTTCATTCGCAGCCTGGGACGACGTCCGCTTCTGGATTACGCAACGCTCGAATCAAGTCAAAGAGTTAATCGAAGAGCCGTGGATGGACGAATTGCTGCACGATTCGCGCGCCGTCATCATCACGACGGGCAACGTTTCGATGCCCTTGCAGTTCTACTCCGACGCGCCGGTCTTCATCAGCATCTATTCGGTCGAGCAACTGCGCGCCTTGAAAGCACGCATCCTTTCAAAACTGGGCGAAGGACGTCGAGTTGCCTTTCTATTCGAAACGCTGGGGATCCAGCGCGACGCCAAAGCTGGGCGACTCAAGCCGGATGTGGTCGAGAAGGCAACGCAGCTCCGCGATTTGCTGGTTTCGATAACGAGTCCGACTATTCGAAATGAACTCGAAGTCTTCGAACTAGGGGATTGGGCTAGGTCCAAAGTGGATCCAGCGAATTCAGTCGAGCCCAAATAGGAGGGCGGGGCCTCACTCGCAATTGCGCGTGTCGCACTCAGACGTCGAACCAAAAGCCCCAGGCCAAGTGACGCTCTTCGTCTTGGAACAATTCACCGATCGGTGAACGTCCATCGTAATACTCCAAGCCAACGCGCCAAATCGTGCTGCTGGATGATTGCGAAACTACGCCCAACTGCAAAGTGACGTTGGCCTTCCAATCATCTTCTTCGTAGGAAGTCACGTCGAAGGCCGCGAATGGCTTAGAGCGTCCGTTCCAGGGGGAAGCGATGGATTCGAATTCGAAGCCCCATTCAAAACGTCCGCGCTCCTGTAAGGCCGGATTGTTGATCGTGTAGGCATGTCCGTATTCGGCATAGCCGCGCCACTCTGAAGAGAGTTGCATACTCGCGCCCACTCGCAATTCCTCACGCGTGTAATTGATACGCTTGCGCCCATTGCTCTCGATGAACTCGTCACCAAGATGGCTTGAGTCGTGGGCGAAACCGAAGCGCAGCGCCAACTTGTCGGCGCTCATCCAGTTGGCGTGCATGGCGTAAAGACCATCCCAGCCGAGATTGTCAGTCGAGTTGTCTCGATCGAATTGCGCCAAAAAACCGACCTCGCCATCGATCAAGACTCCGCCGTACGGATTGCTTTTGGGAACCAGATGAAAAAGCCCAATCTTGGCACCAATGCGCAATCCAAATCGTGACTCGCCAGCGCCTTCGATCTCGGAATCGAAATTGCTGATGCTCTTGAGAGCAAACGTCGCTCGATGCTGTGAGGCCAAGTAGCTTGGGTAGAAGCCTTTCTTCGGACCAACGATCAGAGACCAATTGTCGGTCAAATCCAGAATCCAATCGTCTTCTTCTTCAACTACCGGATCGGAAGTCGCCTTCGTGGGAGTCGGCGTGGGATCTGGATCCGTGATGAGCAGTGCTAGTAAAAGAGGAAGCATAGGATTCGCCTTACAACCTTTTAGAACTGGCTGGCAAGATTGTTGACCTGATCTCAATTAATTGTCACAGCACCTGAAACCAAAACGACTTCCGACAGTCATCTATCTCACAAGGGCCTGCTGGTCCTTAAAAGGAGATGATTTTC
>JBLINP010000101.1:0-13628 GCA_047639415.1 Planctomycetota bacterium | reverse complement strand
GCGGCAAGGGGCTGCCGCCCTGGGGAGCGGCGAGGCCGGTTTGGACGAGAGCGACGAGGCCGCAAACGGGGGTCAGGACAAGAAGGGACCGGAGATGGCTTAGTTTCATGGTAAAGAAGGAGATACGGGCGAATTTGAGGTGAATATTAGAATTATACCCTCGCAGGCTCTCTAGGATCTCGCAATGACGGAAAATGGGCGCAGGGCTTTTTTCTCGACCAAAAAGCGAACGATTCCGTGTCAGGCTCGATCTCTCCTGCGCTGCAGTGCGGCTCGTTTGTCTCAATTGACAAGCTTTCATCTCGCGATGAAAACCGAGCGCTAAACCCGTCTGGAGAACCCCAGTGGGGCGCTCACGGCGAGAGCCTTGATCTGCAAAATGATTTGCTCGATACGCAGATCACTTGAACGATTGAGCCAGCCTCGATTGCAGGAGAGATCGAGCCTGACTCGGTATGTATCGTGACGTGATGAATCCCTCTGAAGAGATCAATTTCGCTCCCAAGGATCGACCGCTGCGCCGCGACGTGGGTTGGCTCGGTGCACTGCTGGGTGAACTCTTGCGCGAGCTTGCACCGGCCGGTGTTTTCGAAACCGTCGAAGCGGCGCGTCTCGCGGCTCGGCGTCGACGCCGGCTCGATGCTGAAGCCAGTGACGAGCTTGCGGATTTGCTCGACGACTTGGAACCGGCTCGTGCGCTCGAAATTGTTCGAGCGTTCAGCGCCTACTTCGGCGTCGTCAATACCGCCGAGCAAGTTCACCGTTTGAGGCGGGGGATCGACTACTTGCGTGAGGACGAACCGCAACCCGGTAGTTTGCGCGCTGCCGCTTGCGAGTTGGCGCGGCGCGGTACGACGGCAGAGGAAGTCACTTCGGCTCTGAGCTCGCTTTTAGTCGAGCCGGTATTTACGGCGCACCCGACGGAGTCCGTGCGGCGCACGCTACTGCGAAAAGATCAACGACTTGCACGCGCGCTCGTCGAACGCTTTCAAGGGGAGGCTCTCGATCCCGTCGCGCTTGCGAAGATCGACGAACGCATCGCGCTCGAGATTGCAGCGGCGTGGCAGACCGAAGAGCAACTTCCCGAACGTCCCGCGGTCTCCGACGAAGTCGAGCACGTGCTCTTCTTCCTCTCCGATGTTTTGTATCGCATCGTTCCCGCGCTTCATGAGGAACTCGAACGCGCCTTGGAACTCGCGTTTGGTCGGCCGATTCCTGTCGAACAACCGATCGTGCGTTTCGCTTCGTGGGTCGGCGGCGATATGGACGGCAATCCGAACGTTGGCGCGGATACGATTCGCGCGACGCTTTCGCGCCACCTCGAACTGGCGGTGCGTCGCTATCGCGAAGAGTTGCGTGGACTGCACGAACACTTGTCGCAGTCCAATAGCCGTGTTGGTGTGAATGATGAATTGCTCGAGCGCGTCCGCGAATACGCGGCGCGTTTGCCCGAAGACTTTGCAGCCGTGCCCGCGCAGTACGCGGATATGCCTTACCGTCAGTTATTGTGGCTGATGGACGCGCGGCTCACTCGCAAAAGTCGCGAAGCCGAGCACGGCTACGGTCCGCCTGAAGAGTTTCGCGCCGATCTAGAGTTGATCGCATGCAGTCTCGGTGAGCACGAGGGTTCGCGCGCCGGACTCGCGTTGGTTAAGCGCGCACTCCGGCGCGTCGACGTGTTCGGCTTTCACCTCGCGGCGCTCGATACGCGCCAAGACGCCGAGGTGCATCGACGCGTGACGGGGGTGTTGATTGGCGATACGGGATTCTTCGAGCGTTCGCCGATTGAGCGCGCAACTCGCGTGGCTGCTGCACTTGCGGTTGGAGCGCCTTCGCTTTCGGTGGAACTACACGAAAACGAGGACGAAGAAACTCAACATACGTTGGACGTTTTTCGCGCATTGGCGGAAGCGCGTTCGATGTACGGCGATCGCGCGTTGGGACCCTTCAATATTTCGATGGCGAAAGGGCCGGACGACGCGCTTGCCGTTTTGTTGCTCGCACGCGCAGGTGGGTGCGTTCGTGCTGACGGAAGCGTGCCGCTGGACGTCGCTCCGCTTTTCGAAACCGTCGACGATCTCGAAGCGGGTCCGGATGTGTTGCGAGCACTCGCCAGTGATCCGACTTACGCCGAGCACTTAACTTCGCGCGGCAATCGACAGATCGTGATGCTCGGTTACTCCGACAGCAACAAGGACGGAGGCATCGCGGCTTCGCGCGTCGGACTTGATCGTGCGCAACATCGACTGGTCGCAGTGGCTGCTGAACTCGGTTTGCAAATCACATTCTTTCACGGCCGCGGCGGATCGACGAGTCGCGGTGGCTCAAAACCGCGGTCAGGCATTCTCGCCGCGCCGCCGGGCGCGCTTGGCGGTCACGTTCGCACGACGGAACAGGGCGAAATTATCGGCGCGAAGTTTGGACTGCGCGGAATCGCCGAGCGCACGCTCGAAGTCAGTCTCGGCGCGCTGCTCGAACGCACGGCTGGTGGCGATCCGGCCCGTGCTGCGACCGATGAGCAGCGCGCGATCGCGAATACTCTGAGTGCGGAAAGTCGAGTGCGTTACCGAGCGCTCGTGCACGACGAGCCCGACTTCCCCGCGCTCTTTCAAGGCATGACGCCCATCGACGTCATCGAGCGACTCGATATCGGTTCGCGTCCAGCGCGTCGCCGCGAAATGCGCGGCGTGGGGGACTTACGCGCCATTCCGTGGGTGTTCGCCTGGACGCAGTGTCGCGCGGTGTTGCCCGGTTGGTTCGGCGTCGGCTCGGGGTTGGTTTCTGCAATCGAAGCGTATGGACTCGATTCAGTTCGAAGTGCCGTGCGCGAGTGGGCCTTCCTCGACACGTTTTTGTCCGACGTCGAAATGGTGCTCGCGAAAAGTGATCTCGACATTGCAGCGCGTTACGCAGAACTCGCCGGCGACGTCGGAGCCCGACTCTTCCCGATGATTTCTGAGGAACACGCGCGCTGTATCGAAACGATACTCGAGTTGCGTGAGGCCAGCGCACTGCTCGAACGCGACCCGTCGTTGCAACGCTCGATCCGCCTGCGCAATCCCTACGTCGACCCGATGAGTTTCGTGCAAGTCGACTTCCTGCGCCGCTGGCGTGAAGGCGGCCGCGAAGACCCTGAACTCGAACGCGTGTTAGTCCAAACCGTGCGCGGCATCGCGCGGGGCCTGCGCAATACGGGCTGAATCGCAATGTACACTCGCTGGCGCTCCGGGCTCGGCCCTGGCAGCCCCGGGTGAACCCAACGGCCCCCGTAGAGCGAGTTGAGTAGGTTCTCCCGCGCAACCTCGGTCTTTATGTTCTTTTCAGCTCAGGCTGCCCAGCCTGAACCGTGTCCACAGTATGGTGTCAGCCCACGGCCACCGTCCTGCCGGACCCCCGAACTAATTTGACGACCCAAGCTTCCGACGCGCGACTTTCCAACGAGTGCTTCTCCCTGTTATTGGAGATCGACCGCGCGCTCGAGGATGTCGAGCGGCTGGTGCCCCTCGACGACGATCGATACCACAAGACTCATGAGGCCTTCGAGGCTCGCTCTAACCAGCGCGAAGGCATCCTCGCGTGGCTCTGCGAACACAGCGGCAAGCAGGCAACCCGCACCGGCGATCTACGTGTGCTCAGCATCGGTTGCGGCGACGGCTCCGTCGACCTCCCCACGGCGCGCACACTGGGTGACAAATCTGATCACGTTCACTTCGCTGCACTCGACCCCAATCAGGCGCAACTGAGCCAGTTGGAGAAGGCCTTCGCCGTCGCTGCCCTGTCCAACGTGACACTGACAACACACGCGAAGCAACTGGGCGACTTTGACGCCGACGAGCGATTCGACCATATCCACTGCGTGCACAGCTTCTACTACATGCCTGATCCAGCGGCGGCGCTGGAGCTGGCCATTGAAATGCTCGCCGACGACGGTGAGTTGCTACTTTTTCACGCCCCCTGCGAAGACCTGAACTCTCTGAGCGCTCGCTTCTACGATAAGTACTACGAGCGCACGACACCGTTCGCCGAGGACTTTGTGACGCTACTGGACGAGTCGGGGCACAACTACCGACGCGAACGTATCCATGCGCGCATCGACGTCACCTCACATTTCGATACGCACTCCACGCACGGACACGAACTGCGCGACTTCATCCTGCAGTTTGACAGTAGCTGCCTCCCATCCACTGTCGTCGACCTCGTCGAACGCTACATTCGCGTTATCGCTGAGGGCACCAGCAGCGCGGCGTCGATCGCCCACCCGCTCGATGTCTTCGTCATTCGCGCGTGACCATACGGCGTAAGTCAATTTCGTCCGTCATCCGCTACTAGGCTCGCTGTTAATAAGCGGCTGGCTTGTCCCGACAGTCGGCTTGACGTGCCCGCACTTCAGATTCGGATTTGAGGAGATTGGCGCGCGGGTTGGAACAGTCGCGTTACAGGCCTTCGGGGGGAAAGAGGGCGGAGGAAAGTGACTGACGCCGTACGACGCCGTACGACGCTCAGAACGTCCCGAACGTGATGTCGAGCGCATTGGTTAGGAGGAAGGTTCCGCCGCCAAAGGACGCGCCTTGAATGCAGAGTGAAACTCCGACCAGCACGCAATCGGCCGGGAGGGTAAAGCTGAACGGAGTGCCGGCAATCCTTCTCCTTCGCAGTACCACGGGACCGCAAAGTACCGTTCCAAGCGGAGGTACGCTGACATTGTCAGGAACCAAAGAGAAGGACAGGAAGTCGACGATAGCTCCGGGCATAAAGGTCGAGTGATCGATGACGGGATCCCAGATGCCGCCGAGGACCGGGCCGCCGGTTTGACCGGGTAGCAGCGCCAGGGGATTCGGAGGCGTTCCTGCTCGAATCACCTCATTCGCCGCTATAGAGGGCACTGTGGTTAGCGAACAGGGAGCGAGACCGCTGATGGAAAACGACCATACGGGGCCTTCGGCCAAGTCACCTCCATTGATGGTGTCGATGCGCCAGAACCAACTGCCGTTGGCGAGCCATGGTGTGCGCCACATGCTCGACGACTCAAGGCCTTGATCGGCGGCTCCCAGACCGTCGCGAACATCGGTGTAAGTCTGTGACAGATAGATGCGATGATTGCTCGCAGCGGGTGAAGAGGTCCAATCGAGTTCGACCGTTGGTGTCGTGATCGAAGCAAGCTGAAGAGGACTCGGATTCGCAGCGCTTCCCAATCCGGCTGCCAACGCGTTGATCTCGATGGGGCTCAAGGTGCGATTGATGATGCGGATGTCATCCATCGTGCCCTTGAAGTGGCGAGCACTGTTCGGGTCATGACCGATGGTGAGGTCCCCGTCGAAGGGCTCGGGCGTGTGCGTTCCAACGTTCGTCGCAGACTGCATGCCGGTGCCGGGATCCATGTAAATCGTGGCGGCATTGGACGCGACAGAAAGCGCAACGAAAGTCCACGTGTTGTCGGGAACCACCAAGCCCGAGTTCCAGAACCAATGAGTTCCATCCCAGTGATAGCGCAACTCGTCGTTCGTGCCAAAGTTGAGGCCCGAAGCCGTGGTTCCACCGCGACAAAACGCAATCCCGGCCCAATCGGTTTGTGGACCGTCGCGCTTGATCCAACCTGCGATCGTAAAGTTGTTGGTGGTCGTGTCTAGCGCATCGGCGAGCAGGCGATCGTTGACTCCATCGAAAGTGATTCCACCTCCAATGGTTCCGGCGTCCCAAAACGGCCCGTTCTCGAACATCGCGTTGCGCAAGTAGGGCGAGGAGTCGTTCGCGAAGGCTCCGTTGCCCTCATCCATCGTGAAGTGTGCGAGCAGTTCGGACTCGGCAGTCAACGTGGTGACGACATTGCCGAGTGCCTCGCGACCCGAAACGTCTGCGATGCGATAGGTGAAGTAGTCGGGCTGTGCCATGCCCACCGCGGGCGGCGTGTACAGCAACTCGTCGCGTCCTCCGGGGCCGGTACCGGGCGAGAGCGCCACCGCTCCACCGAGCTGCGTACTCGTGTCGAAGGAGAGGATGGCGAGCGGCTCGCCATTGGCGTCGTGGTCGTTGTCGAGCACGTCGATCGCTAAACCTGAACTCTGCGGCAAGTAACTAGCGCGATCGAGGCTGGCGCTCGGCGGGATCGCAACGACATTGGGTCCAAGATTGTCGAGAAATGCAGAGCGGGCGATGCGGTGTTGAACGGCCTTGGCCTGCTCAGAACCTGACATGCGTGACAGCGCGTTGCCCGAGTTGATGGTCTTGCCTTCCGGCGTGCCGCCGTCGAAGTGACTGAGCGACCAATTGTGTCCGGCTTCGTGACGCCAAACGATCGTGAAGTCGCCTTCCGTGGTTGCGCCGTTGGCCGAATACCCGGGGTTTCCGATCGTGCCTACAGAGGCGAGTCCACCGCCGGTGGCGGACGTCGCCACCAGCGCTATGTCGTGCGTACTCGGAGCGAGCACGTTGTTCCACTGATTGCCGATCTCGTTTAGCAAATCGCCAGTGGTCGTCATTCCGTTGTAGGGATCGCTGGCTGCATTCGTTCGAATCACGATGCGCCCGAGGCGGTGAGTGATGCCCGCGTCGCGAAGGTAGATCAGATTGACGGTATTGACGGAATGCTCAATCATTTCCAAAGCAGCATCGACGTCGCCGTCGACGATGTATTGACTGCGAGGAAGATCCACTCCGACTTCGGCGGCCCAGATGAAGGGGCCCGCGCCGCCTGAACCGGTGACCAAGGACGGATAGCTCGGCGTCCAGTTCGCGTCCGTGCGCAAAGTGGTGGAGCCGCCGTTGTTGATCCACTCCGCTCCATCTTCGAAGAGCACGTGATAGTAAGTCGAGCCGTCCGCTCGCCGCAGCGCCGAGGCCATCGCACCGGGCAGGCTGGCGATCGTGCCGATGTAAGTGCGAATCGGACCCGCCGCATGTGTGGCGAAGACGCCGCCCGCTCCTTGAACTTCGACGGTGAAGTTCGGTCCGCGCGCGGAGTGCAATTCGAAATCAACTACGTGTGAGGACGTTGATAAACTAACCGTCCACTGGAAGTTGGCGGGCGGAGTCTGTGCTGCAGTGGGGAGAGCGAGGAGCAGCAGTGCTATTCCGAGAGAGAGCAGGCGGTACGTGACGGGCATGTTGTCGAGGTGCTGGAGTGCGTGATCAACGATTCGGCATCTTAAAAAGATCGATCCATTGTGTCCCTTAGACGATAGTCGCCTTCAAGGGTTCCCCAATTGTACGCGAAGCTCGAATCGGCGGCGCGGCACCATTTGCAGCGCGCATTTCCCTATTCGGACGCACAACGTGATCCGTGATACGCACTCGTCGCCATCGAATCGCCGGCCGCGGTGGGGCGGGAGCACTCGAGCTAGGTTCGCCGCTCGGGTGCCGCCGCTTAGCGCGCGAGTCGAAAGCCCGCGAACATCCAGCGCTGATGCGGATAGAAGAAGTTGCGGTAGGTTGGACGTACGTGATCGCGCGGCGTGATGCAGCTACCGCCGCGAAGCACGAGTTGGTTGATCATGAACTTGCCGTTGTACTCGCCCAAGTGGCCGTCGAAAGGCTCGTAACCGGGGTACGGAGCGTAAGGGCTTGTCGTCCACTCCCAAACGTCGCCAAAGAGTTGCGCGGGTGAGCCTTGGCTCGATTCTCCGGCCTGGGGCAGCGGATGAAACGCACCGGACTCAAGGAACGTTCCTGTCATCGGTTGCTCCTCGGTGGCGTGCTCCCATTCGAACTCGCTTGGCAAGCGACAACCGGCCCAGCGCGCGTACGCGTCGGCTTCGAAGTAGCTCACGTGGCAAACGGGCTCAGCCGGACCAATCGATTGACGGCCGCCGAGGGTGAAGACAGTCCAACCTTGTTCGGTGAGTTCCCAGTAGAGCGGTGCGCTCCAGCCTTCGCGCTGAACCAAATCCCAACCATCCGCAAGCCAGAGTTCCGGACGTTCGTAACCGCGGTCTTCGATAAAAGCTTGGAACTCGCCGGAGGTGACCGGTCGCGAAGCGAGTTCGAACGGCCGCAGGTGGTGGGCGTGACGCGGGCGTTCGTTGTCGAAGGCAAAACCGTTTGGCCCACTGCCTGCATGAACGCGGCCTCCCGCGAAGCGAAGCCACTCCATTGGTGCAGAGGATGCGACGGAAGGGCGTGTTCTTTGCTGGCGATAAACCGGTGGAGTTGAGTTGTGAGACAGCACGTGCTTGGCGTCCATAACGAGCAACTCCTGATGCTGCTGCTCGTGATTCAACCCGATGGTTAAGGCTGGGGCCAACAGGCGGATCGTCGCCGCGTCACCTTCTTCGAGTAGAGCCTTTAGCACAGAGTCGACGTGATGCCGATAGGCGACAATCTCGTTGACAGTTGGCCTCGAAAGCAGTCCGCGCTTGTCGCGCGGGAACGGATCGCCCAACGACTGGTAGTAGGAGTTGAACAGAGCGTTGAACCCTTGGTCGAAGGGCGTGTAGTCGGCACCGATGCGCTCGAGGACGAGCTTTTCGAAGAACCACGACGTGTGAGCCAAGTGCCACTTGGTCGGACTGACGTCCGGCATGGTCTGGACGACCATGTCTTCGATTGCGAGCGGGCGGATTAGGTCTTCCGTTTGTGCGCGGACGCGCTCGTAGCTGCGAATCAGCTGTGCGCGGTCTTCAAGTTCGAATAACAAAGCGGTCATGACGGAGAGTTCAATTGCGGGAGGGGCTTGATCTTGATCTGGCCGAGTCGACACAGGGCTCGATGTTCGTCGGCGTAGACTGCTTCATCGATTGGAGCGCAGCACAACAGCCCGAACGCGGGCGATAATTGTTCCTGGACATGGCGGTGATCGAGGTTCATCAACGCCGTGCCTATTCTGGTCGCCCAGTTCGCGCCAAGGGTAGAGCGAACGACCACAGGTTGGATGGGGAAGGGACCGAAGGAGTCCAGCACATGCAATTGTTGGCGAAGCTCGGGCCGCTCGTGTAGGAGTAGGCGGAGCGCAACCGAATCGATCGTCGCGACGTCAATCGCGCCGCTCAAAATCATTTCGATCGAGGCGTGGTGCGAGCCTGTTCGGGTCTGGCGGCGAAAGAACTCGGGCTTGCTTCCGAGCTCGCTCAGCTTCTGCAAAGTGGCAAAGTAGCCGGACAGAGAACATTCGTCGTTGTAGCCCCAAGAGGATCCCAAGAGATCGGTAAATTGGCGGGCGGGGTGGTCGGCTCGAACGACGACTTCGGAGAAATAGATGGGCTGGCCCTGGCTCCGTTCGTCGGCGAAAACGAAGCCAGCGGGCACGAGTTCTACCGAAGGTTCAAGTTGTTCTCGTAGGTAAAGATACGACGGGGAACACAGGAAACCGATGTCGGCGCGGCCTTCGGCGAAAGGGTCGAGGTCTCCGTGCATCGGGCCCGATAATCGGGGCTCTGAATGCAGCGTGATCGAACAATCGAGCGTGCGTGCGAGGTGATCACAAATCTGCTCGAAGAACGCGAGCGGGATACCAGGCGAGAGGTAGGTCACCGCGTGCAGTTCGCAGTTTGCGTTGCCGTTCGAACGCGGGCGAGGCGAGTGCTGATCAGCTTGGTCCATGCTCAAGTTCCAGCACTTCATTCTTCAGTCGATTCTCGCGACCGACTTTAGAAACCGGATCCGGATCCGTGTGCCGCCTTATCGGGCACAGATTGCCCCGAGGTCCTCCGCTCGTCAAGGACCGCGAGAGCGCGAAGATCGCTAAATGGACCGTGGTTGAGACTATTGTCCACATAATCACGGGAGTCACTGTTCGCGCAAAGTACGAAGCCGCTCGCGCGCCGGGCCGAATTCCGGATCCAGCGCCAGCACGCTCTCGCAAGATTGGATGGCCCCCTTGATATCGCCAGTCGCGACCTGTGCTTCCGAGAGACTGTCCCAAACGTTGAAGGAGGTCGGGAAGGCGGTCGCGTTGAGCTGAAAAACGGCCACGACAAACTGCGGTTGCTCGAATCGCATCAAGCTATATCCGGCATCGTTGATACTGCTTTCGGCCGCCGCCGCTCCGGCGAGTTCGGCGATGGCGCGCAGACTTTGCTCAGCCTCGTCGGGCACTCCGGTCAAGAGTTGGACGACGGTTCGAGCGGCGAGAACTTCGGGATCCGTTGGGCTTTGTGCGATCGCAAAAGGCGCTCGGGACTGTCGGCATCTGTCGTCGCCAAAGCGTTGAGTATGGCCTCTTTGATGTCGGAGCCGTTGGCGATTCCACCTGGGATTTGGCCCTCGGATTCGAAGAAGTAGTAGTGCCTTTGAGAATCCGATTCAAACAGCGAGCCGTCGGGCTGCACGTAGAGTTGGAAGGTGCCAATTATCGGTGAAGTCGCGCTTAAATATCCATCGCCGGCGCTCACGCTAAACGTGCTCCAAGCGGGGAGGTTGAGTGACGCCGGAGGAAGCGACCATTCGCCGATGTAACGCTCGAGTGCCGCCGGCGAAACGCGGGTGATGTTTTGATGCGATGGTGCGTTGGTCACCTCGACGAGTTTGGGATCGTCCGCGAGTTCGCCGGTGCGCGCGTTCAGTATTTGTTCGACGAGACCCAAGAGTGCATTGGTGGGCGTGCTCTCGCCATGGTAGGTATTGGCTCGATTGACTAGCCCGAATTATTCATGAACACGCGGACCAAACACCACGAACGACCGGCACTGCCGGTCTATTGGTTCCTGCTTGCACTTTGCAGATACTGGCGTCCTCGACGACCTTACAAGGTCGTCTGCGGGGGCAAGTATCTGCAAAGTGCAAGCAGGAACCAATTCGAGGCGTTTTGCCTCGCGGTTCATGAATAATCCGGGCTAGGACGAGGCCACTCTCTGGAAGCGACGCAATCATCTGATTTCCAACTCCGAGAGCGGAAACCATTCCGTGTTTCAGGAAGCGTGGTTCGCGGAAGGTCCACCACATGAAGCCATAGCCGTTGATCTCGGAATCGATCGAGTATTCGGCCGCGCTTCGGCGAATCCAATTTTTGGAGAGGATGCGTTGGTCACCCCAAAGTCCTTCGCGGGCGAACAAGAGACCAAAGCGCGCGGCGTCGCGAGCCGAAAGCCGAAAGGGGTAGGCGGGGTACTTCGACTTGTCGAGTTCGAAGTGGTAGTAGCCGTCACCGACGCGCCAATCTTGCATGCCGAGCGGCTTGCCGAAATGTTCTTCGAAAGCCTGGAAGACGTCGGCGCCGGTTTCCATGCGCAGGATTTCCGCCAGCGTGTTGAAGTCCCAATTGTTGTAGGCGAAGTAGCGTTCGGGGCCTTCGCTACCGCGTGCTCGCGAGTCTGTTCGCCCAGCGTAGGCAGCGGGATGAAAGACGCCGGAGCTCGCTTTCAGTAAATCGAGAATGCGCGCTCGCTTTTCCGATTCGAGCAACGGTGAAGGTTCGTCATCGAGCCCCAAGTCAGCGAGTGTTTTGTTGAGTTCGAGTTCACCACGATCGTAATAGATTCCGTATAGCGCTGAGAGAAAACTCTTGCGGACGGAGTGGCACATGAAGCGTCGTTCCGTGTCTCCCCAGTCGGCGACGATCGCTCCATCGGCAACGATCATGAAGGCGGACGAAGGCAGTGACTTCCAGGTCTCTTCGGCGCCCGCGAGCAACTTCGGATCAAAACCGGCTTCTGACGGATCGACGTAGTGTTGCCAGGTCGGTCCAGGTACGCGTTCCCCGCTATTCGCAGCTATCGGCAAGGTGAGCGGAAGGAGTGCGAGTAGGGCGGCGATGCAATTGCTCATAGCTTGGATTGAGTCTTTGATTGGGATCTGCGCCATTGCAACCCGAGCTTCGAGATTGCGACTTTACGCACAAGCCATTCCGGGCTCAACGAAAAGAGGGGTCGATTAGGCCTGCGAAGCCGTGTTCGAACGATCCCAATACACGGAATGGCGGCAGTGACTTTCAGAGGGACGCCCTTCACGCTACCTTTTTGCGCATGAGTGCACCCACCAGCTCTGACGGCCCGAACGATTCCGCCTCTCTAGAACCTGCGAAGAAGGGCTGGCTCGATCGGGTCGAGCGCATTGGCAACGGCATGCCCGACCCGATCTCGCTCTTTGGTCTCGGCGCTCTAATCATTTTTGTCGCGTCGTGGATCGCGGAGGCGCAGGGTTGGAACAGCATCCTCCTTGATTCTGATGGCGGGGAGGTTTTAAACGAAAGCGCGACAAGCCTTTTGTCGGCGGACGGCTTCCGTTGGCTGGCCTCAAACTTGGTGAGTATTTTCGTCGAGTTTCGACCGTTGGGCCTCGTACTCGCCGTAGCCATTGGCATCTCGGTGGCCGAAAAGTCGGGCTTCATCTCTGCGGCACTACGCGGCATTCTGTTGTTCGTACCTTCAAGTCTGCTTACTCCGGCCGCTTTCTTTGCGGGTGTAACTAGCTCAATGGCGATCGATGCCGGGTACATCGTTTTGCCGCCTCTCGCAGCGGCAGTTTTCAAAGCCTCGGGCCGTTCGCCACTAGTCGGCATTGCAGCTGTCTTTGCAGGTGTTGCATCGGGCTTCAACGCCAACCTTTTCATCACAGGCCTCGATCCAATGTTATCGGGGCTAACGGAGCAAGCCGCTCGCATTATTGATCCAGAGTACGTGGTCAGTCCGGCGTGCAACTGGTACTTCATGATTGCGTCGACAGTGATGTTGACCTTGGTTGGATGGGCGGTATCGGCTTGGTATGTAGAGCCGCGGTTGAGTCGTCGGAGTCCGGAGGAGGGTGGGCCGGGGGGCGCGGGTAGCGATGCCGACATGAGCCTCACCAGCCAAGAAAAGTCCGGATTGAAGTGGGGCTTCGGCGCGATGATCGCGACCTTCCTGTTTGTGTTTGCCTGTGCTTCATTCACGTGGGGATTCCTGTACGACGAGCCAGGGAGTATTGGTGTCGGCGAAGGAAAAACGCCTTTTCCGACTTGGATTACCTCGATCGTGCCCCTGTTGATCATCGTCTTTCTGATTCCCGGGATGGCTTACGGCGTCAAGGTTGGATCGATTCGATCGGACCGGGACGTCTCCAAAATGATGAACGAGTACATGTCGATTCTCGGCAGCTACGTCGTCTTGGCCTTTTTTGCGTCGATTTTCGTTGCAGCCTTTGAGCACTCGAACCTTGGTCGCATGCTCGCGATCGAAGGCGGAAATTTTCTGCGTCAGTTCGACATGCCCGCGTGGGTTCTGATGCTTGGTTTCATCTTCGTGTCGGGATTCATCAACCTGTTCGTCGGTTCAATGTCGGCGAAGTGGGCCATGCTCGCGACGGTCTTCGTACCGATGTTTATGACGATAGGAATCAGCCCCGAGTTGACGCAGGTGACCTATCGAATCGGCGACTCAGTGACTAACAGCATCACACCACTCAATCCATACCTAGTGGTCGTGCTCGTGTTCATGCGCCAGTACGTGAAGAAGGGCGGCCTCGGGACTTTGGTCGCCGTCATGCTTCCCTACGCAATCACCTTCACGATTGTCTGGAGCATCTTACTGATCATTTGGATGAACGTGGGCTTGCCGCTCGGTCCCAACTCTCCGCTGACCTACACGCCCTAACGATTTTGAACTGCCTAGCATCCGTGTTGATAGCCGCACATCTTCAAGCCGCGACAGCATTCCGTTTTTTCCAGCCGTCCACGCTCTCCCCACTCCTCGAAAGTGGATGCACGCTGCGACCTTTCCACTCCT
>JBLINP010000100.1:0-13646 GCA_047639415.1 Planctomycetota bacterium | reverse complement strand
GCCGTTCGGTCGAGCTTACGCCCCACGTAGCGAACCCATGTTTCTGAGGAGCCGGATGCGTGAATTGCGCACGTCCGGATCTGTGGGAGGCCTGGGCTGGAAACGGCCCAGGTCCACCCGACCCATAAATTCGGACAGCGATTGTTGCCCTGACATTTTAAACGGGGATAGCGTTGCGCGATTTTCGTGAGAACGGGGGAGGAGCCACAAGGTCGCAGCTTTCAGGGCTTGTAACCGTTTCGTGAGGGAGTCTCTCAGATCTCCCGAGTGAGGCCGAATCAGTCCAACGACTATTTATGACTAACGGAGTTCGATGATCACTGAATCCGAGTAGCGCGACATGATGCCGGCCTGCTCTTCGCCGAAAACGATGTAGCCTGTTCGCATTCGTAGACCCTCTAGCCCGAATTATTCATGAACACGCGGACCAAACACCACGAACGACCGGCACTGCCGGTCCATTGGTTCCTGCTGGCACTTTGCAGATACTGGCGTCCTCGACGACCTTACAAGGTCGTCTGCGGGGGCAAGTATCTGCAAAGTGCCAGCAGGAACCAATTCGAGGCGTTTTGCCTCGCGGTTCATGAATAATCCGGGCTAGATCGCGGCCTTCGCGGAAGAAGCCAGAGATGGATACGAACCCTTCGCCGTGTTCGTCAAAACGGGATTTTAGCAATTCAGAGCGTTGCTTTTCCTGAAGAGGACATCGGATTTGATGATGTCAAAGAACGGCCTCTCCGCCGATGCATTCGTTTCGCGATGCGGATCCCAAAAGACGACGCTGAAGGCGCGACCAGGTTGACCGCCAGATATTTGAATTTGGAGCTCGTCGGGGTCCGCCAATGAACCCACCAACTGAATTTGGGCGGTCTCTCGAAAGTGAGTGCCAAGGTTGGCGAGCAAATCGTCTATCACTTCGCCGTTGACGAGATCGAGTTCGACCAATTGATTGTAGGCGGCACGGGCGATAACTTCGTAGCCGAGTCCACGTGGATGCAAGTCGGTCCAAAAGACATTGCTGAAACTTGTCGCTTCGACGAGATTGGCCAGTTCAGGTGTGACGTCGAGCAGTGGAATCTGAAGTTCGTTGGCTACCTTACGCAGACCCCGATTGGCTTTGCCGTAGACGGCGCTGTCGCTGCCATAGCAGACGAGTACCAATCGTTTGCCTACGAGCTCGTGTAGACGGGCGAAGTCGGAATAGAGGTTCTGCCAATACTCGGTGTCATCATCCTGACGTTCGATCTTCGTGCCTTGAAAGCGTCGTACTTCTTCGCCCACCCGATTGACCGTGCTCCAGGCTTGTTCTTCGTCAGCGAGTCCCTCGATGCTTATATGGTCGTTGTGCAATTCGGACTCTTCAATCCGACCTTCGCCCCGACGATAGAAATAAAGTCGAATTGCCTTAACCAAACGGAACTGTTCCCAAAGCGGCGGTGGGGCATACTCCGCGTTGGCTTCCGGGCGCCATTGCCAAGCGTCATTGGCTCCAATCGTAAGTAGCACGATATCGGGTTGGATTAGTTCCAAGTCTTTGGGAATGAGAGCCAGCAATTGCCTCAGACTGAATCCGGGAATCCCCAAGTTTATGACACTGAATTGCTCGCCCTCGGATCGTTTCTCAAGCAGGGAATTCAGTTGTGTTGGATAACTTTCGTCAACGGGCTCGAAGACTCCGAATACGTTGGAATCACCATCGCAAAGAATGCGAATCCCTTCCGAGTGCTCGGGAATGAATGCGCGTCCGGAGCTGTCGTACACCACTGAACCAGCCAAGCGTAATCCACACCCGGCGAAGCCAATTGCAAGCACGACGCCGACGGCGATGGCTCCTAATTTTCTTCGGACGGATTTTCGAACAAGCGACAAACGATTACGGCCTGTTGAAAGTGAATTCGAAATCAGGAGGTTAGCGGCACCGAATTAGACGCCAACATCTTTCAAGCGGTCAGGTCGAAGACGCGCTAAGGATCAATATTGTCTATTCGGTGAAGGTCACTTGAGTCGGGTTGCTGGCGAAATCGACCTCGCCCGAAACCGCTCCGCCGACATAGGCGAAACTCAATGTGATGCCTGCCAAGGATGGATCGCTTCCCGCGGGGACGTTAAACGCGGCGGTGGATTGGCCGTTGCCGTCGAGAATAAAGAGAAAGCGAGTGAAGATCGCTAGGTTGGGATTCTTCAGACCGAACAGCATGAGGCTGTCGAAGTTGAGCGGCAGGTTGACCGAGTCGAAGTTGATACCGGGCCAGATGCCCGTGGCGTTCATGAAGATCCAGTAGAAATTGTTCGCGCGCGCTGGACCGGCATCGAGTTGGAAATTGGCGCTACCGCCCTCGGAGAGAGAGATCGAATAGTTCTCCGCCAAGAGCGTTGGTTCATGCTCGTAAAGCACGCTGGTTACTGTGTTCGAGAGCCCGAGCGGACCACTCACCGTCAGGCGGAACTCCCAGAAGAAGATGCTGTTGACGGAACCGTGGGGCAGCAGGGTGAAAGCTGAATCGCAATCGCTGATCAGCGGTTCGGGATGGACGTGATCGTTGTGGTGTAGGAACACTTCCCATTGGCAGGTGAGTTCGCCAGGCGTCGATTCCAGGTCAGACACGATCGAATTGAGATTGACGAGCTCGTTCACCAGCGGATCGTAGATGTCGCCGTTGACTGGACTGGTGATCGTCACGGTGGGGGGCGTGTTGTTGATCCAAATTGGCGTCGTATCGGTGTCCTGTTGATTGACGCTGTCCGTGACCGTCATCGAAACGTCGTACCGCGTCGATGCGGTGACGACAGGATCGGAAATGACTCGCAACTCCGCCACGGTTACGAAGGCGCTGCTGCCACCTCCCAAACCAAACAAGCGTATGCCATCGCCTTCAATGGCATCGAAGAACAATTCGTAGGTCTCCCATTCTTCGCCGTCGTTCGGATCGTACGGCGGGAAGATTTCAAGCCCGGTGACTTCAGTCCAAACGCCAGCAACGCGCGCTTGAACGGTTAAGGAATCAAACCACCCGCCGAGGGTGGTGTATTCCATGCCCTCTTGAAACACCAACTGATGAAAGCGGTGATTGCCAGTGAACTCGTAGCCCACCCAATCATTCGGATCGGTATCCACCGTGCCCGAGGGGAAGGTGAGGTAGTTCTGAATCTTGGTGCCCGTCGATGGGTTGACGAAGACTCCATCGGCGATGACGCTCGGGAAAAGTCCGACCGCGGTGGGTTGTTGCGGCGGAACCAACTCGAGCACTTGGGCGATGATCGTTCCGCTCGGTGTGATGTCTTGGGAGGGGAATATGTGTATCGGATCTTCAAGTGCACTGGTCGGCGTGCCGTCCCCGAAGTCCCAGAGGGTGTCGAGCGGTAAGCCTTCGGGGTCGTTCGATTGAGCGGATTGAAATTGCACTCGGTGCGGAGCGGGACCATAGCGCAGTGCACCGGTGGACTCCGCTGTGGGGCCGATATTGCCCGACTGATACTCGAGACGGTGAAGTTCACCGGCGACTTGAAGGAAGTAGACGTCTCCACTGATCGGGTCGATCGCGAGAGAGACCAATCCGTCGATGCCATCACCGAAGTCGATCACCTCTGTCGGCTGTCCGCCCGCATCAAACTTGACGAGTTTGATCCAATCGCTCGTGAAGTCCGCCGTGAAGAAGCTGTTGTCGTACTCACTCGGGTAGTTGCCGGTTTCGTACCAAACACCCGCTATGGAGCAAGAGCCAATGAACTGGTTGCCCGCGACCGGACCGCTTATGTCGCCGATGTTAACCGAAGTCGCAACTCCCATCGCGTCGAAGGTCTTGGCCCGCGCTGGCCCAATGTGCCCCCAATCAATGACCGGCCGCGTATGTACCGCGGGCAGCGCGCTTGCGGGAATTGTGGCCATCGGATCGCAAGGGTTGAGCGGCACCAACGGATTGGCACTCTCCTGTTGAAGCAACTGCACGAACGTGAAGTACTCCTGCGTGCAGAGGCCCGCGCCCGGAACGTTTTGAGCAAAGAGCGGATTGGGCGCGAGGGGGTTTTCGTTATTGAAGAGGTAGAACTGATCGTTTTGCTCCATGCCCTCATACAACGGCCAACCAAAATTTTCACCGCCGGTTTCGCTGACGTTGAGCTCTTCCCAAAGCCCAAATCCAACATCGCCAATGATGATTCGACCAGGATGATTCGGTCCAGTTGAAGTTCCGGGCACGACCGAAATGCGGAATGGGTTTCGGAGACCGTAGGCCCAAACGCGCGAACGTGGCCTACTTGGGAAGCCGGGATTGTAGAACGGGTTCCCGGGTAAACCATCTCCGGTACTGGGGTCGATGCGAATCAATGTGCCCGCGAGCGAGTCCACGAGTTGCGCGCGAAAAGGGCCGACGTCGTGTTTGGCCGGAATGATTCCCAGGCTGATGGCCTCGACTGTTTCGGGCGAGCCGCCTGTATTCGCGTAGCCTTCCGCGCCATCGCCGGCTGTGGCCAATAACGAACCGTCATCAGCGAACCGCAGTGCGCCGCCTTCGTGAACATTGATGATCGGAAAGCCAGTCGAGGCGGTTTGCCCAATCAGCACGTTGCGACTGCCCGCTAATACCATTTCGTGATTGGCACCAGCATCCAAGGTCAAACGCGTGATGCGTCCGATGGTCGGTCCGATCAAGTCATCGGCGATCGGGTCGTACTGAGGCGTGCCGAAAAACAGGAGGTGGTGTCGATCGACTTCATACAGAAGGTAGATGTTGCCGTTCGTTCCGAAGCTCGGATCGACCGCGATACCTTTCAATCCATGACTTGATATGTCCGCAACTTCTTCGGTGATGTCGACCACCGCTTGAGCGCCTTTGAATCCGCCGTCCACCATCCAAACCAATCCGGCCTTTTCGGCTACGAGCAATCGGCCGTCCGGCAAAAACGCCATATCGGTGGGTTGATTCCAACCACCGGCAATCTCAGTTTCGAGGAAACCGGGCGGAAGGTCGACGCCGCTGGTTTGCGCAGTGGCGAATGGCACTGCGAGCGCGAGCGCGAGGGTGGTTTTTAGAATGCTTCGACTAATCATGGTGTCACCCTGGCGGGAAGGCCTTGGAGTAGCTGAATGTCCCTTTTTAGCTTATCCCGTCCAGCGTAGGGGTGCTGGGGCGGAGCTTTTCTGCGGGTGGGAATTCTGCTCCCTTTCGACGCGCGCTGAGCCTGCTTGGTTCGCACGAGCGGCTCGGTTTTTAGCTTTTTATGGCCGGTTCGGCCGTTGGGGCGGGTTGGCCGCGCCTAGACCTTCAAATCGCGTGAACGGGGCCCGTTCCGTTGGCCGCAGCCAGCAGCGTGCGTTTTAGGTAAACCGGCACCATTTGATGACGGTAATCCGCGTCGCCAGGCACGTTGGGCATCGGACGACATTGTTTGGTTCCGAGGGCGCAAGCGGCCTGAATGCCCGCCTCAAACTCGGCGCTGCCAAGTACGGTGCCGCGCAAGGTTTCCGCGATTTTTTTGATTCGAGTCGGACGGGCTTGGAGAGCGACGGCTACCGCGGCGGCATCCACGACGGTTCGATCCTGATCGACGTCGATTCGAACGGCAATGCCGAATAACGGGAAGTCGATCGAACCGCGATCGCGCAGTTTTCCGTAGGCGCCGAGGTGATTGTCCGAACGCAGCGGCAGGCGGATTTCAGTCAAGAGTTCGGCGGACGTGACCTTCTTGTTGAAGATGCCATCAGATTTCCACAAGTCGTCGATCGCCAGTTCGCGCGCTCCGGAGGCTTGTTCGAATCGAAGCGTTGCATCGAGACTCATCAGAGCCGGAGCCGTGTCGTTGCTGGCAGCGGCCACGCACTTCGAACCGCCTTCGATCACATGACAGAGGCTGCCATCCTTCTTGAGGCAGAAGCCGAGGGCTTTGCGCCAGAAGTAGGTTTGGTTGTACCACTGGCAACGCGTGTCGAGCATGACGTTGCCGCCGAGCGTTCCCATGCTGCGCAGTTGCGGACCGGCGACGAGTCCGGCTGCTTGGGCGAGGGCCGGAGCGTTCTTTATAACTAGCGAATTCGCCGCGACTTGATCGAGCGGAGTCATCGCGCCAATGACGAGCGCATCGTCTTCGGTTCGAATGCCGATCAGTTCCTTCACGCCGCTCAGCGAGATGAGCGTCTTCGGCGCAAACAACTCGTGCTTCATGTTGGGCAGCACGTCGGTGCCGCCCGCAATGATCATGGCGTCTGTCCCGTGTTCGGCTAGCAAGGCCGTAACTTCCTTGATGTGCGTCGGTTGGGCGACGTCGAATTTCGGTAAGCGCAACATCAGTTGGCCTCCACGGTTTCGTCGGCCACGACGCGATCGCGTTCTGCGAGCGCTGCCAAGACTTTGGCGGGGGTAAATGGCAAGTGTCGCAATCGAATACCTACCGCGTCAAAGACAGCGTTTGCGATGGCTGGGATCACTGAGTGCAACGGACCTTCGCCCGCTTCTTTCGCGCCGTAGGGGCCTTCGGGATCAATGCTCTCCACGATCAACGCGTTGATCTTGGGCGTGTCGAGCGTGGTTGGAATGCGGTAATCGAGGAGCGATGGTCCACGGTGCAATCCAAAGCGATTGACGTCGTGATCTTCGAGCAGAGCTTCCGCGACGCCCATGTAGACCGAACCTTCGATTTGCCCGGCCACCAACATCGGGTTGAGTGCACGTCCGCAATCGTGGGCACACCAAACCTCGTTGCAAGTGATGCGACCCGTTTCGGTATCGACGGTGACTTCAGCAACATGTGCGGTAAAGGAGTAGGCGGGGGAGGCTCCGATGGTTCCGCCGCGGTAATCACCGCCGAGCTTGGGCGTGTTGTAGGAACCAGTGGATCCCAGCGTGTCGAAGCGCGCTTCCGCCAAGTGGAAGGCTTCGCGAACCGGCATCGTGCGTTCGGCATCGGCCAAGTCGAGCACGACTCCGCCGCCCATTCGGATGCGGTTTTCGGCAACTTCCCATTCAGCCGCTACGCTCGTCACGACTTGGCTACGCAGTTTGCGAGCAGCGTCGATGGCGGCGTTGCCGACCATGAACGTGACGCGGCTGGAGTAAGCGCCTAGATCGACGGGGCACAGATCGGAGTCGGCAGCGACGACGCGAACATCGGAGACTTGAACGCCCAACTCTTCCGCGACCAAGTAACACACGACCGAATTCGAGCCTTGGCCGATGTCGTTGCCGCCGGTGAACACGGTCACCAAGCCGGAGCGATCGACTTTGATTTGAATGCCCGCTTGGGGCATGTCGTTGGGATAGATCGGATAGTTCGTGCCCGAGATGTACATCGATCCGGCCACGCCCAAGCCGTGGCCTTCGGGCAGTTTAGCGCGTCGCTCTTTCCAATTAGATTCGCGTTCGACTTCGGTCAGGCACTCCATGAAACCGTTGGAGGTGATGCGTTGTCCGTTGACGGTTTGCGTGTTTTCGCCTTGCCAGTTTTTGCGCCGGAACTCGATCGGGTCCATGTCGAGAGCACAAGACAGTTCGTCCAGTTGAATCTCGAAGGCGAAGCGTGGCTGAACGGAACCGTGACCGCGTTTGGGACCACACGGTGGTTTATTGGTGAACACGCGCGTCGAATTGAAACGGTAGTTCGGTATGTCGACCGGGCCAGTGAGCAATTGGCCGGAATAGTACGTCGTGACCAAACCGAAGGAACTGTACGCGCCGCCATCGATCAAGATCTTGGCGTCGGAGGCCACCAGCTTGCCATCTTTGGTCGCGCCCGAGCGATAGTGCATGTGCATCGGGTGACGACCGCGGTGTGCGTAAAACACTTCCTCGCGGGTCCACAGCATTTTGACCGGTCGGCCAGTAATCATCGAAAGCTTGGCGACGCAAAACTCAAGGCTGAAGGGATCGGACTTACCGCCGAACGCTCCGCCGAGATTAGGTTGAATCACGCGAATGCGCGTTTCGGGCAATTCGAGAACGCGGGCGAGAGCGCGATGAACGTAGTGCGAAATCTGAGTGGAGGACCAGACCGTCAGCAATCCTTCGGGGGAAGTATCCTGCGACCATTGCGCAACGGCGCAGTGGGGTTCGATCGCGGTGTGAGTGGAGCCGTGAAAGAAAAAGTCGTTCTCGACGACGACGTCCGCTCCCGACAACGCGGTTTCAACATCGCCGAACTCGAGTTCGACGTGCTTGCTGATATTGCCGTGCTTGTTGCCTTCGTGAATCGTCGGGTCGTGACGTTCGAGACTCTCTTTGGGGTCGGAGTAGGCGTACAGGACTTCGTACTCGACGTCGATCAATTCGATGGCGGCGTTGGCTGTGTCTTCATCCAGCGCAGCGACCGCAGCCACTTCGTCTCCGATGAAACGCACGCGATCGGTAGCGAGCGCGTTTTCGTCGGGCGTCCAAGGAATCACGCCGTACTTGATCGGCATGCACTCGCCAGTAATCACAGCGAGAACCCCGGGCAGCGCTGCGGCACGACTGGTGTCGATACTGACGATGCGAGCGTGAGCGTGCGGACTTCGCAGTGTCTTCGCGTGCAACATGCCCGGTAACGCAATGTCGTCGGTATAGATTGCTTGACCCGTCGCCTTGGCGAGTCCATCGACTTTGCGATGGCGCTTGCCAATGACTTCAAAGTCTTTGCCCCAAGGTGCGCCCGACCCGTGATTGTCTCGAGCGCTCATGAGTTTTGACCTTCAGCCGCTTTCGAAGCGCTGGTTTCAATCGCGAGTTCGACTGCTTCGATGATCTGCGTGTAACCCGTGCATCGACAAAGATTGCCGGACAGTGCTTGGCGAATGTCGTCGCGCGTCGGCGAGCTGTTCTTGTTCAACAGCGCGCGAGCGGAGAGCATCATTCCCGGCTGACAGAAGCCGCACTGCAAGGCGCCGCATCGGTCGAAAGCGTCTTGCACCGGGTCGGGGCCCGTGCCGCCCGCTTGCAGGTTTTGAGGCAACAAGCCTTCGATGGTCGTGACTTGCGCTCCCTCAGAAAGGGTGGCCAGTTTCAGGCAAGACAGCGTCGGTTGACCGTCGATGAGAACGGTACAAGCGCCGCAGTCGCCCTTGTCGCAGCCCTGCTTGGAGCCGGTCAAGCCCAGGTTGTAACGCAGGACTTCCAATAAGGTCCAATGGGCGTGAGCCGCAACTTGGACGCGGTCACCGTTGATGTTCAATTCGAGCACTCGCATAGGCCGACATTCTCGCCGCGAGTCCGGCTCTCCACAAGCTCAGTCAGCCAGGATCATGGTCCCGGCCGCTCCAAATTGTGTGGTCAGCGCTTCGAGGGCTTTTTCATGCCCTTGTTGAAGTAAGTGGCCACGTCTTTGAGGACGCTCGCAGCCATGTGCCGTTCGAGAATGTCCTGTTGAACGGCAGGCGGGGTCACGTAATCCGGGATCAAGCCCCAGGTGCCGTTTCCGTTATCAATGCGGCCGTTTTCATGGATGTCGAGACGCAGATCTTCGACGATTTTCGAGAGCGCTTCCGGATTTTTGAGCGTGATGTATCGAACGAGTCCCCATGCCCGTCCGGCTTGAATGTTGTCGTAGGCTCCCGCTTCCCAACTCGCGAGCAAGTTTATATCCAAAGCCTGATTTTTCTTCCGGTACTGAGACTTGAGCGGGTCGCGCCAACCAGCATGTTCGGAAACGCTGACGAAATCGATGCGGCCGGGAAAGCAGTAAATGGATTCGCGAACTCCCATCTCTACGTTCCAGGCAATTCCCATGCTGATCCAGTGGGGGATTTTGCCGAAGCGGCGGAGGAGCATCATGCGCGCGACGCGATTTACGGTTTCGTTGAGAGGTTCCCACTCTTCGACTTCGGGTGGTGAGGAAACGATGATGCTTGCGAGCGGCCTATGAAAAGTGAGCCCAGGCAGCTTCTCGTAGTACTTGCTCCAGTTGTCTGGTTTTTTCTCAATCGACGCAATGTGCTGGAGTAAGGAGCGCAGGTGATCGGTGTCCTCCAATCGAAACAGGGTCGCCGTCTCGTACTCAAGTTCGCGAACTTCGCCCCAAGAGAACTGCATGCCGCCACTAGCGGAAGCTTCGGCTGGTTCAGCTGCGTTATAGTCACCGCGCTCGGGCAAGGGCGCCAAGCTATCGGTCAATTCAAGCGTCGGTATGATGGCGGACGACCATTCATTCTTCGACATCTTTTTCTTATGGGTCACGATCATGAAGTCAGCTTTGTCTGTGAGCTGAAACATGTATTTCATTTCTTCGGCCCACGGGCGGAAGTAGTTCAACGCGTCGATCGCACCAGTCGGCAAGTCTTCGGGCAGCTCAGTCGACTTGTACTTTTTGCCACGCCAAAGAACCTGGACGGACTTGCTTCCCGAGATGGCGGTGGCTTCCAGCTTTGAAGCCGAAGCGGGGGCGCTGGGAGATGAGGTTATAGCGGTAAGGAATAAGCCAAGCGCGAGTGAGGAAATCATCATGTCGGAGACGAATCAGAGGTTGGGATATTCCGCAGATAGGCCTGCGTGCGTCGAAGTTGGTGGGAAGTAGTCATCACCACGAAACTCGGTTACACCCATGGATGGGTTCGTTCGGGTGAAATACAGTAGCTGTACTTCACCAGCACATCGAACATTGAAGCAAGCACGAAACGGCTCAGTTCGGCGCGTTTTCCCGGGTTTGGGCGGTTTGCTCCGCCTCTGCTGAGGCCGCGAATTCGGCAATCGATGCCAAGAAGGTCGGTCCTAAGTCGGCGGCTTTTTTTAATCCGACGCCCTTTAGCTCGCGGAACTCATCAGAGTTGGACGGTCGATAAGCGGCCATGGCAGCCAAAGTTCGGTCGCCGAAGATGATGTAGGGCGGAACGTTGCGTGTGCGCGCCAACTCCCGACGTACTTCGCGGAGGTGCTCAAACAGGGCATCATCGATAGGCGGCAAATTGTCGTCAACCGGCGTACGTTTGCGACGCGTAGCGGTTGACTTGCCCTGTGACGGAGCGATGCGAACCAATGTGACTGATTGTTCTCCGCGCATGACTCCCACGCCGTCTTGGCTGAGAAAGAGCGTCGGATAGTTTCCGCTCGTTACGGACAAAAGTCCAAGTCCGACGAGTTGATCAATCCAGCTACGGACGACCGTCACGCTTTCATCCGCAAGCAGTCCAAAGGTGGAAAGCGATTCATGACCGGCCCGTTTGACGCGAGCATTCGCTTTGCCACGTAAGACTTCGGCGATGTGCGCCGCGCCGAAGCGTTGTTCACAACGCACGACGCAGGAGAGAACCTTCTGTGCGACAACATCCGCGTCATCCATGAGCTTGAGTTCACCCATGCAAACGTCACAAGCCTCGCAAGTCGCCTTGTCCCAAGTTTCGCCGAAGTAATGAACCAAGGCGTGGTGTCTGCAAATGGTTCCTGTTGCGAAGGTGAGCATGCCCGACAAGCGATCGATTTGAGCGTCGAGGTGTTCGCGCGTGACTTCTGCTTCTTCTGCGCCGCGCGACATGATCTCTTTCCACGAATGGAAGTCCGATGCCGAGTAGAACAAGCAGCACTCCGCTGCCAATCCGTCGCGCCCGGCGCGCCCCGTCTCCTGGGCGTACTGCTCAATGCCTTTGGGTAACGCGGCGTGAATGACGAAGCGAACATCGGGACGGTCGATGCCCATTCCAAAGGCGACAGTGGCGACGATGACGTCGAGATCTTCGCGACTGAAACGTTCCTGAGTTTTCTGACGTAGCTCGGGATTCAGGCCCGCGTGATAGGGTGCACAGCGCACGCCGTTTGCGGCCAATTTGGCGGCCGTGCGTTCGACTTCTTTGCGCGTGATGCAGTAGACGATGCCCGCGTCTCCGGCGTGCTGGTCGATGACCTTTTGAATTTGGTCGCCGAGACTTTGTCGGGTCAATGCCCGGTAGACTAAGTTGGGACGGTCAAAGGAACCGAGTATCACCACGGGATCCGTTAGGCTGAGCTCTTTGATGATTTCGAGTCGCACGGCTTCGGTTGCAGTAGCCGTATAGGCGTGAACCGGTACGCCCTGTAAATGGCGCCGAAGTTCGCCGATCAAACGATAATCGGGTCGGAAGTCGTGACCCCAATGGGCGATGCAGTGTGCTTCGTCCACCGCGATCGCGCGAACGTCGAGGCGCGCGAGCAAATCGATGAAACCACCCTGCGCCAACCTTTCGGGAGCGGCAAACAGGAGTTTCACGTGACCCGATGCCAAGTCGCGAAGCACTTGCGCGCGCTCTTCCGGATCTTGGGAGCTATTGAGCATCGCTGCCGGCACGCCGCAAGCTGCGAGCGCGTCGACCTGATCTTTCATCAACGAGATCAAAGGACTCAGCACGAGCGTCGGGCCGGATCGTTTGCCGCTGGACGCGAAGCTGAGTTCGGGGATCTCCCACGGATCGTCTCCCCACGGTCGCTCGGCATCGACGACTTCGGAATTGGGGTCCGGCGGGGTGGGCTCGACTTGCGCCGGTTCGAATTCGGCTTCGGTGCCTACCGGTGGAAGCAGAGCAGGCGCTTGATAGCACAGGCTCTTGCCGCCGCCTGTCGGGAGCACGAGGAGTAGGTCCCGGCCAGCGATCGAGGCTCGAATCGCCTCGGCTTGCAGAGGGCGGATGCTACTGATGCCAAAAGTGCGATCGACGATGTCGACGAGCAAATTCCAGCGTTCGGGATCAATGCCGTAGGTTTCAGTCACATCCATAGAGACGATTGGAGCGCTTATCGGTTTCGGATCAAGTTTCGAGTGTGCATTTCGATGCACCTCACAAGAACTAACTGCAATCCGCTAAATTGTCGGCATGAATGAATGGCTTCAGACTGCAGAGGAGTTCTTTTCGAGCGCGGACGATCGCACCGGATTTTGGATCGCACTTACGGTTCTGAACGTGGCCACGTTCATCCTGTACGGCTGGGACAAGTTCTGCGCCATCCGAGGCTGGCGACGCGTGCCGGAGAGAACTCTGCTCGGAATGGCGCTCTTGGGCTCGGCGATCGGTGCCTGGCTCGGTTGTTTCGTTTTCCGCCACAAGGTCAGCAAGCCCAGCTTCATGTGGCCATTGATCGGCGTTACGGTGCTCAACTTGGCGGAGGTTTGGGCCGCGATAGCCTTGCTCGGAAAGTAGGCAGCCGGTTCGCTACGCGCTTTGCATGCGTTGCAACATAGCCGTAGCGTCGTCTGCCTCGAGTGATCCAGCCTTCCATTTGATCCCCAATCCACGATCATCCATTCTCGGAATGATGTGGAAGTGAACGTGGAAGACGGCTTGGTGAGCTTCCGCTCCATTGTTTTGCAACAGGTTGTATTGCGTCGCACCGGTCGCATGCAAAACCATACGGACGATCTTAGGTAGCACCCGACCGAGCGCGGCCGATTGGTCCTCTGACATTTCGTGGAGGTGAGCCACGCGCTCCTTGGGAATCACGAGCGTATGTCCGGGCGACAGCGGATAGACGTCGAGAAACGCGAGCACGTGCTCGTCTTCATAGACGCGATGACAGGGGATCTCGCCATCGAGGATTTTGCCGAAGATGGTGGGGGTAGACATGCGATTCTCAGATCAGTTCGGTATATCCGTGATACGGAGTCAGACACGACTTCAGACCTCAGCCGGCGGATACGGTGTCAGACACCTCTGCAGACCTCAGCCCTCACTCGGTACCGCACAAAGAAATATTGCCTTCGGCAATCTTTGTGCGGTACCGAGTGAG
>JBLINP010000099.1:0-13648 GCA_047639415.1 Planctomycetota bacterium | reverse complement strand
CGTTTTGCCTCGCGGTTCATGAATAATCCGGGCTAGCGGGTTCGAGAGGTACCTCGAGGCGAGCGAATCGCCCTGAAATTGCGCCAGCGGGCCGGAGGAGACTCGTTCGAGCATCATTGGTGAGTAAGATGCTCGTCATCGCGGGAAGACAACGAATTCGCTGTCGTCCGCCCTTTACCCGATGAAGACGATTTCCTGCAAGTTGACTCGAGCGGACGCCGACAGACGTGGCGCCGCGCTCATGATGGCCATGATGGTGCTGGTGGTGCTGATTTTGATCGCATCACAGATTCGCATCAGCACGATGACCGATGGCCGCATCGCTCGAAATCAAAACACGATCACGAGCATGGATCTCGCGATCGAATCCGCGCTGTTGAAGGTCTTTGAGGACCTCAAGGGAGATGCTGTTGCCGATGAAGGCGACGGTCTGAACGGGGCGGTTGGCGCCGGTGGTGGAGGTGCCGTCGGTGGAGCGGCCGGTGGTCTTTCCGGCGGCGGCGGAGAAGGAGGCGGTGGAGATGGTAGTGCAACGGACTCTTCTCGCGATACGTGGGCTACGCCCGGAAGGACGGAGATCAACGAGTTGCAACTGCGCTTCTACTTTCAAGATGAAGACAGCAAGTACAACGTCCTTAACATGCTCACCGAGAATGAGGACGAAGCAACCAAAGCGCGCGACCGAGTGATTCGCATCCTCGACTTGTGTCGCGAAGGTACCGATGAAGATATCGACTTGAGTTCCGCCGAATCGATGGCGGACTCGATGCTCGATCACATGCTGAACAGGAGTGAATCCTTGCTTCCGCGACCGTTCTTGATGACGGACGATGAAGAGCGCGAGGAGTTGGGATTGCCCATGAGCTTGCGTGAGTTCGTGGTCTTGGACGATTTTCATCCCAGTCACTTTCGCGATTACCGCGACAACAATGGTGAGGTCGTTCACTCGATCGAGTCCTTCTTGACGTTGTGGACGAGTTTGACGACCGCTTCGGAGTTGGCGGCTGCGAACTCACAAGCGAGCGGTGGATCGAATGACGGACAGAGTGGCACTGCAGACCCGGGCAGTCTTTCAACGGCTTCAGGGAATGGCGCCAATCAACAAGGCGGTGGAACTGAAGACGGCGAAGAAGGCTCGCCCTTTGGAGCAGACGAAGGAGCCGATGGAGCAGGCGCTGGATCAGCAAGCCAGCCGGGCGGACAAGGGGCGAGCTCGAGTGACGGGCCGAAGATCAACATCAACCGTGCGCCTGTCGCGGTGCTCAAAGCCCTGATGGATGATCGCGATGTCCCCATGACCTTTTGGGATGCGCTGGTCGAATTCAGGAACGAGGAGGATGAAGAGGAGACCGATCCGGATGACGAGCCGTCATTTGACGAATTCGGCAACGAGCTGATCATTCGCAAGATCTTCACCACGGTCACGGACCTGGCAAAGATTGAGGGTTGGGATTACTTGGAACCGATTGTGCAAGCCGAGGTTCGAGATTTGACGACCGTCAGTAGTAACGTGTTTTCGATCTACATCACGGCGAGGCGCAGTACGGCTGACTCGGACGAGACGGATTTCTTCGTCGACGAAGAGGAGATCGAAGAGGACGAGCAGAAGGGGCTCGACCTGCTTCGTACGGTGCGCTGCGTGGTCTGGCGCCGTACGCAGGGAGACGAAGCGGAGATCATCCCGCTCCTGCGCTGGGAGGTGCTCGACTACGTTCCTTTTGAGGTTGAAGACTATCCAGGCGAGGATCGCTGAGACCGTTTCGGGATCGAGTCGGATCCCCACAAACGGCGCGGAGAGCCGTTTCCGAGTCGTTGTGTGAAGAACCGTTCATCATGCGCAGGGAAAACGCCTCTGTCGCTTGTCGCGGCGCATCAGTCGAGCCAGAATCTTCGCCTCGATTTGAGGCCGCCCACGTATTCGCGGCTTCGATTTTCATTGGGCTGGCTGCCCGCAGCACGCCGACCCTAAACCTCCCTTATTAGGAGCTTTCTCATGCCCTCCGTTAGCGTCTTCGGTGCCCAGTGGGGAGACGAAGGTAAGGGCAAGATCATCGATCTGCTCTCCCGTGACGCCGATGTTGTCGTTCGCTATCAAGGCGGAGCCAACGCAGGACATACGGTTGTTGTCGGAGGAGAGAAGTATGTGCTTCATCACATACCGTCCGGCATTTTGCATAAAGGCAAACTCAATGTGATTGGGAATGGCGTCGCCGTCGAACCCAAAAAATTGCTGGAGGAGATTGCGGGCTTGTGCGAGCGAGGCACGCCGATCGATCCGAGTCGACTTTTGATCTCGGCGCGCGCGCACGTCATCTTTGAGCATCACAAGCAACTGGACTTGCTTGCAGAGCGCTGGAAAGGCGACGGTCGGATCGGAACCACCGGCCGTGGAATCGGACCGTGCTACGCGGACAAGGCGGCACGCACCGGACTCCGCGTATGTGACCTGCTCGATCCCGAAAGCTGCCGAACCCGTCTGACCGCAATCCTTGCGGAAAAGAACGCCTTGCTCGAGAAGGTTTACGAGGCGCCGACACTTTCGCTTGAGGAAGAGCTTGAGAAGGCACTCGCGTTCGGAAAGCAGTTAGAACCCTACATTTGCGATGCTGCCGCCGTTGTGCGACTCGCTTATCGCGAAGGCAAGCGCGTGTTGTTCGAAGCTGCGCAGGGCGTCATGCTCGACATTGACCACGGCACCTATCCCTACGTGACCTCGTCGAGCACTGGACCCGACGGCATCGCAGCGGGGGCCGGCTTTCCCGTTCGTCATGTGGAACGCGCAACGGGAATTGCGAAGGCCTATTGCACGCGCGTTGGTGAAGGACCTTTCCCCAGCGAAGATCACGGTGCCGAAGGCGAGCGCATTCGCGAAGCGGGCAACGAGTACGGAGCGACCACCGGTCGTCCGCGTCGCTGCGGTTGGTTCGACGGCGTCGCCGTTCAGTACGCGCTTGAACTCTCTGGCGCCGACACTTGGATCATGACCAACCTCGATGTCTTGACGGGATTCGAAACGTTGAAGGTCGCTGTCGCTTACGAAAAGGCCGGCAAGCGCTACAGCCACCTGCCCGCGGAGCTCACCGAACTCGACGGCCTCACTCCGATTTACGAATCGCATGAATGCTGGACCGAGGACATCACCGCCATTCGTTCGTTTGGCGATCTTCCCGAGTCGGCTCGCAGTTACGTTCGTTGGCTTGAGAAAATCGTTGGCGTTCCGATTGAACTGTTGTCGGTCGGACCCGAGCGTGAACAAGTCATCCCAGTTCCCGCACCCTGATTCTGGAGCGGTGCGAATATGGGGAAACTAAAAACCGAGCGACCGGACTTCGGCGGAGAGTTTCCGGAGCATTTGGCCATCATCATGGATGGCAATGGTCGTTGGGCGCAGCGCCGCGCGTTGCGCCGGGTGCTTGGCCACAAACAGGGCATCAATTCGGTTCGCGAGATAACTACGGAATGCGCGCGTATGGGCGTCAAGAGCCTGACGCTCTACGCCTTCAGTGTGGAAAACTGGAAACGCCCGTCGGCGGAAGTTCGCTTCCTCATGAAACTGCTCAAAGAGTTCATGGTGGAGGAACGTCCGACTTTGATGGACAACGAGGTGCAGCTGCACTGCATTGGGCGACTCGACGATATTGAACCCGATGCGCTGGTTGAATTGCGCAAGACCGAGGAGCTGACGCGAGGGAATACCGGCATGCGTTTGCGCTTGGCGCTTTCCTACGGCGGTCGTACCGAAATCGCCGATGGCATTCGCGCCATGTGTGAGGATGCGCAAGCAGGCAAACTCGATCCGAAGAGCATCGATGAAGAGAGCTTGCGCGCTTATCTCTACGATCCCGAAACGCCCGATCCCGACTTGTTGATTCGCACGGCGGGGGAGATGCGCATCAGCAATTTCTTGCTCTGGCAAATCTCCTACTCCGAGTTGTTCGTCACCGAAAAATGTTGGCCGGAGTTTCGCAAGGACGAGTTGATCGAGGCTCTGACGAGTTACGCGAGTCGCGTGCGCAAGTTCGGCGGACTCGTGGCTGATCTTCCGCCCGAGCCCGGCGATAAAAGCCCTCAAGAGCGTTCGGCGTAAATTGTACGGGCACGACGCATCTTCATGAGTTCGGCTGAAGTTTCGAAACCGTCTCGCGCTTCTAAAATTTGGAAGCGAACGATCGTAGGACTTTCATTGGCGGGAGTGCTGGCCTGGCTGCTGTACCTCGCTTCGCAAAGCGAAACGGGTATGCCGATCGCAGTGGCGACAAGCGTCCTAACGATTGGCGCTGCTTGGGAAGCGACGCGCATGGGCAGTTTGCGTTCGCGAAGCCTGGGCTTTGCATTGCTCGGCCCGATCGCGGTTTCGATCTTCCTCTCGATGGATCACGTTCGCGATGTAATCGCCAAGCGCTATGCCGGCTACGAAACGAGCTTGGTTCACGAACTACTTCTGGTCGTCGCGCTAGCGGCTCTCGGTTTGGCTGGCAGTCGTTTCCTAAAGCGTCGCAAAACCGAATCGGCCCTGACCTTCACTGGACTAACGATTGCGATCATTTTCATCGCTTTCCTCGCAGTAGATCTCCGCGCGCAACTCTCCGGCACGGCGCTAAACGTCGTCTTTGGAATTGGTGCCGCGGCATCCGTTGCCTTTGCGCATTCACTGACTCGGTTCAGCAAGAGCGATTTGCGCTGGGCAATCGGCCTCGCGCTTTGGATCGCGTTGCCACTCGCCTGGATTTGGCATGTGTGGGAGTTATTCGGCGCAGCGGCGATGATCGCGCTCGTCGTACTCTCCAAAATCGGTGACATCGCGGCCTACTACGGTGGGAACGCTTTCGGAAAACATCATCCGCTCCCCAATCTGAGTCCGGGCAAAACTATTGAGGGTTTTGCCTGTTCCGTCGCCGCGGGCGTGATCACCGGCGGCATCATGGCCTCCACCGACGTCTTGAACTGCGGAATCATGGCCGGCGCGTTGGCCGGCTTGATCGTGAATGTCGCTTCTCAAGCAGGCGATTTGCTGGAGAGTTGGGTGAAGCGCAACGTTGGGGTTAAGGACTCCAGCGCCGCTTTCGGACCCTCTGGCGGATTTTTAGACGTGGTCGACAGTTTATTGCTATCGGCGCCTGCAGCCCTACTTACATGGCCCTGGTTGCTCACGACCTAACCAGGATTTGACGAATGCGGATCCACCCGCGATCCTCAGCGCTTTCCAAGAGGAACCATCCTTGATCGAAGTCACTATTCCACTCCGCTCCCAAGACGAGGCCATCCTCGTGCTCGGACCCTACGACCGCTATGCAAAGCTGCTGCGGCAGTCGCTCGATATCGAACTGTCGACGCGCGGCGGTAATCTGTTGATCAAGGGGATCGACGCCGATGTTGCAGAAGCGCGTCGTCGTATCGATCACTTGCTCGGCAAGGTGCGCAAGGGACGCGTGCTCAGCGTTGAGAAGGTCGAGGGCATCTTGCTCGACGCGACTTCGGTGCCGAATCCACCTTCAGGTGACAAGGGGAGTGGTGGAACCTCTAAGACGGACTCGCCCGCTCGTTCGAGCAATAGTTACGGCTCGAACGAAAAGGCGCGAGCCGCGAGTGTCGCAGGTTTGCGTACGCGCGCTGTAGAGCCGCGCTCTCAAAATCAACGACGCTACCTCGAAGCGATGGAGAAGCACAGTTTGGTCTTCGGTATGGGCGCGGCCGGTACGGGAAAGACTTTTCTTGCGGTGGCAGCAGCCTTGCGAGCGATGCGCAGCGGCAGTGTTCGTCGATTGATCATTACGCGCCCCGTGGTTGAGGCTGGCGAGCATCTCGGTTTCCTGCCGGGTGACTTTCAGGCCAAGCTCAATCCCTACATGCGACCGGTTCACGATGCGCTCTCCAGTTTGATGCGCTTCGAAGATTTGGCGCAGCTTGAAGAAACGGGCATCGTCGAAATCGCTCCGCTGGCTTACATGCGCGGGCGAACTCTGTCGGACGCTTTTGTAATTCTCGATGAAGCGCAAAACACGAGCCCGGCGCAGATGAAAATGTTCCTCACGCGCTTGGGCGAAGGCTCGCGCATGGTCGTGACGGGCGATCCTTCGCAAAGCGACTTGCCGACCGGACAGCGCAACGGTCTGACCGATGCGGTTCACCGTTTGCGCGGCTTCGAAGGCATCTCTTTGGTCGAGTTCGATGCGCGCGACATCGTGCGTCATCCCTTGGTTTCGCAAATCGTGCGTGCCTACGAAGCGCCGGTTCCTAGTGACCGCGAGGATTCCACCCCGCAAGGCTGATGGATATCTCCAAGCACCTTCCCGGCCGTAAGCGCAATCGCAGAGGCTTGCGTCGTTTCTCTCCGGAACGAGCGAAAACGGGTTGGCGCCGACAGCAGTCGATCGAGCATCTGAGTGGTGCTGGCGAAAAGATCACGGTCGCCACCGTCGCGGGTGCAATGGCGTTGGTGTTGATGGGGCTTGGCGCAGATCTTTCCCCGAGAGGTTGGATCGGACTTGGCGCTTTGATGCTCACCGCTCAGGTCTGCTTTAGTCGTTACCTGCTCGACTTCCGCCGTCATGCGCTCAAGAGCATAGGCCAGGTCATTGGACTCGCAGCCTGCTTGTTGGTGCCGCTCGTCGTCGCGCAAATCATGCGCGAGGTCTTCGAAGTCGCTGACTTCTGCTACCTGCCGCTCTCCTTTCTGAGTTTGGTCATCGCTCTGGCTTGGTCGCGAGGTTTGGCACTCGACGCGACGGCCTACGCGGGTGGATTGCTCGCCGTATTTCTGTACCTGCGACCCGAGCGCGACGGCGTACTCGAGGGTTGGGCGGTTTCGATGGCGGGCGCACTGACCGCTTGCCTTGCGGCCGACGGTATCCGTCGACGCGTCGCCGTAGTGCGCGTGGGGCTTTTGGTTGGATTGGTACAAGTGCTCGTCGCTGGCGCCTTCGTGCTCTTGAAGCAGGATGCACCTGACCCGAGCGGCGTGAGTTGGCAGATGTTCTATCTGCTCATCGACGGTTTGGTCGTTGGTCTGGCAGTGTCCGGCGCGTTGCCGGCAATTGAACGTCTCTTCGATGTGACCACTGACGTCAGCTTGCTCGAGTTGGGCAACACGCACGAACAGCCCTTGCTGCGCAAGCTGCTACTCGAAGCGCCGGGAACGTTTCATCACTCCTACATCGTTGGGTTGTTGTCGGAGGCCGCAGCAGAAGCTTGTGGTGCCAACGCTCTTTTGACGCGAGTCGGTGCGCTTTATCACGACATCGGCAAGCTCAACAAGCCCGGCTACTTTGCAGAGAACTCACCAGAGGCGCGCGGACGACACAAAGGTCTGACGCCGGAGATGAGCACGCTAATCATCTCGAGTCACACGCGCGATGGTGTCGAGCTCGGCATGTATTACGGTTTGCCCAAGAGCGTGCTCGACTTCATGCCCGAGCACCACGGAACTTCCTGCATCGAATACTTCTTCCATTCGGCGCAAGCCTTGCGCGGCGAAGAACACGTCAACGAAGAGCACTTTCGTTATCCCGGACCCAGACCGCAGTCGATCGAAACTGCGATTGTAATGATCGCGGACGCCGTCGAAGCGATTAGTCGGCAGATGCCTGATCCGAGTCGCGCGCGTTTGAAGGCGATGGTGCATGAAGTCGTGCTCAAGCGTTTGATGGATCGCCAATTCGACGAATGCGGCACGACTTTGCGCGATTTGGACCATATTGAATCGGCTTGTGTTCAAGTGCTGATGGGAATCTACCACACGCGTCCGACCTTTCCGAAAGGTCGTCCGCATCCGCTCGACCTATCGCAACCGCGGGAAGACCGCGCCGCCGTCAAGGATTCCGAAGAGCCGCCGACCTCGAAGACCGCGATCAATTCGTGAGCATTGAGATTGCGTGGGAGGTAGAGGCTCGACCGGTCAGCGACGAACAGTTGAGGTCTGCCGTAGAGGCCGCGCTTGAGTATGGCGCGGAACCCGGCCGGGAGGTTTCCTTGGCGCTTGTGAGCGACGAGACGTTGGCCGAGTTGCACGGCCGCTTCTTGGATGACCCGAGTACGACCGACGTGATGAGTTTCTTGTTGGATGACGACGAGGATGAGACAGGTGCCTGGGGCGAGGTGGTTGTGAGCGTCGATCGTGCGCGCGAGGTGGCTGCAGAGCGCGGGTTAGGGTTCGAGCGCGAAGTGGTTCTCTACGTCGTACACGGAACCCTGCACTTGTGCGGATTCGATGATCACGAAGACGAAGACCGAGCCGAGATGCGAGTTGCCGAGGCTGCTGTGCTCGGTAAGTTGGGCTATCCGTCGGAGTAGTCTTGGGCTTGTGAGCGATTGCTCGCGGTTTTTGCATCGCGAGGACGAGTGCTGTTACTGGGGGCGTGCGAGTCCGCCTTCGAGCGACTGATGACGGGACGCAAACTCCATTTCTGGCCTCTTTTTTTGAATTTCTTTTGCCGCTTCCTAGCAGCGAGCGCGGTCAGGCGAGTTTCGCGCGAGTTTGTACGCTACGCGACGAATAACGCTAAAACTCGAATCTCCAATCGGTGCGTTTTCGAGTCGAAGTCGGTCCGATCTGCTCCGCTCGCATTCACGACTTTCTTGATCGCGCGCGAGTAAGCGGTAAATCGGGTGCAGGAGTGAAGGACACATTCGTCGTCCATCTGCGGATATCCAATCCCGCATGCCGTGCCTACAGCGACTCAGACAGAACAAAACGACAAGGGACCAAAACCGGATCAAGTCTTCGCGCAGGCGGAGAGTGAGGCCGCAGTTAATGGTGCGCGCACCGAAAAAAATGGCGAACGGCAAGCGCCATTGAATGAGGCCGAGCGTCGCGAGTCGGAAGCCTTGGCGGAACAACTTTGGACCCGCTATCGCGAAGTTCCATCTGATGAACATCGCAATCTACTTGTCGAACACTATCAGCCGCTCGCCGATCTAACGGTGGGGCAGTTTGCGATGCGTTTGCCGAGGCGCGTCGATCGCGGGGACTTGGACATGGCCGCGAACTTGGGCGTGATCGCGGCGATCGCAGGCTTCGATGCCTCGCGCGGAGTTCAGTTCGAGTTTTATTGCCGTCGTCGAATTCGTGGAGCTTTGCTAGACGAGTTGCGAACTCAAGATTGGTTGCCGCGGCCGTGGAGAGAGATGGTGGAGCGACACAAGCGCGTGCTTGAACAGTTGGCTCGCCGGCAAGACGAGAAGCCACGCGATGAAGAAATCGCGCAACTGATGGGCATGTCGCTCGAAACCTACAATCGCTCCTTTGGTACGGGCTTGCCCGACGCACCCGCCGGTTCTGGCCTGGATTCAGGTGGCGAAACCTTCGACGGGCTAGATGTCGTTCCCGACATGCGTTTTGCCGCGCCGGGGGAATCGCTCACGCGCGAAGAGTTGCTGCAGATTGTTACGCAGAAATTGACGCGCAAAGAGTCACGGCTCATTTACATGCGCTACTGGGAAGGACTTTCCATGCGCGAGATTGGAGACGAGCTGGGCTTGTCAGAATCTTTTGTATGCAAGATTCACGTACGCTTGATCGATCGCCTGCGTGAGCGTTTTCAAGGCGCGTCCGCGGACTGATTGCGGCGCATAGCTCGCGATAAGAGCAGTCGCGCAGTTCGGGTGAGGCGGAGTGAAGCCGGCGAGGAGGATCAGGGTTTGCTAGCTAATGGGATCGGCGCTGTTGTGCGGGCCGGGGAATTCGCTGGGGAGAAGCTGCATCGTGGCGCACATGATTAGGTATGAGCCATTCCACTCACCCCCGCAATCCCGTGTCCTTCTCCCAAACTCCACCCTCCGCCGCCAACTCCCGACTCCGCCTGTTTAAGTATTTCTTCCGTCTTCCTCTATAGACGAATTGCTCGCCAGCCAGGTCTATTCCTCCCACTCATCAACTTTCCCCGCAATGAGGTCATCCGACTCATCCCAAAACCTGAGTTCACAGCGAGTTCTGTCAGCTGAACTTCACAAAAGGTACGGAAGACCAGTTACAAAAAAGGAGGGTGCGGAGACCTAAGTCTCCACACCCTCACAAATCCGCTTGGGTTCCAGTCCGGTGCGGAACCCTGATGATCGCGGTGCCGTCGCCTAAGCGGTAGCACTCCCCATAACGATCTGGTCTGACCCCGTAGGCAGACGTTGCGGAAGGCACGCGCGCTGGTCTTGTCCCCACCTTTCCAGCGAGCATGCAGCATCTCCTCCAACCACAGCGCGTCCATGTCCCCACAAGGCACGCTGTGTACGAATACCGAAGTCCTTCTCGAAACTACCGGCATATGAGTCATCGTTTTCAATGACTCGGTTCTCTGCGCCATTTGGGACCTTTTTAGTCCGTAGCGAAGAGTGAAAGGGGCGAACGCCGGTGATTGCAGCAAAACGAGCTACCGCGTGTGCACAGAACATTGTTGGCGTCTGTCGCATCTGAACGTGGTGTATGTTGATCATCCTATTGAACCTATTGGCGTTCGCTAGGAATCCCGACCTGTCGCAGAAGAGAGGGTGGTACCGCTCCGGGCTCGTAAAAACCCGAAGCGGTCCGGGAGGGAAGTCGAGCTTCCGTACCCCAAACGATCTCAAAAGCGACCGGAAAAGATTCCGGTTTGCCCCTTGGATGACGTCCGTGGTGCGGAACGACGACTTTCGGTAGCCCGGCGGTCCCGAGGGATCCGTGGCGTTGCGTCCCAGCCTCTCAGCTGGTTTGCCCTTATCGTGTCATCGTTGGGAGCGCGGAAACATACCTCGCTAATCTCGAGAGGCAAATCGCATTTCGGCAAACTTGGGAACGCCCGACACAAGTTCATACTCATTCATAAGTTGCGCTATTGAAATGCGTAAGTAAGCTGCACGACGTGTCTAAAACACCGAAAACGATTCGCGATCACTTCCTAAATCCGCAAAACAGCGGCGTTCTTGAAAACCCCTCAGGCAGCGCCGAATCGAGGAATGAAGCCTGCGGCGACGTCTTGCGCATTGACGTAGAAGTCGTAGAAAACGTTGTAACCAGAATAGTTTTCCAGGCGCGCGCGTGTAGCGCGGTGATTGGCGTTGCGTCGTTAATAACGACAGCCGCACTAAACTCGACCGTCGCCGATGTTCAATCTTTCGACATCCAAAGTTTGATCGACGCCGCAGGCGGAGTCCCCCCGTCCAAGAAGCACGCAGGCAGAGTCGTTATGCGTGCCTTGAGTGATGCGCTGGAGGGTGCATCTCTCAGCTGACCGGCGAATTGCCGGCTCACCTGCGGTTGGATACCCGTTTGGTGCAGCGGACCATTTATATAGTCCGCATCCCAGACTAGCCCGACATCGTGCTAGGCCTCGTCCACTGCGGCAGGTGAAGCTATTAGCAAATATCCTCAAATGACGGCTCGTTTCAAACCTCTGATCGATCTTCTTCGACGCAGCGATGACCGTCGATTGCTCTTAAGCATCGTTCTCCTCTTCATTCCGATGGCTGCGATCGGAACGTTGCTTCACGAGGCCGGGCACATTGTCGTCGCGCACACTCTGGGTTATGAACCCGTGCTGTATTTTGACTCGATGTCCAAGGGCCCAAGTCCGTTTGCAAGCGAGGCTGACTATTCAAACCCCGACGATCGCCAGCGGTATGAACTCGAGAGTACGCTGATCACGATCGGCGGTCCGGCTCAAAATATGCTGACCGGAACGATTGGCTTTGTTTGGCTCTGGCGATTGCGGCGGAAACAAAAGCGCGAAAGTGGCTCGGTTCGCGAGGGCTGGATCTGGCTGGCCACCCTGATGGCTCTCTTCTGGTCACGGCAAGCGTTCAATGCCATTGCCGCGATCGTTTACGGCGATGGCGAAATTCGCGGAGATGAGTTCAAAATTGCGCATTACTTTGACTGGCCCATTTGGTCAGTTTTAGCGGTTACTGGTGCAGTGAGTGTCTGCATTTGTCTTGCAGTGATCGGATTGCAACGAAGGGAGCGGCGCATTCACTTCGCGATCGGTATGCCGATCGGAAGCCTGATCGGCTTCGCTTTGTGGTTCAAGTTGCTCGGGCCCTATCTATTGCCGCATTAGACCGGCGGCGGAAGCGAAACTGGGACTCGAGGAGTGCTATCGAGCATCGGCTGAGGCCAGAACCGCATGGAAGTGTGGTTACATGCGAAAATTCGTAAGGTAGTGGAAGAGTGCTTCCCAGCGATCGTCCAGGCAGGCCCCTATATGAACGTCCATGGAGGACCCGATATGAATTCGATGAACTCAATGTTTGCGAACGTACTTGCCGTCTTTGTCTTCGCCGCTGTGTCGACGAGTTGCGTGTACGTGATTCCCGAGCATAGTCACGAACACACCCATTCAGAGCTAGAGCGTTCACCTGAACGGGCGCACGCTGGTCAATCAATCGCAACAGCCTTTGCTGGAAGTGTCACTGACGCGGCGGGCAATCCAATCCGCGCCAAGGTTAGTTTGGTTGGACAGGATGGCGGCTCCTATAGCACGTCCACGTCCGATGACGGTGGCTTCGCATTCAGGGGGCTGCGCGAAGATGTCTACAACGTGACAGTAGCCGATAACGACGGATTGATTGCTGTGTACCCTGCGCAACAAATGGATGTGTCAACCGCGGAACTCAAGCTTGTTGATCGCGGCTGCTTACTTGACGTCGGAATCTTTGGTCGAGAGGCGGCACGCTTGGCCGTGTTTAGCGACGGAGTTCGTGTTTATGACTTCACTCTTCGCGACGGAACCCCCGAAGTGATCGCGACTCCGACCGGTGAAGTAATCGTCCATCTGTATGCGAACGACGTCGATGAATCACGCACCCTCAATTCAGTGAGCGACCAAGTAGGGATCGTTCGATTTGACCTCACCAGCAATGGCTAAGAAGAAAGCAATCCGGAAGCTCTTCGCGCTCGAACAAACGACGAAGGATGAAGGATGAATCGAAGCGTCGGGCGGCGATGAGCTTTGAGGAATTGCTTGCCGAGGTGCGCGCCTGCACGATTTGCGAAGACGCGCTCGTCGATGGGGTGCGACCCGTTCTTCAAGTTCACCCGGAAGCGCGCGTTCTGATTGCGGGTCAAGCGCCTGGGCGCAAGGTGCACGAGTCCGGCGTTCCATTTGAGGATGCCAGTGGCGATCGGCTGCGAAGCTGGATGGGAGTTTCGCGTGAGACGTTTTACGATAGTCGCAAGATCGCCATTTTGCCGATGGGCTTTTGCTTTCCCGGCACGGGCAAGTCGGGGAATTTGGCTCCGCGGCTAGAGTGCGCACCAGCTTGGCGTACAGAGCTTCTCGAGCACATGCAGGAAGTGAAGCTCACCTTGGTCATCGGTCGCTACGCGCAGGACTATCATCTTCAGGCTCAGAAGCAGACGGTCACCGAGATCGTGAAGAATTGGAAACAAGCTTGGCCCAAAATTGTCCCGCTGCCGCATCCCAGTCCGCGCAAGAACATGTGGATTCGTCGCAATCCATGGTTTAGTGATGAGCTGATCCCGGAACTCCAAGAGCGAGTTTCGAAGGTACTGGGATAGCGCGTTCTGTTCTAATTCGTAATCCGGCTGGCCGAGCAGGTCGTTTTTACGCGTAGGAAGATATGCAGTTGAACGAATATATGGTGAGCACTGATCGGGAACAGATGGACCTCGATCTGATTTATTCCAATTTGGCGCGGTCTTATTGGGCGAAGGATATTCCGAAGG
>JBLINP010000098.1:0-13652 GCA_047639415.1 Planctomycetota bacterium | reverse complement strand
CGTGGAAGTCGAACGAGTTCAGTTCGTTCGACACGTTCATGATCGAGAACAGCGAGGCCTACTCCGCTCTGATGTTGGGACGACTCGAGACCTGGAGCTTGGGAGCGCGCGTCAACGTCGATCCGCCCAAGGCCGCGCCGGGCGTGTGGAAGACGCCGACTCCGGAAAGCGCACGCGGTTTCATCCGCAACATCCGCTCTTTGGTTCGGTTGGTGCGAGCAAACGGAAGTGTGCCGCTACTAACCACCATGCCGCTCGCCGCCGACTCGCCGTTCTACGGCAACGCCTTCGGCAAATTGATCAAAGAGGGCGTCGAAGATCACAACAAACGCCTGCGCGAGCTGGCTATCGAAGAAGACGTGCTGCTCGTCGACATGGACGAGATCTGGCGAGCCGATCCCGAGACCTATTCCGGCCACTTCATCGATCACGTGCACGTCAACAGCCACGGCAATTTATTGAAAGCTCGCAACATCCTTCACTTCCTAGCTGAAGGTCATGTTCCTAGTGTTTTGCGCGTAGACCAAAAGGACTGAGAATTCTTGAGGTGGTGGCCAATCGCTTGATACCGGTCTACTCGATTTGCCGTAACCAAGCAGCCAAATCGCTGCGTTGCTTTTGTGTCAGCGCGTTCGTGCCTCCGTGTGATTCGCTCGAGAGGGCGTCCTCAAGCGAGCTTGCTCGCCCGTCGTGCAAATAGGGGCCGCTTTTCCAAACGCTTCGCAGCGTTGGAGTCTCGAATCCCGCACCGTTCAGAGGTTGGCCAATACCCAAACCAGATGACGGAAGGATCGTGCCGACATCATGCCTCAGTCCATCGGTGTAAGCCGGCGGAATGTGGCAGCTGGAGCAGTTGAGACTGTTGAACAACACTTGGCCTCTAAGAGCGGCCGGCGTAAGCGATCCGTCGGGATTTCGGAATGGACTTTGTGAAAAAGAATCCAGGGACGAAACGTAATCCGATAGCGCGTCAAGGTCAGGATTGAGTCCAGCCTTCGTGGCTCCCAGTGGATTGGCAGTAGCCGCAAAGTCGGAGTTCAATAAGAAGCCGACGCCCAGGAAACCGTTGCGGATGTCATTTTCGAAATCCTGAATCTCGTCGAAATTTGCCGTCCAATGAACGTTTCCGTGACCGAGGCCGGAACGACCTTCCAGAGTGATCGTGTTGCGCAAACCTTCGCCCGATTGCGTGAAGTCCCAGGTCTGTCCATCAGATCCGCCATCCAGGTGACAGGTTGCGCAGGACAGATAGCCGTCCAAGTTCATGCGGCGATCGGATGCGTCGTAGAAGATGCGCTTGCCTTGCAATACTTGTGTCGAGAGTACTTCGGCGGCGACGGTCAAGACCTCGGCCATCTGTGGCGCCGCATACGTCACACCACTGACCACTTGACTCGTATCGAGCACAGTTACGGAGCGTCCAATGAAATTCTTTACATACAAGCGGCTGCCGTCGTTGGAAAAGACCAAGCCCTGTGGAGCTTGCCCACACAACCAGGTTGCGTATTGCGTTCCAGAAGTTGCGTCAAAGACGTCGATGCGATTGGAGCCTTGTGATGCCACCGCAAAGAGGTCACCGAGCGGGGAATAAGCTACGGCTTGCGCCAGGTCGCGATCGTTGAGATCCAAACGCGCAGATTCATCTTCGACGCCTTGCACTAAATCAATTTGCGAGACGATCGTCCGTACTCGGTTTTCGAAGTTAAGCGGTAAGCCGTCACGAAATAATCCGCGCTCGATGTTGTCCTTCTTCGAAGGCACAAGTAGCCGCAATCCGCTGGGGCTAATCGCCAGAGCGGTTAGGTAGTTTGGCGCTCCGCGACCCGAGCGTTCCGTATCGGGGCCTGGATCAAATCGCAGCAAGTGTGATTCGACCAACGCCAAGCTCGTCGTGTTGAGTTCCCATACGACACCCTTTCTGCGAGGGTGGGTGGTGAGAAAACGCGTGACGAAAACGCGCGAAGAGTCGGCGCTAACCGCAAGTCCACGCGCTTTACCTCCGAGAATCGCGGAACGACGAATCGCACCGCTCGTCGGATCGATCTCGAGCAGCCCGGCGATCTGCGGAGCGGGCGATTGCGGAGACGAAAGATGCGCCGCGTCTGCCGAGCTAACGGAAGATTGAGTCAAAGGTTGCTTGAACACTCTGCCGTTGCTGGTGGCTTTCTGTTTCGGCGTTCCGCTCTCGAGACTGACAAATACGCCAGCAGCGTCAGGCCGGAAAACAACGCCATATGGACGCGAACCACGCGGCAACGGAATCGTCCGAATTAGAGCGCCATTGGTCACATCGAGTACATCGATGTCGTGACTCTCTTGATTGACGACCCATAGTTCGCCGTTGCTAGCAAGAGCGAGAGTTCGCGGCGAATCTCCAACCGGCGCTTCCCAGTCGACGCTCAGCGTAGCTTCGTCGATCGCCGTGACGCTGTCGTTGTCCGGATTGACGACGTAGACGCGCGTTCCATCGCTAGCGATCGGGCTTGAGCGCGTTGGCTTATTCGGCGTCAATGGTTCGTGTACGATTTGAATCGCGGAACAAGCCGTACCACCGTTTGCGCCGACGATCGTCAGTACGACCGGATAGCGTCCGGGCATCGCGTATGTGTGCGATGCGTCCGGAGAACTCGAAGGTGAACTGGTCTGACTTCCGTCACCAAAGTTCCAAGTGAAACTGAATGGTCCCGCTCCGCTTACGTTGCCCGCGCTAAAGTTCGCAAGGCTGCCTGTTTCGACGGCAGAAACTTGCAGGGTGTCGCAAGTGGGTGATGCGCCGCTCGGCAGCACGATTGCGGTGTACATACTGCCGGCGCCAGCGACCGGCGGATCGCCGTTGCCGCCCAGGCTGACTGTTCCGGCAGGAAACTCACGGGTGTAGACGTCAAAGTCACAACGACCGAATGCTCCGCAGGAAGAAGAGAACAGTTCGCCGGTAGTACTGAAATCCTGCAGCCACGCGGGCAAGCTCGTCGCACGGTCGTCGAAGAGCACGTTGACTTCGACCGACTCGTTGGCGTTAAAGCTCAAGAAGTTCGAGCCGGTCATGCTCTTGTCGTCGTTAGCGGTTTGGATGACCACCTGTCCACGAAAGCGCGTCGGAAAGACGTCGTACGTGTAAGTCCGATCGACGTAAAGCAGGTCGCCCGCGTTGAGAGGCTCCATCGTGTAGGCCGTCCCACTGGTTGCAACGATTGAATCGATCGAAGCAGGACCGACCGGAGGTGCTCCGACGACATTCGATTCGGTTGTGAAGGTGCTCTGAAAAACGGCGCCTGAGTTTCCGACGTAATCTTCGATTCCGTCAACAATCACTTCATAGAGCGTGTTCGGATTCAGCGGCGCGTCGGGGGAGAAATTGGCAATCCCCATTTGTACGGAGTACTTGCCAGGCAACGCGACTCCTCCAAGTGGACGTACAGTGAAGGTCGTCGAGTCTACGCTCAAAAAATCGACACTATCCGACATCGAAACGCCCACTCGCCCTGTCAACGGAACAGCCTCCGCGCCGTCGGGGGGGTGGACCCAATGAACGTCCGGACCATTGGAGTCCGGTTGCGTGTCGTGGACGTACAAACCGGAACCAACGCCATGGTCGTCGCCGACGAATGCGAGGTTGCCAAACACTTGGCATTGATCCTCATCGCGATTGGCGATGTTCGTCGTGGCCGTGCCGACGGTTTGCAAGTTGGCGATGTCGAACTTCGCATAAGCGTTCGACATGCCGGTGTGAAAGAAGCCGTCTTGGTAGGAGCCGTAAGCACCGTTGGAAAATCCAGAGCCAACAGATCCGACCGGAGTCATTATTCCTGTCGGCGAGACATCGTGCACAAACATTTGTACCGGGCCACCGTCGCCACCGGAGGTCAGGATTTTCCCCGCTGCGAAAATGTGGCTGTAGCCCTGGGCTCCCGAAACGACCTGAATCGGAATTGGATTTTCTGGATCACTGATGTCAAACGTCGCAAATCCGAGTTGTTGCGAACGCATGAGTATCATCAGGTTGCCGCAGATGAAGACTTGGTTGGGGGCAATTCCGCCGAGTTGACTGGGGGGAATCGTCTTTACGTATTGCGGGTTGGCCGGGTCATCGACGCGCACGATATAGAGTCCGGAATCGGCGCCGGGAACGTAGACATAAGGCGGTGCCCAAAAGAGCCAGAAGATCGCGCCATAGGCTGAAGACGTGCCGGGCAACTGAATCAGGCTATCGCGCGTCACGTTGCTCGGGTCGGACACATCCCACATCGAGAATCCACCGCTCGACATGAAGGCGATGTAGTCCTTGCCATAGGAAGCACTAGAGCTGGAGCTATAGGTGTGCGCTTCAGAGAGAAGCGCGGCACCGGCTTTTTGGCTGTGAGCCAACGTCGGGTTGCGCGGATCCGATAAATCCCAAAACTCAATAGCCTTCTCTGCCACGGTGTTGTCCCCAGCCGCGACGGTCATGAACCAACCATGCACCATCATCGAACTGGTGTAGCCGTTGGGGTGCTGGAACACCGCCAGTGGTTGAAACAGCTCGCTGGGATCGTAGGTCAGGTTGCCGAGTCCTGGTCCGAAGCTCTGTGCGCGAACCCCGGCCTGGCTTAGCAAGCAAGTTGCGACGAAGAACAGAAGCGAACGAATCATGGCGACCACAGTGGGGAGTAAGCGAGCACGACGGATCGTACAGCAAGTTCCGCAAAGAGGTGAATTCCCCGGAAAGAGAGGACACCACCCCCCCCGTAATTGCGTAGGGACTGAGCCCGCTTTCGACTTTTAGCTACGCTTTCAAGGCCAATCGTGCTGCAGCAATCACGTGATCAAGAGCCTCCTCGTCGTGCGCGGTTGAGATGAACCAGGCTTCGAAGGGCGACGGTGCTAAGTGGACTCCTTGCTCGACTAGGACTCCGAAGAAGCGCACCCAGCGTTCGCGGTCGGAATCCATGGCGTCTTGGAAACGGTGCACGGGTTTCGACGAGAGGTAGGGGCAGAGCATTGCGCCTTGGCGACCGACGTAGATCGGGACGTCGTTATCTCGGGCGGCTTGTTCTAGGCCTGCTTGCAGGTACGCGCCTTTAGACTCGAGATCGGCGTAGACACCGGGTTCGTCGAGTGCTTTTAGCGTCGCGATACCGGCCGCGACGGCGAGCGGATTGCCGGAGAGTGTTCCGGCTTGATAGACGTCGCCAGCGGGGGAAATGCGGTTCATCAAGTCGGCGCGTCCACCGTACGCACCGATCGGAAGACCGCCGCCGATGACTTTGCCGAGCGTCACGAGGTCTGGTTTGACGGCGCTCAACTCTTGATAGCCGCCGCGCGCGACGCGAAAGCCGGTCATGACTTCGTCGTAGATCAAGAGCGCGCCGTACTCGTCACACAACGCGCGCAAGCCTTCGAGGAAACCGTCTACGGGCAAAACGCAACCCATGTTGCCTGCGACGGGTTCGACGAACACGCAGGCGATTTCATGGCCGCGCTCCGCAAACATGGCGCGCGCTTCTTCGAGATCGTTGTACTCAGTGACGAGCGTAAGTTCGGCAAGCGAAGCGGGCACGCCAGGTGAATCGGGAGCGCCGAGGGTGAGCGCGCCGGAACCCGCTTTGACCAAGAAGGAATCGCCGTGGCCGTGGTAGCAGCCGTTGAACTTGAGCATGTGGTCGCGACCGGTGGCGGCGCGCGCGAGACGCAAGGCGCTCATCGTCGCTTCCGTGCCGGAGTTGACCAATCGAATCATCTCGACGGCGGGGCAGCGCTCGACAATCATCTCAGCGATGTCGAGTTCAGCAGCGCTCGGTGCGCCCAGCGCCGTTCCGGTTTCGACAACGCTGTGCAGCGCTTCTTTTACCGACGCCGGTGAATGGCCGAGGATCAACGGGCCATAAGCGCAAACCAAATCGACGTAGCGATTGCCGTCCACGTCGGTGACCCAAGCGCCGTCGCCGCTGGCCAAGTGAACGGGATTGCCGCCGACGGCTTTCCAGGCGCGAACGGGACTGTTGACGCCGCCCGGAATGAGTTTGGCGGCGGAGGAGAAGATGGAATCGCTTTGCTGTCGCTTCATGCGGTGAGGATACCGCCGAAACGGCGAATGCAAACCGCAGTTGCTCGCCTTTTGTTACGAGTCGTTCAGCGCGGAGCGCCGGAGTTGATTCGTTAGTTCTTCGGGGGTCGGAGCGGTTAGGACCTGTATGCCCCGAAAGAGTGCGGCCTCGGCTTCGAGAGCTTTGGCAGTGGTCGGACCAATCGCGATTGCGTCGATGGACGACAGGCATTGATCTTCCCGATGGCGACCTAAGAAGGCCTTAACGGCGGAGGGGCTTCCGAAGAAAACGGCACCGGTGTCGGTGAGATCGGGCGCTTGTTCGTCAGAAGCGAGCGGCACGTTCTCGTAGACGATTGGATCAAAGACATCGAATCCTGCACCTCGCAGATCTTGAGCGAGTTCGTCGGACAACGAGCCGCGCGGCCAAAAGATTTGAGATTCGCGAGGGACGATTATAGCGATTCGCGCTGCGAGTTCCTTTGCGTTGGGAGAGGCACCGACAACGCGTTCGAAACCCATTTTCCAGGCGAGTTCTGTCGATTTTTGGCCGACCGCGGCGAAAGGTGTTTGCCGGAACCGATCGACGTATAAGCGCAGAGCAGGCAGAGCGTGTTTACTTGTGATGCACACACAAGCGACGTTTCCGGGCACCTCTCCGACATTGAACGGGAGCGGTACTATCGAAACGTATTCACAGGCGTGCGCATGCCATCCGGCTTCTTGAGCGGCAGCAACGTAAATATCCGAGCGTCGAAACGGACCCGTTACAAGGACAGATGCCCGATAGCTCATTCGCGTGCCGCTTCGATGAGTTTGGCGGCGCCTTGGTCGATGAGTTCTTGGGCGAGTTCGCTTCCGATCTTGACCGCGTCTTCGCGCGGACCTGTACGAGTGCCTTCGACTTTCGTTACGCCGTCGAGCGAGAGCACGCGCGCTCGCAAAGTAAGGTCGTCGCCTGAGACTTGCGCATGTCCACCAACCGGAACGTTGCAGCCACCACGCAATGCGGAAAGCAAACTGCGTTCAGCCAATGCGCTGTGCCACGAATCCATGCAAGTAATCGCGCGAATGCGTGCTTGGCTCTCCGTGTCTTCCTCGCGGCAAACAATCCCGACGATGCCTTGTCCGACGGCGGGCAAGAAGCGCTCGGTGTCGATGACTTCCGTGATGCGTGCACCGAGTTCGAGACGTTCGATTCCGGCGCGCGCCATGATCAGAGCATCGGCTTCGCCTTCATCGAGTTTGCGCAGGCGCGTTTCGACGTTGCCCCGAATGCCAACGACTTTGAGATCGGGGCGTACGGCGAGCAACATGGCGGCGCGACGACGCGAACCCGTTGCGACGCTTGCTCCGGGCGCTAAGTCCTCTAAACGCTCTCCATTCGTCGAAATGATCACATCTTCGGTTGGGCCGCGTTGCAGCGTTCCGGCCAAAACGATGCCCGGTTCGAGGTCCGTGATCATGTCTTTGAGACTATGAACACTGGCTGAGGCGCGCTTTGCGAGCAGAATGCGATCGACCTCAACAGTGAAGATGCCGATGCGGCCGAACTTGGCGAGTTCGATGTCCAAGCGTTGATCGCCCGACGATTCGACGGGCAACAAATCGACGTCGAGGTCGTCGAACTTCGCACGCAAGATTGTTTGTGTGGTTTCGGCTTGCCACATGGCAAGTCGGCTGGCGCGCGTGGCGAGGGGAAATTTCACAGGTTGTCGAGGAACTGGCGGTATTCGTGGCTCAACGCTTCTTCGGGCTGAGCGTGACGTGCGCTCTCTTTCATTTGCGAGAGCGAGACGTCGAGTAGGCGGCGTGAGAGTTCGGCGGCCAAGCGCATCATTTCCGGGCTGGCGCTTTCACCGATGACGTCGTCCATCACTTCATCTGCGACCTCGACGAAGCGCGAGCGCAGTTTGTTGATGGCCGGGGAGAATGACGCGTAGGTCTGCTGGCTGACGTACTTGTGAACTTCCGACACGAGCATCGACGAGGCGGAATCAGACGCGGCTTTGCGTTCGATCTGATTCTCCGCAAGGACGCGACTGACGTCGTCCATGTCGTAATACAAAATGCCTTCGAGGTCGGCGACGGCTTCGCTGGTTACGCGCGGAATCGACAAGTCGACGATCAAGAGCGGGCGGTCGCGATGCTTGAGTTCGCGTTTGTCGAACTTGTCGAGGTCTAAGAGGTTGGGCGCTCCATCCAAGCAGAGAACGATCATGTCTGCGGATTGGACCAGCTCTTTCAGGTTGTCGAGCGAAGCCGCTTTGGCCCCGAATTCTTCGGCCACAAGTTCCGCACGTTCGAGCGTGCGATTGGCAAAGGTCAACGAGTTCGCAGATTCAGCTTGCAGGTGCTTGCCGACCAAATGAGCGGTTTCCCCAGCTCCCAAGATCAGCACGGGCACGTTTTCAAATTGCCCAAAGACTCGTTTGGCGACGGCCACTCCGACGCGCGCAACGGAAAGCGTGCCTTGTCCGAGAGCCGTTTGCGCTCGTAGCTTTTTCCCAACAGTGAGCGACTGCCGCAGTAAGGGTTCGAGATGTTCACCAAGGGCGGAGCAATCCCGCGCGGTTCCGATGGCGACTTTGACTTGACCCAGAATCTCGGTCTCTCCGATCACCATGCTGTCCAAGCCTGCGGTCAATCGGAACATGTGGATCACAGCCTGAATTCCGCGAAAGGCGTAGACGTGATTTTGATCGGCTCCGGCGAAGAGAATGCCGCAAACCGCGTCTTCGAGCTTCTTGCCGGGCGCGACCGTCACCAGAACTTCGGTGCGATTGCAGGTTGAAAGGACAAAGCGCTCTTCCACGCCGTCGATGGCGCTGATCGCTTCCAACCGTTCGGTGAGTTTGTCCGCGGCCAGCGCGTAACGACCACGCACGTCCGCTGGCGCAGTGCGCCAGGACATGCCGATCAATAGGAACTCGGTGGGGGCGCTCATCTATGCGAGAGGATGAAACGTGAAGCGCGTCAAAGTGAGGACGAAGGCCATCATGATCAGTAGGAATCCGGAGGTTGAAGCCAAGGCTGCGCGCCAAGCGCTGACCCCCGCGATCTTGCTGGAAAAGGCCACAACTCCGAGATGGAGCCAAAGTCCGATAATGATCAGTACGTACGGATCGCTGTATGTAAAGCCGGATAGTCCCTGCGCGTGGGCAACGCCGATGCCGACGTTGAGTCCAATGCCGAGCAAGATGAAACCGGCCAGTGCAGACCGTCGCATGAGAGTTGCGAGTTCTTGTAGGTCGGGCAATCGCTTGAACAAAACGCCGAACGTGCGTCGCCGCATTTGACGGTAGAGCACGAGGTAGAGAGCGCCGTGAAGACCGGAGAGGATTACGGTGGAGGTTGCCAACAAACTTGTCGCGACGTGCAGGATCGAAACGAGATTGAGCGAAAGCTGTCCGATGGGCGGCTCCGCAAAGGCCGAAGCCAGCGTTTGCATTAGGAACACGATGGCAAGGATGGCGCCGCCGCTCCCCGCTTGTCCCATGAAACGTGCGAGCAAGGTGTAGAGTAGGGCCGTGCTGAACGCTACCGCGGAAACGGCTGTCCACGGTCCGATTGCCGGGATCGTATCGGCGCTGTTTCCCCACGCCACGAAGTATGCGGCGTGGAGTACGAGCGCAATCAACAAAGCAATTCGACGCGGTCGATGCACACGTGGTGCTTCCGGACCACCGAAGGCCATCGCGTACAAACCCGCTGCGACCAAATAGGCCAGCGGTAAGAAAACGTTGAGGGCTTGAACAGTGGGGGTCATGACGCGATTGAAGATTAGAGCGGTGTCGTCGTCCTACTTGAGAACTTCCGCAAACATCGCTGCTACACTCTCAATCGGCGTTTTGGGCAAGATTCCGCTGCCCAAGTTGAAGATGTAGCCCTTGGCGCCCTCGAAGTTTTCAAGAACGGTACGCGTTTCGCGAACCACCACCTCGGGTGGTGCAAAGAGCACGCACGGATCGAGATTGCCTTGGAAAGCGACTTGGTCGCCTACGCGCTTGATCGCTTGCTTCGGATCGACGCGCCAATCAATGCCGAGCACATCAGCGCCCGTTTCGGCCATGATTTCCAGCAGGTGATCACCACCATTGAGATATAGAATCACGGGAACGCCCGTTGCTTGCGCGCCTTTGACCAAGCGCGTCATCTCTGGAAGCAAAACGCGGCGATAAGTCGCCGCATCCAAAGTGCCGCCCCAACTGTCGAAGATCTGCAAGCAATCCGCGCCGGCTTCAACTTGCATGGCGAGGTAGGGAATCAAGTTGTCGACCATGCGCGTGATGAGGCGGTTAAAGCGCTCTGGCTCGCCGTACATCATGGCTTTCGTGTTCTCGTAGTTCCGACTCGAACCGCCTTCGATCATGTAGCTGGCCGTGGTCAACGGCGCGCCACAAAAACCGACGATGGCTTTGTCTTCGCCGAGCTCGGCGCGGACCATGCCAATTGCTTCACCCAAAAAGCCGGTATCGACTTTCGGATTGAAGTCGATCAAGGCGTCGATGTCTTCGTCCGTTCGAACCGTCGGAACGATTCTCGGCCCAATGCCCTCTTTGAACGAAACGTCCAATCCCATCGCCGCCGGCGGAACGAGGATGTCGCTGAAGATCACCGCGACGTCCATATCGAAACGTCGCAGCGGCTGGCACGTGATCTCCGCCGCAATTGCTGGAGTGCGACACATGTCGAGGAAAGTCTTGCCCTCGCGCAGTGCGCGGTATTCGGGCAAGTAGCGTCCCGCTTGGCGCATCATCCATGCGGGTGGGCGGTCGACGGGTTGTTGCCGACAAGCGGCGAGCATGCGCTCTCTGGAAGTGAAGCTGGACATCGTTATTGGACTAGAAGGGCGGAATACGAAAGGTACGCGCAAAGTCTAAACTCGACGGGGTGCAGTCGACAGCATCGAGCCAGAAGTGTGGCCAACAGCCTTCTCAATTCCTTCAAATCGAAGGAGACGGGCAGGTAATCGCGCTATTCGATCGATTTGCGATCGTGAACCAGATTCAAGAACGCGCTCAAGAGGCGATTGAACAACTGGGGCTGTTCGAGGGAGGCCAAGTGCGCCGCATCCGGGATCACTTGCACGGTGACTTGGGGGATGGTTCGAGCGCTACCGGAAACGCGCCCTTCCGGACCGGCCGGTCCATCCAACCAGGCCCAAGCTTCCAGCGCATTGAGTCCGTCGAGATCGTCCGCTTCCTCACAGGCTTCGATGCGGTTTTCGAGTTCGAGTACTTCGGGCGGATGCGCAAACTCAACATCGTCGCCGGAGAGTGCCGGAGCTGGCAAAACAATGCTGTGGACAAGGTCGGGATGGGCGAGTGCAAAATCGATAGCGATGCGACCGCCTTGCGAGCAGCCCAACACCGTGCACTACGCGCAATTGCGTTTGGCACACCGGTACGAGTACCGATTCAAATGGGACGCGATTATTGCTCATATCGACTCATCGCTTGGCCGATTGCCATTGCGTCACAGTTCTAGCCCGAATTATTCATGAACACGCGGACCAAACACCACGAACGACCGGCACTGCCGGTCTATTGGTTCCTGCTGGCACTTTGCAGATACTGGCGTCCTCAACCGACCTTACAAGGTCGTCTGCGGGGGCAAGTATCCGCAAAGTGCCAGCAGGAACCCATTCGAGGCGTTTTGCCTCGCGGTTCATGAATAATCCGGGCTAGAGTCGACTAATTGTCGGCTCAATCACTCTGAATTCTAGCGAGGATAGCCGACCGGCGAATCCGCGCTTTACGCGATTTGACGAAGCAGCGAAACCGTGACGGTGAAGTACCGCGATGATTCGGCGACGGTTTTAAACTCGGGCATTTCGAAAATGATGGAGACGTTTGTGATGCCGCGCGAGAAGTAGACGTTGTAGTTGCTTCCCATGATGAGGGAAGGAACCGAAATGTGCGTCAGTTGGAATTCAGATTCCGCCAAGATGTCCTTAACGCAACCACCGACCATGTTGCCGATTTCCATGACGGCGTCGTAAACGTCTTCACTTTCCTCGTTGACCTGTTCGCAGAGCAACTGCCCCGTGAGGTAGAACATGGCTTGCTTGGATAGGTTCAACGTGAGCGAACCATTGCTGCGCCCGATCAAACCAACGGTGACTGAAATGTCGGACGGCGTCGGCGAAAAAGCGGTTGCGCCGATCGGGATCGGCTCGACGCCGGTCATCTGCAAACCCAAGTTGGTTCCCTCAATGATGCCACTCACCAGGCTTTGGTTGAGTTGCAGGACATTCGTACTCGTGTGGGCTTCGTCGGTGGTCATGAATGGAGGCTCGGGCTGGGAATTGTGTTCCCCATTCCTCGGCACCCCCCGCGGAAAGCCTTAGCCCTCAGTCCAGGTTTTCGGCAACTGAGTTACCCCAACGCCAGGATCAGCGTATCGAGCTCCTGGCGCAGTCTAGGCAGGATTTCGTCGTAGCTGTACATGCCGACCGTCTGCTCGCCGAGCTTCAATGTGACCTTGCTGGGGCCGCACCAGAGCCCTATGTCGGCGTCGTCCGTCTCTCCCGGCCCGTTCACGCGACAGCCCATGACGGCGATCGTCAAGTCGTGATCCGCAGCGTAGGCGGTCTGCTCTTTCACTTCTTGCGCGAGGTCGATGAAGCGTGCGTTTTCGACGCGCGAACAAGACGGGCAAGCGATGATGTTCAGTCCGTCGAAGAAGTTCGGTGGCACTGACCGAAAACGACCGGCTTCGATGTCTGCCAAGATCTGGCGACCGACTTCGATCTCCATGCCCTTGTCGTCGAACGGCACGGTCAGCGATACTCGCAACGTGTCGCCGATTCCGCGCGAGATCAATTGCTCAAAAGCAATGCGCGTTTTGATAACTCCGTCGGGCGGCATGCCGGCTTCGGTTACACCGAGGTGCAGCGGAACGTCCGGGCGCAGGGCCGCGAAGGCTTGATTGGCATCGATGACCAAGCGCGGGTCGGAGTCTTTGATCGAGACGACGTAGTTTTGAAAGTCAAGTTCGTCGACGATTTGACAGTGGTGAAGCGCCGATTGAACGATGGCTTCGGTGCCCTCTTTGCCGAAGCGTTCGAGGAACTCAGGCGCGACGGATCCAGCGTTGACGCCGATGCGAATGGCGAGGCCGTGCTCTTTCGCAACGTCCACGAGGAAGGCGACCTTTTCGGGGATCGGCTTGTTCGGTTCGTGGTGGTGCAAGTGTCCAGGGTTGTAGCGCAATTTGTCTACGAACGGCGCTACGTCGGTGGCCAAGCGATAGTTCTCTTGTAGGTCGACAGATAAGAGCGCGTCGGTTTGCGAGCGCACTTCGGCCAAAGCCTCTACGTCGGCTTTGCTATCCACGGCGATGCGAACCAGGTCCGCACCCGCTTTTTCGAGGAGCTTTACCTGTCGCACGGTCGCGTCGATATCGCGTGTCGGCGTGGCGGCCATGCTCTGGACCACAATCGGGGCGGAGCCTCCGAGGGCCAGGTCGCGGATCGAAATGGTGCGTGTTTTTCGTGTCAAATTCATAGCGTTGTCCGGTGGACAGTCTAGCCCGAATTATTCATGAACACGCGGACCAAACACCACGAACGACCGGCACAGCCGGTCTATTGGTTCCTGCTGGCACTTTGCAGATACTGGCGTCC
>JBLINP010000097.1:0-13713 GCA_047639415.1 Planctomycetota bacterium | reverse complement strand
AGCGCACGGGCGGAACGGTTATCTTGACGACGCACTACATGGATGAGGCCGAGCAGCTTTCCGATGATCTGATCATCGTGGATCAAGGCAAGATCGTGACGCGCGGAACGCCTAAGGAAATCATCGCCGGATTGGATGCCGAAAGCGTGGTTAGTTTGGTTCCGGCTGAAGGTTCTGAGTTTGTCGATGAGTCGTTGCGCCAACTAAGCGGAGTTTCGGAAGTCCGTCGCGAAGCGGGTTCGATCGTGTTGTCGGTAACCGATACGCAAGTTGCGATCGCCGCCCTCTATCAGCACATGAACGCGAATGATTTGGCCTTGCTCGACCTCCATACGCATCGAGCCACGCTCGAAGACGTGTTCGTTTCCCTGACCGGCCGACATCTGCGAGACGATTGATCGTGAAGCAACGAATCACAGAAATCTGGGAACTGACCCGCATGCAGTTACTCGGCTTCGTGCGCGAGCCGGAAGCTATGTTTTGGACCTTTGGTTTTCCAATCATCGTTTCGGCGGTGATGGGCTTCGCGTTTAGGCGCGGAGAACTACCCGAAAGTCGTATCGCGGTTCTGCCGGGACCAGGACAAGCCGCACTGGTTGAGCAACTTGGCGCCGTGCCTCACATCAAAGTCGAGACGGACGTCGATCCGGCGACGGCTACTCGAATGCTGCAGTCGGGAAAGATCGACGCGCTGCTGCGTCCGAGTCTAGACGGGAAAAATCCCACGGTCGTGGTGGACGCCGATCGATCGGAGGCCGAAACGGCGCGACTGCGAGTGGAGTTCGCGCTCCGCGATAATCCCGAGAATATTGCGACGATCGAGCATCCGACGGGCAATGGTTCGCGCTACATCGATTTTTTGTTCCCGGGCTTGTTGGGCATCAACTTGATGGCCACGGGCATGTGGAGCATCGGTTTTGCGATCGCGCAGATGCGACAGAAGAAAGTGCTGCGCCGCTTGTTGGTTACGCCGATGCGCAAAAGCTCTTTTTTGGCTTCGTTCTTTTTCGCGCGGCTCGCTTTCTTAGCCTTCGAACTCTTCGTTCTGATCGGCTTCGGCGCGTGGATCTTGGACGTGCCCTTTCGAGCTAATTGGCCCGCTTTCTTTGCGCTCTGTGTTCTAGGCGCTTCAGCCTTCGCAGGCTTGGGCCTCTTGGCCACCGCCAGAGCGCGAACCATCGAAGGCGCATCAGGCATGCTGAACTTCATCATGATGCCGATGTGGTTGTTGTCCGGCGTCTTTTTCAGCTACGAGCGCTTTCCCGAGTGGATGCAACCAGTCATCAAACTGCTGCCGCTCACCGCCCTCAACGACGCACTTCGCAAACTCATGTTGGAGGGCATCGCGGTCGTCGAAATCTTGCCCGAACTCGGCATCCTCGCCGCATGCGGAGCACTTTCGTTCATCATCGCCCAGCGCGTTTTCCGCTGGGAGTAAGACGCGCCACTCACCGTTGGCGTTGATCGTCGTAGGTGCTTGCTCCCGTTCAAATGGTCCAACTTCCCGAAAAACGACGTCTGCCAATCACTAGTTTGATGGCGATGGCGGGTCTACTTGGAATTGCAGTCCTGGCGATCGTCATTTCACAACAGTGGACGAACGAGGACTCCAAAGCCGAATCAAAGACAGCTGTGATTGAAACTGCGCCGTACGCAGGTTCGATCGATGCAGAGGTAAACCAGCTTTCTACGAGACTCAGTACGCGAGTGAGTTTGGATTCAGGAAACGAGGTTTCACAGCAAGCCGAGGTGCAAATCCAGCCGCAAACTTCTAACCAGATAGAGCAGAAGAATTTCGGTGGGACGATTGAGGGGCGGGTTACCAGTCATGGCGAACCGGTGCGGGCCACACTTTTCTGTATTGGGCCCGATGGTCGACTCTCGACTGCAAAGACTGATGCAAATGGAATCTACCGCCGAGCGGATCTAGAACCCGGTACCTGGCGAGTTCTGTTCTCATTGGAGCCCACGGGGAGTTTCTATAAGCGAATTGCTCGACTCGATCCTCGAGATCTAAAAGAGGGCTCGGTCATGCAGTGGGATTTCGAGTTCTATCCCGATGGAACTGAGGTCCTCGGAGGCCGAGTCGTTTTCGAAAACGGCCAATTAGCAGTGGGGGCTGAAGTGCTGGCCTCGCACTATGAAGGGCCGGTTCGAAAGTTAGCGACGACGACAGACGATCAAGGCAAGTTTGAGTTTGCAGTACCTAAAGGGCAGACAACCGCATGGTCTGTCCGCGCAAATTATGGAGTCTCGCGTGCTTCTCTACACCGGCTTACTCCGCCGCAAGAAGCTCTGGAAATTAGGATTCCAACGTTGGGTAAATTGAGTGTTCGGCTCATCGATTTTCATACGGGCGAAAGTCTCAAACCGAGGAGATTGGAATGGCGAGAGCCTGGTTCCACTTACTGGGAGCGGTGGTCGGCGTTATCAAGATTGGATGCACTCGCACCTACTCGGTTGGAACTTCCGATTGGCCAAATCGAACTCTGCGCCACTGCTCACGATTCTGACTACCTAGTGTCGGAAATCTCGAAGGTCCTTGTACAAGAGGGCCTATCGCCGAGTATCGATCTAGTCGTAAAACGCGGAATCCAGTTGTCCGTTGTCTTCGTGTCGGAAGAAGGCAAGCAGGAGTTTCCGCCAGGTGGAGCCAACGGAATTCCGGATCTAGAATCCCAAGCTCCGTTCGAGAATCCCGATGTGATTTGGAAGAGTCCGGGAGAAGTTCTCATCCGACTACTTAGACCGGGGACATACGAATGGAAAGGTGATCCGGCCTTTAGCTTTGATCCGCCCTCAATTGAATTGGGTGCGGCGCTGAATCCATCCGTTGTGATTGAATGGCGAGTTGCGAACGAAGCGGCGCTTCGTGCGATGCTGTCGAGGATTGAAGAATTTGAGCGAATGTTGAAGGAAAATCCCGGCGCCATGCCCTACAGCGAGTGACGGACTTGGCGTCCGGTCCACGCCAGGCCTTCGATTTCAATTCCCAACGTCAAGTACGAACGACTTACGTTGGCTCAATAGTCAACGCTCGCGGCCGTAACGAGAACCTTACTCACCCTTTTTCGGTTGCAGCGTATGGGGTTGAACTACCGAGCTTCATGTGGGCATCACAATCATCCGGAACTCTGCCGGTCAATGCTCCCAGCGCTTGGTCGTACAGCCTAGAATATGAATCCACCCATAGGAGTCTTGATGAATCAGCGATTGAACGACAAGCGTGACTTACTTCTAGCGACAGCCCCGAACAAAAGGCGGCTGTCCTTTGCGTTAGTCGTCTTCGCTTCCTTACTCGGGTGTGCGAATGCGAATTTCGGTCAGCCGACAACGAGCTTAAGTTCCGCGCTCCTGCCTGAGTCTTCGCGTGATCTGCACATCATCGAACACAAGAGCCGAGCCGTTGCGGAACGAGCCATTGAGGCCACCGTTGGAGTTCGTGTCGGTGGCAACCTCGGCAGCGGGGTGATCGTCAGTGAGGACGGCTATGTGATTACTGCTGGGCATGTAATCGAAACGCCTGGACAGGTCGTGGAAATTACGCTTACAGGTGGACGCAAACTTAAAGGGCGTACCCTGGGAGTCAATCGCTGGATCGATAGCGGCCTCATCAAGATTGACGGTGAAGGGCCTTGGCCGTTCATGGAGATGGGAACAGCCACTAGTCTTGAGCCTGGCGAGTGGGTGATGGCCATCGGTCATCCCGGCGGTTATGAGAAGGATCGCCCGCCGGTGGTGCGACTGGGCCGAGTGACGACGGTTGACGCGCAAGTCATTCGTACCGACTGCACAATTGTCAGCGGAGACTCGGGTGGACCGCTGTTCGATTTAGACGGCAAGGTTGTGGGGATTCATACGAGTTTGCGCCCCATGCTCGTCGCCAATGATCACTTGCCGGTCGATACATTCATTCGCACTTGGGATCGATTGAAAGCGGGCAAAGGTTGGGGCGGGATCGTCGGTGGACGCGCGCTGTTGGGCGTTCGCGGCCGCACGGTCGATGGAGCCTGCCAAGTTGAGATTGTGCTCGAAGGTTTCGCTGCTGATTTAGCTGGGTTGCGGGTCGGTGACGTTATCACGGGACTCGGTGGCGACGATTTGTCCGGTGGGTTCGCCGAATTAGAGCAGCGCATTTCCGAATTCTCAGCCGGCGAGCCGGTTCAACTCGAAGTGGATCGCAACGAGAAGCGCATTGAGTTCGAAGTGAAACTGTCGCGCTACGAACGCGGAGAGCCGGTGCGTATCGTTCGCAGCTCCCAGAGTTCACGGGGGCGTACGAAGAATGATTTCGAGCTTTTGAATTCTTTCAGGGCGAGCGTGAGTGAGATCAGTCAATCGGTGGCCAGCATTGTATGTGATGGTCGTCGCGTTGCCCTTGGTGCTGTGGTGAGTGTGGATGGGCGCATCGTCACCAAAGCTAGTGAGTTGAATGGGAAAATCATCTGTTGGATTGATGGAGTCGATTACGAAGCCAAATTGATCGGCGTGGACAGCGCCTCTGACATTGCGGTGCTTGAAATTGATGCAGAGGGATTGGAGCCGCTGGTCTTTGCAGATGCAGGACTTCCAGCCGAAACGGTAAGCATGGGGCAGTGGGTGATTACACCCGACACATCGGGCACACCCATCTCGGTTGGCGTCGCCAGTACGCCTGCACGTTCGGTTGAGGGACGCACGGGTTACCTCGGCATTTCGATGAGGAACGTCAATAACGAGGTTCGCATTGATCTCGTGATGGGTGGATCCAGTGCTGCGGCCGCGGGCCTGGTCTCAGGCGATATCTTGACCAAAGTCAATGGCATGAACCTGATCAGCACGACTACGCTACAGCGCATCTTGCGCTCTCTTCGGCCCCACTCCGAAGTGGAGCTTGGATACAAGCGCGCGGGTAAGGAATTCCTTGTGAGAGTTCCGTTGGGCTGGAATCCAAGCGAAGCCCGGAACCCGGTCGAACAGCAAAACCGTCAAGCGGGTCCGACGAGCAACGTTCGCTCGGGCTTTCCGCACGCCTTCCAGCACGATTCGGTTTTAGCGCCTAATCAATGCGGCGGACCGATCGTCGACTTAGATGGTCGCTTACTCGGCCTCAACTTGGCGCGCGCTGGACGCACGGTTAGCTATGCGATTCCGAGCTCCAAGCTCGAACTTGTGATCGCTGATATCGAACGCAATGCGCAGCGTCACTCGGCGGAGCCCGTGAGAGTTATGCGATAGGGCGAGGGCGCGGAAGTTGCGTCGTGCGTGAACTCGAGCGTCGCCGCTTTTGTTCCGGTTCCCACGAGGGGCCGGAAGAACAATCGGAAGAAGGTGGCGTCGCCACTCGCGAGCGTTGCTTCTGCTAGGCAGCTGTTGCCAACAGCTATTCGCATTTCGTTGGCGATGCGTGGATTGAATTCCAGATCGATGTTGCCCACACCGCCAGGACAGGCATGGCAATAGCTCATGATCGTGCCGCGTTCGCAGCTTTGTCCCTGGCAGCCCAACGAACAGGTATCGAGCGGTGGACAGTACTCGTGCGTGTGCTTGGCATTGAAGGCATGACCGAGCTCGTGTGCAAGTACATCGAAGTCCCAGTACAGCGCACTATTACCGCCCGTGTACGTGCTCCAATCTGTACTTGCCGTCAATCCCGTGGAAACTCCAAAACCGTAGTTTTGATTGCAGAGCACGTCGATGAAGGACATGCCACCGCCCAAGCTTCCCGATAGAAAGTGAGCTAAGTCTGCGTCGGCCGGCCAGCTGCCACCAAATACCGGAGCCCACGCTCCTTGAAACTCGTACAGCAAATCCGAAACGCTACCGCCCGAATCTTGCGAGGTCCACGGATCGCTGGGGGTGGTATGAATGCCGAGGTAGACGATCTCAAAAGTCGTCGCGATGTCGTGATGAAAGCGATCACTAACGGCCGCGACCAGTTGCGTGACGTAGGTGGCGAGCAAGGCGGGGTCGCCGAACTTTTCGTACAGCTGGTAGTCCGTTTCTAAAGCGAGGCGGCAAACGTAGGGCACGTGACTGCCACCATCGGTCGTCGCAGCGGGAATCAATCGACCGCGTTCTTGTCCGGGGACTTCGCGGGTGCCACTGCAGAGTTCGGCAACATTTCCAGCTTCAGCTCCACGCAAAATGGAGTTGCGAACCAAGCTCGATGGCGCTGCCCAAGTACTGCCGGCCCGCAAGTGCAGAAGCTCTGCGTCTGCGTCACCTGGTCTAATCCAGCCGCGGGAACCCGCTTCGGAGAGTGAGAGATGAACTTTGGAATCGGGATCGCCCACGATGTGACCGGACCAACTACTGCCGGAACTGGTGATCGAGCGAAGCCCGCCTTCGATCGTTTCACCATCGATGACGAGCGTTGCGTCCACACGAACGGGAGTGGGGATGCGCTCCAATTGGAAGTCGATTGGGTCTTGGCCGGGGATCGGAGTGCCGCGCAGGATGACGCGTTCGTGAGCTTCCAGCTGATCGAGCAGATCATTCGAAAGTTGGAGGGGAATGCTACTCGCTTGCCTGCCCATGGCAGCGCTCATTCCAAACAGCGGAGATAACACATCCACCGGAGGTGTGGCGGCCACGGCCGTCGAACCAATTTGAATCGGAGTTTCGATTACGAAATCGTCGGTATCGCCGCCGACTAAAGTAGGCGCTGAAATTCGAAGTGAGGTGACGCCGATGTTGTCCAGCCAAACGTCGATGCCCGTTTGGGTTGGAATGCCAATGGTTTGATGCCCCATTGGAATGTTTGCGAGCGGGGGAACAAAGTTGCCTCCTCGCGAGCCTTCTTCTACCAAGAGTGTCGAGCTCTCGTTGTCGAGAATGACTGCGCTCAAAGATGCGCGTCCCACGACGACGGCATCTCCCACCGGAAACAGCGCCAAGTTCAAGGTCTCGTTGCCCTCAGATGATCCGTCATCCAGCGGAACCCAGGTCACGGACAGGCGATCACCATTTTGTGCGCCAGCGGGGAAGGTCAACGTCAATGCACCAAGCGCGATGTAATCTGTCCCCGGTGATGCGCTTCCGGTTCCCAGATCGGTTACGTAAAACTCCAGAGGTTCGAGGAGCGTCCCGAATGGGACTGTAAGCTCGACTTCGACGACTACCGAACCGGCTGTCTCCGGTGCTTGCGAAATGGACGATGCGAATTGTGCACTCGTCACGACGACTTCGGGAGTAGCGGCGGCGGCGCCGCCTCCACCGCCTCCACAGGAACTGCTAAGTGCGATGAGTGAGAGCCATGCGATTAGGCTCGATCCGGATTGTGTCGTATTCACCGCCATGCGCTGTGCACCGGCTCGTTTTTATAGAGCGGCGTTCAGTGCCTATCGGAATGGACCCAGGTGGGGATAAAGGTGCGCTAGCATTCGCTGAGCATTATTTTCTCGATGAGCCGTCGACGCAAGGACTGCAAAGGTGGAAAACATTTCACACCTAATCGGGATTGCTTAAGCGTTGTGCACTCTACTTCGGAAAAAAGCACCAAGCGACTTAGTAGATCTTGAAATCGTCCGATACTGATAAAGGCCTGCCTCCGTGCCCGATATTCATAATGCTTGCTAAGTTTTCAAAATACGTCACTGAGTGGTTGTCTTCCAAACTAGATGGCCTGAGCTCGAAATTGCGGAACCGTTCAGGTGAAGAAAGGCGCAAAACGCGCGCATCCGCTGCGCCCGCTCTTTCGTCTCAGCTTGGGAAACCCGGCGGAGTGAATCGTCGAGCTTCCGGCAATGAAGTGGCCGATGGTAGAAGTCGGCTCGACAACGAAAGCGCATCCGGATCGTCGAGTGGAGACCAGCTTGAGCTCGATGAAAACGGCTTTGCTCGCTTGCCGGAACCTATCAAAGATAGTGGGCTTGAAAGTGAAGAAGTGGCCTTGGCTAAACTTCGCGTTCGTCAGCACGAGATCCTGCTCAAAATTGGTGAACGCATCGATAACGGTAAGTTCGATCTTCCGCACCTGCCATCGACGAGCATGGTTGTGATGGATTTGGCCGCGAATCCCTCCAGCGAGATTCCCGAGATCGTTCAGAGTTTGTCGACGGACCCGGTACTTTCAACGCGACTCCTGCGGATGGCCAACTCGGCTCTCTACGCGACTCAAGAGCCCGTCGAGACATTGCACGAAGCCGTGATGCGCGTCGGCATGCGCGAGCTGCGCTCGCTGATCTTGGCGCTCTCCATGCGTCAGGTCATCTTCCGGACGAAACACCTGACAAGCTACGCCGAGGAAACCTGGCGACAAGCCTATTCAGTCGCCGTCATTTGTCGTTCACTGGCACCGATTTGCGGTATGGCACCCGACAAGATGTTCTTGATGGGCTTGTTGCACGACGTTGGCAAGATTGCATTGCTCTCGATGTTGCAACGCGAAATCAAAGATGCCAGAGACGTGACACCGACTCTGGTGGGGCGCACCTACCTCGAGTATCACGAGCGCACTGGCGCAATCATGGCCGAGGGCTGGAAGTTGTCCGAGGAGTTTATCTCGGTAGCCGCTTGTCACCATGACTACCAGAACAACGAGAAATTCGGTCGTTCTGCAGCGCTCGTTTCCTTAGCGCACAACCTCGATATGAATCTCTCGATGGGCAAGGCCGGAATTTACTGGTCGCAATCGAATTACGCTGAACTCGACTTCTTAGGACTCTCCGACGAAGCCAAAGCAGATGTCATTGCAGCAGCTCACGCAGCTTTCCTCGCCAATTTGGAAGGTGATGAGAGTCAGAACGCTGCAGCGTAAAATCGAATCGAGCAGAATCAATCTGCTCGATGATTGCGAGTCTTACTTGGCCGCGGCCAAGGCGCCGTTGGCTTCCTTCAGCCAATCGGTATTGCTGAGATACCAACCGACCGTGTCGCTGAGCGTTTGCTCAAGATCGAATGTGGGCGTCCAGCCCAAGTCCCGTTCGGCCTTCTTCGCTTCCATCCAGTAGCGCAGGTCATAGGCTTTGCGATCTTCGACGGCTTCGGTAGTTCCCTTGCCGACGATTTTCTGAACGCGCTCGATCACATCGTGCGTGTAAGCCTCGGAAGCTTCCGAAGGCGCGATGTTGTAGGCCTCGCCGGCAACACCTTTGCGCAGTGCAGCTTCGATGCCCGAGACATGATCGTTCACGTGCATCCACATGCGTTGCGCGGGCGTTTTGAAAAGCGGGAAGGGACGGCCCTCAAGGAAACACGTCACAGCTTTCGGAACGGCCTTTTCAGGGAACTGACGCGGACCGATCGTGTTGGCTCCTCGAGTCACGACGACGTCGAGTCCCATGGTGCCGTGGTAACTCATCAGCATCAGCTCGGCAGCCGCTTTGGTCACCGAGTAAGGATTGCGCGGAGAGATGGGCGACGTTTCCGTCCAAGCCGCGTTCTCTTCGAGAGCATCGCCATAAACCTCGTCAGTCGAGACGTGCACTAATCGAATGCCGCGCTTGTGAGCTTCGAGCCCCAGATTGCGTGCGCCGAGCACATTCGACTGCCAGAACGAAAGGTCATCGTCGATGGAGCGATCCACGTGGCTTTCGGCCGCAAAGTTGATGATCGCCTCCGGCTGGTGCTCGTCGAGCACTTCAGTCATGCGAGCACTATCCGCAATGTCTGCCCGCACATCGGTCGTGCCGGGCTGCAGGTTGCTCTGGAGGGATCCCCAACCAGCAAAATCGATCCCTACGATCTCGTACTGGTCTTTGAAATTTTGGCAGAAGGCCGAGGCGATAAAGCCTAGGTGGCCGGTGACGACGATTTTATTGGGCGCTGACATGCGCAAAGCAAAGCACGCAATTCGCGGAGCGGCAAGTTCTAGGCGGCAGCATTCTCGAAGCTCTGGCATTCGGCGCTCTTCATGGGAGAATCTCGTTCGGGATCTAACGTGTCCCGATTCCATGTCGAACCCGGAAAACGAACAAAGCGAGGGGCCTGCTGTAGCGACTCCGAATCAGGAGAAAATCCGCAAAGTTCGTCTGATGGATTGGATTCGACCGGGGCTAGCGGCGCTCCTATTGCCCCTCGGCTGGCTCGCTCAACTGTTCGCCGGGCGAAATTCCGTCTGGATTGAGGAGCATTACAGCCAGGATTTCTTTCCCCGAGCGGCGTCGGCCTTGGCCTCGCTCTCCGAGAAATTTCCGATCTCCCTCGCCGAGATTTTTGTCGGTTTGCTAGTCCTCCGGCTGCTTTTCGGCCTCGTCCGGACCCTTTGGCGTCTGTTCGGCCCGACCGGTGAGCGAGTGGGGCAGCGTCTCGAATCGCTCGGCCTCGGGGCACTGCGGCTCACCGGAGCTGCGGGAATTCTGTATGGCCTCTATCTCGCGAGCTGGGGCTTCAATCACCAGCGGCAACCGTTCGCGGAAGTCGCTGGCTTCGATGCTTCGGCGCCCAAGGTGGTGGAACTCACCGAGTTGGCTGCAGCCCTGGCAGATGAGCTGATCGAGCTTCGACATTCTTTGGAGGAAGACGGGGACGGTCACTCGCGTCAGACCAACACGCGGGCCGAGCTTCAAAAGCTGGCGAGCGATGCCTTCGCGAAATGTTCGGATATCCATCCCAGCTTGCATTCGGTTCCGGGCGTCTCGCGGAGGCCGGCATCATCCTTTTTGATGAGCGCGTCCGGAATCAGCGGCATCTACTTTCCGCTGACTGCTGAGGCGCACGTGAATGGCGAAATTCCCGACTCGCAACTGGGCTTTGTAACGTGTCACGAGTTGGCACACAGTTTGGGCTTTGCTCGCGAAGACGAAGCGAACTTTCTCGCCTACCTCGCGTCGACTCAGTCCCAAGACGCCAGCATGCGCTACTCGGGACGCTTGGCTGCGTTTCGGTACGTACTGACTGCTCTGCGAGGCAAAGAGCGGCGCAACATTTCAAGTTTGATCGAGCGAGTTGGCGAACCCGTTCGCCGGGACTTGCAGGAAATCGATGACTTTTGGGCGCGTGAACGTACTGAATTTACGGCCGTCGCACGACGCGTGAATCACGGCTACTTGAAGAGTCAAGGACAGTCGGAAGGCGTGGCTTCTTACGGATCGATGGTGGATCTTCTGGTGGCCAATCTGCGGCGAACTCGACCGAACTTCAAAGCTGAGCCTTTGGCGAGCGCCTTGGTGAAGGTGCGCCAACGCAGCGTAAGAATTGCATTCGTCGGCGGCTGCTTCACTTCTGGAGGGGAGTTGGAAGAGCGGTTCAGTTTTCCGGATCGAGTGGGCGAGATGCTTGTGAATGAAAAAGTTGCTACCGAAATTATCAATCTAGGTGTTTGCCACCAAAACAGTCAGCAAGCGGCTCTCGCTCTAGAGCAGGCGATCGCGGCGAATGCCGACATCGTTGTTTTCGAGCGCGGTTCGAGAAATTTAGAAGCAAAGGGACCGCTTGAGCAAGTTCAGCAAAGCTTTGAAATCATAATCCTTTCTGCTCGTAGGGCAGGATTGCGAGTATTCGTTCTGGCCAATTTAGAGCCGACTATCGAGCGGGAGGAAGAGAGCGTCGCGATGCTTTCGGAGCAAATCAAAAAGTATGCCGTCGCACACGCGGCGGAGTTCGGCGTGGGTGTGCGAGCGAATCGCGAAATGCTGCGCAGCGATCTCGAGCATCCGAACGGTGCGGGCATTTGGAAGTTGGCTGAACAAACCGTCCCGGCTTTGTGGGAATCGATAGGTCTCGTGCGTCGCGGTTGGGCGCTTGAGCTTGTGGAGCAGCAATCCGAGCAGCAATCCGAGCAGCGAATCGAGGGAATGAAGTGAGTGCGGTCAAGTTTCGATATTCGTCGGCGGTACTCTTAACGCGAGACTCAGGGCGTGAAGTCTATTTGGTGGAGCGCTCGCCAGACTTGAAGTTTTTCGGAGGCTATTGGGCCTGTCCCGGCGGAGTGATTGATGCTGTCGATCGCGAGGCAGAACAGGGCATGCCAAGACGTTCGGATTATTCGCGATGCGCGGCGCGCGAACTATTCGAAGAAACGGGTGTCGCGATTCCAGAGCTAGGTCGAGCTCTCGTGTCATCGACAAAAACATCGCGTGTCGATCTTCGAGCCGAGCTCTTAGATAACGATGATTCGAGTTGGCGCGACTTGATTCAAAACCACCCAATCGAAGCGCCAGCCGCTGAAAGCTTGCAGTACATCTGTACGCTCACCACGCCGCCCTTTGCACCCGTCCGATATCAAACCGAATTCTTTCACCTCAACCTTCCGCACGGTGAAGATCCGATCATCGATCACGGCGAGTTGGTCAAGGGCAAATTTTTTACGCCCGCCGCCGCGTTCGAGCTCTGGTTAAAGGGCGAACTCTTTTTGGTGCCGCCGCTCGTCTTCTTGCTCCAACGCCTATGCGAGTTTCCATTGGAGCAAGCGTTCGAAGTTGCCCGCGTTCGCTGCGACGAAATCGCGAGAGGACGTCTCAGTGAGGTTAGGCACACGCCCGGAATCTTCACGGCTTCTTTGGCGACGCCGACCTTGCCACCAGCTACGACGACCAACTGTTATTTAGTCGGCGAGCAAGATGTCTACGTAATCGACCCGGCGACCTGGGACGCGAGTGAACGCGCTCGATTGTTTCGATTGATGGACGATTGGCTTGCGGCCGGGCGAGTGTTCAAAGGCGTGCTCGTTAGCCATCACCATCGGGATCACATCGGTTCCGTCGTCGAAACGGCAGAGCGCTACAACTTGCCGGTATTGGCGCACGAACTCACTCTCGGGCGATTGCCAGCCATGCCCTTCGGCTCTCAAGCTCTCGCGGACGGAGATCGACTGGATTTGGGCATCGCACCAGACGGAACGGCGAATTGGGGTCTTCAAGTGATGCACACGCCGGGCCATGACCGCGGACATTTGGTGTTCATCGAAGATCGTTACGGCGCGGCCATGGTGGGGGATTTGGTTTCGACGCTCTCGACGATCGTTATCGATCCGCCCGAGGGGCATATGCGCACCTATTGGGAAAGCCTCGAGCGCATGGCGAAAACGGAGTTTGGCGTGCTCTATCCGGCGCACGGTCCGGCGGTCAAAGACGGCCAAGCATGCGTGCGCTACTTTTTAAAGCATCGACGCGAGCGTGAGCAAAAGTTGGTCGATGCGCTTCAATCCGGGCTTCACGAACTCGATGCATTGCTCGGCCAGGTCTACCAGGACGTGCGACCAGAGCTGATGCCGGTAGCCCGAAGATCCCTTTTGGCTGGGCTCGAAAAGCTGGTCGAAGAAGACCGTGCGGAGCGATTGGAAGACTGCTGGAGGTGGGTTGAATGAATCACATAGCGCAAAATTGAAATGTCAGCGGATTCTGGCCAACCATTAGCAGTCGGTCTCTGTAAAGTCTCTGCTCATCGCGGCCGCCGTTTTTGACCCTCGGTCGTTTCGATTACATCCCAAGAATCCCGCCCCTTCCGTTTTTTCGCTATGTCAAATACTGCACTCGCCGTCGCCGATGGACTCGTCGTCGGAATCTACTACACGCTCACCATCTCTGGAGAGGAAGTCGACAGCAACCGCAAAGGCGGCAAGCCGCTCCTCTATATTCATGGAGGCGGGAACATCGTTCCCGGTTTGGAAAAGGCGCTCATCGGTAAGGTCAAAAATGACTTTATTGAGATCGCTATCCCCCCCGAAGACGGCTACGGCGAAAAGAGCGACGAAGCCGTAGAGGTGGTTCCGCGTTCCGCTTTCCCCGAAGGTGCACCGATCGAAGTTGGTTCACGATTCGTTGCGAGCGACGAAGGGGGGCATCAAATCCC
>JBLINP010000096.1:0-13775 GCA_047639415.1 Planctomycetota bacterium | reverse complement strand
AAGGAAAGAATCGAAGCGCCGGGCGGTGCGCGAGTTCGCGTGATGACGATTCATGCATCCAAGGGGCTCGAGTTCGAATGTGTGTTACTCCCCGACTTGGATCGAAACATTGTGGGGATGCGTGATCGAGTACTGACTCACCGTCCCAACCCGGATGGACTCATAGAATCGGTCTCGCTAGTACCAAACAAGGCGTCGTTGAAAGTCCACGCCGGCCTTGAGGAGTTGTATGGTCGAGCGACGCAGAACATTGTCGGCGACGGGCTTTCGACCATGTACGTTGCAATGACTCGGGCCGCACGTCGGCTTGAACTATTGATCGCGAATCGGTCAGACCGTGGCAATGGCAAGGTGCCCTCTTTTGCAGACTTTGTCTTGGCTGCATTGCCGCCCGATGAGATTGCGGGCGCGGATGCAGAAGGCCCGATCTGGACTCATTCCACAAGTTCAGAAGACTGGGCAAAGTCCGTAAAAGTTGAAGCTACTGATCCACTCAATTTAGTGGAAGCAACGAAGCCGATTGGTCTTGCGACAAGTCATAAACTGCGCAGCTTGCCGCGTCGAAGCCCGTCGCATGAAGAAGGTGATGGCACGATTGATGCGAGCAGATTGCTTGCACCACGCCGAGGAGCGAGACGCGGTTCACTGATTCACGCTTGGCTTGAAAAGCTGGAATGGATCGAAGACTTCCAAACGGACCGCGAACAAATGTTGGCCTTGGGAAAAGGGATCGAACCGGATCTTGCCGTTCGCGAGCAAGCCTTCGATGAGTTGCTTAAAGCGCTCGAGTGTTCGGAGGTTCACATGGCGCTTTCGCGTGATGGTTTCGGCGAGCTGGAAGAGGATCGGTTGACGGTTCACAACGAAGTTCGCTTCTCTGTGATTCTGCCTGATGAAGCTGAACTCGAAAGGGCGGAGGAAGAGACGAGGCCAAGCCCGCTGTGGACTGGGTCGATCGATCGATTGGTACTGAGCTATCGGGGCGAGCAGGTCGTCGCGGCGACGATCCTCGATTACAAAACCGATCGCGTTGGAGAAGCGGGGTTGGCTGAAAGCGTCGAGTTCTATCGCCCACAATTGGAAGGCTACGCACGGGTCGTTGCGGCCCAAACCGGGCTTCTCTCCCAGGCGATTTCAAAGCGCCTCCTATTTCTTACCCCTGGCCGCTGCATTGACGTCGAATGAGGCTGGTGTCGGGTGGAGCGATCGCCCGCCGATTTCAGGGCTAAAAAGGCTGATTGGCCGCCCAATAGCCGGCTTTCGACGAATGTTGGCGACTCTGTAGAATCAGCTGTAGATCCCTCTCCGCACTCCAACTAGTTTGGTCGGCCAATCAGTGCGCTGGCTGAGCTAGTGCGCCGTTCCATCTCCCTCTACGACTCGGTTTTCCATTGATCAAGGTTTCGAAACTCACACGTACCTTTGGCTCCTTCACCGCCGTCGAAGACCTCAACTTCGAACTTGAGAAGGGCGAAGTCGCGGGCTTTCTGGGTGTTAACGGTGCAGGCAAGACGACGACGATGCGGATGCTGACCGGCTTTTTGCCCGCCACGCGTGGCTCCGTCGTAATCGCGGGCTTCGATGTTCTTCGTCAGTCCTTGGAGGCTCGTCGTCATATCGGCTACCTGCCGGAGGGCGTGCCGCTCTACGGCGAACATCGATTGCGCGAGATGCTCGAATTTCAGGGACGCTTGCACCACATGCCGCGCAAGCAATTGAAGCAGCGGATTGGCGAAGTGCTGGAGCGCGTTGAGCTCAGCGATCGCGCAGAGCATTTGATCGGGAACCTATCCAAGGGCCTGCGTCAGCGCGCTGGCTTAGCCGTGGCTTTGTTGCCTTCACCCGACGTGTTGATTCTCGACGAACCGACGAGTGGGCTCGATCCGTTGCAGCGCGCTAGTGTGCGCAAACTGATCGAGGAGTTGGCGGAAGAACACACCGTGCTCGTGTCTTCGCACATTTTGCCGGAGATCGAAGCGGTTTGTCCGCGCGTGATTATCCTCCACAAGGGTCGGATCGCGGCGAGCGGCACGCACGCCGAGTTGATGCAGGAATTCAAAGGTGAGAGCGTGGTTTCGTTGGAAGCCTTCATGCCTGATCCCGATGAAGCTGCGCGTTTGATGGGGACCATTCCTGGTGTTGATGGTGTCGATCAGTTGGAGCGTGTGGGCATTCACAGTGTCTTTCGCGTTCGCTGCGAATCGGATATGCGCGAAGATGTCGGTGCGCTTGCGGCCGCTAAGGGCTGGGCGCTGCGCGAGCTTTCTTTTGAACAACCCAATCTCGAGCGCATTTTCTCGCGTATCGCATTCGAGATTGATGGACCGGTTGGCTCCGGGTCAAGAATTTCGAATGGACCGGCTGCACAACCAAGTTCGAGCGGGATGATTGAGATTCAGAACATTCCCGTTCTTTCGGAACTGCCCGTAGCGCAGCCCACCAGCCCGCCAAAACCAGGTGCGCCGGAGAAGGTGGTCTACAACCTCAATCCATTCGACCTCGGTCGAGATCGCGATTTGGGTCAACCCAAAGGCACCGGAACAGAAGCAAAGGACGAGGAGCCGTCGTGAGAGGGATGCTGATCATTTTCCGTCGCGAGATGGCGGGGCTCTTCCTCACTCCTCTTGGATGGATTCTGTTTCTATTGGCCCTGATCGTGAACGGTTTTTACTTCACGTTCTACATTCAGGGCACGGGCGGTAATGTCGGCGATTCACTGAGCTTGGCATTGGGCGGCGGTTATTTGTTTTGGGTCATTATGGTCCTGCTTCCGCCGCTCTTGACGATGCGCATGATCAGCGAAGAGGGGCGCAGCGGAATGCTCGAATTCCTTCTCACAGCCCCGATTCGTGACGTTTCGGTGATTGCGGGCAAAGCCCTTGCTGCAACTTGTTTCCTCAGCTTGCTGTGGTCGTCGAATTTGATTTACGCGGCGATCTGCGAGGGTTTGGGAGCGACGGCGGATTGGGGACACATGGGTGCGTCCTTACTCGGCATGATTTTGCTGTCGGCGCTCTTTTCCTCGATCGGTTTAGTGGCCAGCACTCTGACGAACACGCCGCTCTTGGCAGCCTTCTTGGGTTTCTTTTTCAACATCCTGATGTTGTCACTCGGTTTTCTAGAAGGAGCCTTGCGAGGCCTTGAGCCCGCTGTGCGCGAAAGCGTGATGCGTAAAGTCGACATCATCGGGCACTTTCAAAGCTCCTTCGTTCGCGGAGCACTCGACAGCGCCGACATCGTTTTCTTTCTCGGTTGGACGGGCGTCTTCTTGTTCTTAGCGACGCGACTCTTAGAAGCGAGGCGATGGTGGTAACCGAAATGTCGAATCAAGAGCAACCGACTCCGAAGGCTATGTCGGGCAGAGGGCGCTGGACGCGCTTGGGGTTGGCCGTTCAGGTTTTGCTGGCCTTACTTTTGTCGGTGGCTGCCTGCGCTTTATTGGTGCAGCTCTCCGAATGGCGCCGAATGCGCTGGCGTAGCGATTTCACCGTCAGTGGCAGCAACACGCTGGACCCGCAAACTTTCGCGTTGCTTGAAGGCTTGGAGCAAGTCGTCAAGGTGGACATCTTCTTTAGGCCTGCCGCTACCGATCAGATGAGGGGCGTGACGAGCGTCGCTCAGTCGCGCATGAGCGATTTGCTTTTCGTGGCTAAGAATCAACTGCCCGAAAAGCTGGAGATTGAAGCACACGATTTGAACGATCTCGCCTCTGCGCAGACGCGGATGGCGGAATTGAGTTTGGATGAAGTTCAATGCATCGTGATTAGCAACGGTGACCGCCGAGAAGTGCTGCGCTTGTACAGCGACATTGCGAACATCGATTCAGGCAGTACGGATCCGCGCAATCCACGGCCGGCTACCTTGCACTCGTTCCGTGGCGAGGAAGTCTTTGCGGAAGCCTTGAAGAAGGTCACAGCGGGGGATTCTCCGCATATTTACTTTTCGAAGGGACACGGTGAAGCGAATCCCTTCGGTACGGAAAATGTCGAGTTCGGATTGTTGTCGACTGAGCTTCGTCGACAGGGCTTTGGCGTCAGCACCTGGGAGGGAGCCGTTGACGGACCCGTGCCCGCGGATTGCGATGTGTTGGCCATCATCGGTCCCGTTCAGCCGTTTACGAGCGCTGAAACGGAGTACGTGACGAACTGGGTGAATGCCGGCGGCCGCTTGTTCGGCGCGACCGAAGATCGCTTCAACGAGGAAGCGGGTACGGTCACTTCGATTTTGCGTCGCTACGGCCTGCTGCTCACGCGCGGAATCATCTGCGTTCCCGTCCTCGATTACCTCGGCAATCAAGTTGAGGGCGTACCGCAGTGCTCGGACTTCCGCGTCTCTGGTCGCGGTTTGAGTTCCGAGCATCCAATCACTCGAGCATTGGTGGAACGCGATCGCAAAGTTCGCTTTGTCTTCGGTCGCTCGTTCGATTTCGGTGGCGCACCCAAAGGCGGTTTGTTGCTCGAACTGTTGAACGCTCCCCAAGATGCTTGGCGCGATTTGCCCGACGGCAACTTCGCGCTCAACTACGTGCTGGACAACAATCGCGAAACAACCGGGCGCTTTCGGCTGGGGATGGTTTCGACTTTCCCAGTTGCGAAGAGCGTCGACGACCCAAGCGGTGCAGAAGCGCCGAAACGAGAAGGGCGCGTAATCGGAGTGGCGAGTCCGTCTTTCCTCTCCAACAGCACCTTTTCAACGAACCGAGACTTTCTTCTGAACTCGTTCAATTGGTTGGCCGAGCGCGACTTTCGCGTCGGTGTGACCACGCGTGATCCCGAGCAAAGCTTCATCGATCTCAACCGCGGCTCAGACGTGTCTGTGATTTTTCACAGCAGCGTTTGGGGGCTACCTGCGATCTTTGGTTTGCTTGGTGTGGTGACCTTCTTCCGCCGCCGGAGATAACGATGCAGTTTCGAAACATCCTGATTTTATTGCTGCTCGTTTCAGGCCTTGGCGTTTTGGTTTGGATGCAGCAAGAGGAAGCGGCTTCCGATCCGGACGGCTTCGTCGACTTTGCCGTCTTTAGCGAAGTGGACGTCAATCGCATTGCGGATATTCAGATCGAACACATCGAGCGTCATTGGCAAATTCGCTTAGAGAGTGACGCGCGAGGCGCTTGGTACTTAACGGATCCGATCGCCTACGCAGCAGCGGACGGGTTCGTGAAACAACTGTTCACTCAGTTTCGAACCCTGCGTGGTGTCGAAGTTGTTGAATCGACGAATCGGGCCATGCTCGGTTTGGATCCGCCGCGCGCCGTGATCACGGTTACGGAACGTGAATCCGGAGACACGGAGAGTGACGCGAGCAACACCACACCCAAGCGGATGACGGTGGAGGTCGGAGCGATCGATCTCGACGGCGTCACGATGTACGTAAGCGTCGGCGGCCGACTCCTGCGAACGGTGCGATCGCTGGACAATGCGCTACAAGGAACGCTGCGCGACTTTCGCAGCAACCGCATGACGGAGATGTCCTTCTTCGAGCGCCCCTTGGAAATCATTCGCCAAGGATCTTTGACGACGGGGGAAAACGACTTGGACTTCGAAGCCCTCTTCGACGGGGCGAGTTGGATGGCGACGAAGCCCACCAAGGTGGCGCTTGAACCCACCGCAGTTCAAATCTTCTCCCAGCAAATGGTTGGCGCTCGAGTGAGTCGTTTTCACGACGACAGTCCGGGGGCATTGGAAGCCTACGGTTTGGCCGAACCGCTGCTTCGGCTCGAACTGCGGTCCGTTCGGAACAATACGGTGGCCTTTCGATTTGGCCATCCGCCCGATGACGAAAGCATTTGGTTGGCCAAGCGCGAGGACTTTCCATTCATCTGGGAAGTGAGTCAACGCGACTTGCGCTTCTTCACGTTGCCATTCGAAGATCTCTACGACTACCTGATCATTCGTTCGAACCGCAGCGCGATGACATCGATCCAGCTTGAATCGGGCGGAGAAGCGCTGCGTTTGTTTCGGTCGGGGACGAGATGGGTCGCGACTGAGGATACCGAGGTTCCCATTGAGGAATTGAGCGAAGGCACATTGCTCGAGGTTGACGCAGGCAAAGTTGGTGACATGTTGGCTGTGCTAGAGCGTTCAGAAATCGCCGTGTTTCTCGACCGAGACCAGGAGTTCATTCCTAGCGACCCGCGCGAAATCATCGAAGTCCAAACCGAGGATGGTTCACGCTTCGGTGGCGAACTCGGCGCGTATTTCGAAGTGCAGGGTGGCGAGCGCGGGCGAATGTTCCTTCGCTTCGGCGACGATTTGGTGTCGCTCGTTTCGGATGAACTTGCCGATTTAGCGAAGGTCTCGTTCGATAGCTTGCGATCGCTTCAGATTCACAAACTGACCGAACGCAAGCAACGTGTGATTCGTTTGACGCGTGGCGAGGACCAGCTGGTTTACGAGTTGAATCGAAAGTCGAACTACTGGCAATCAGAGGGGACGACGCTCGAGTCCACAAAATTCGCGAACCAAATTGATCGTCTGCTCTCGATTCGTGCGAGGCGTTGGCTGAGCTTGGTCGAGGATCCGGGCGAAGAAAAGCAGGCGGTCGAAGTGGAAATCGAATCGGACTCCCGCGAGAAGCTGCGTTTTCGATTGCTGGAGCTCGTCGATGGGACCGAGCTTTGCGAAGTGGGCGGTTTGTGGGCGGAAATTCGTCCGGGGCTCGTGTCGGGCCTCGCCGGACTCTTCGCCAGCGAGTAGCGCCCGAGCGCCGGGCTTCGGTAGGCTTGTCTCCGCTCAGTCGACTGACTAGAGTGTAGCCCTAACAGGAGGCTAACAGCTTGAGTTCATCACCATTGCCTGAGTCGAGAGAGAGCACCGACGGGTCACCGGTTCATCCCGGTGGACGAGTATCGGTTCCAGAGGAACAAGTGACTACGCGCGCGTCTCGTCGAGGGGCGGCGAGCGACGTGGACGGAATCGTTCGTGTCCTGAAATCGGACCCCGAGCTGCGCGACCGCTTTGTCTATTGGGAGCGCATTGCGGCCCGCGAGGGACAAAGTGCGAGCTTCCCGGCGCGACTCGATCCCCGGTTGGTCCAGCTCTTCGAAAAGCGTGGGATGAATCGTCTGCATTCTCACCAAGCCGAAGCGATTGAAGCCGCTCTCGACGGTAAGGACGTTTTGGTTTGTACGCCGACAGCATCGGGCAAGACCTTGGCGTACACGGCGCCGGTATTGCAGTCGTTACTCGAAAGCGATGGACAGGCGCGCGCGATTTGGATGTTCCCAACCAAGGCGCTCTCCCAGGATCAGTCGAAAGCGCTCAACTCATTGATCGGTGAGCTCGGAGAGGACTGGCACTCTTATACCTACGACGGTGACACGCCGCCCTCGGTGCGCAGCACTTTGCGCAAACGCGGGCACGTGGTGTTGACCAATCCTTGGATGTTGCACCAGGGCATTCTCCCGAATCACGCCAAGTGGGCGGAGTTGTTTCGCGGGCTCGAATACATCGTCATCGATGAGGTGCACACGCTTTCGGGCGTCATGGGATCGAACGTCGCCAATGTGTTGCGCAGACTGCTGCGCATCGCGAAGCACTATGGCTCCAATCCGCGTTTCCTACTGTCATCCGCCACTTTGCGCGATCCGGCGCTACATGGGCTAAACCTGATCGGACGACCTGTTCACGTGGTCGGTGAAGACGGTTCACCGGCGGGGGAACGCATCCTCGCACTGCACAATCCTCCCATGCTCGATCCAGTCGCGGGTCTGCGAGCCAACGCACTGGAGGAGGCGCGTTTGATCGCGCGAGCCGTTTGCGGGCCGCACCATCAAACAATTTTCTTCTGCAATCGTCGCACGGCCGTCGAAGTGCTGACCTTGTATTTGAAAGAGAACGCGACGAAGTACGGACTTCGACCGGATGAGGTCCGCGGTTATCGCGGCGGCTACCTGCCGCTCTTGCGACGTGAGATTGAAGACGGTTTGCGTGCGGGCGAGGTCAAGGTCGTCGTCACGACCAATGCGCTCGAGCTGGGTATCGATGTCGGTCGACTCGATGTGGCTGTCTTGGTTGGTTACCCGGGCAGCCAGGCTTCCTTTTGGCAGCGAGCGGGACGCGTGGGTCGCCGTGGCAAAAAGAGTTTGGTGGTGATGATCGCGCGCTCCGATCCGGTCGATCAGTACTTGGCGCAGAACCCCGAGTACTTGAGCGATCAGCCGCGCGAAGCCATCGGCATCGATCCCGACAATTTGGTGATCCTGTCCGAGCAATTGAAGTGCGCAGCTTTCGAATTGCCCTTTCGTCAGGAACAGCAGGGCGACGAACCGGCGAAGGTTACGGATTTCGGCCCCTCGCCGCATTTGGAGGGAATTCTCGACTACCTCACGGATGAACTCGCTTTCCTGCACTACAAAGATGGCGCTTGGTATTGGACGGCGGATGCCTATCCCGCGCAGGACGTTTCACTGGCCGGTAGCGATCCCGACAACGTGGTGGTGCTCGACGCGGGGACCAAACAAGCGATTGGCGAAATCGATCGCGAGGGTTCGATCACCGCGGTGCACGATGGAGCGATTTATCTGGTCGAGGGTGAGACGTGGAAGATCGAGCACTTCGACTATCAGAATCGTCGTGCTTATGCGCGCAAGGTCGATAGCGATTACTTCACCGACGCGCAAACCGATACGGAAGTGCGTGTCTTGCGCTTGGAAGAGCGCCGCGTGCGTTGGAAGCAAGTCGAAGAGCGGGTCGTCGAATCAAACGCTGCCGGTATAGAGCTGGGCAGCTTTGGCGACGAAGGCGCTTGCGAAGACTATTCGACTTGGTGTGGCGAGGTTCACGTCACGATCGTAGCCACGCTCTACAAAAAAATCCGGTTCTACACGCGCGAGAACTTGGGCGCGGAAGACATTCACCTCCCGCCGGAAGAAATCGACACGGAAGCCTTTGTGCTGTCACTCTCGGAACAAACCGCCAGCGAACTGTTTTTGCACGCCGGTGACCGCGGCTCGGCCTGGCATGGTTTGGGTGAATTGCTGCGGCGCGTGGTTCCACTGTACTTGCGCTGCCAGCCCGGTGATTTCGGTTTGTCGACCCAGATCAAGTCGACGCACTTCAAACGTCCGGCGCTGTTTTTATACGACCGCGTCCGTGGTGGCATCGGTCTCGCCCGGGCACTCTTCGCCAATACAGCACCCATTCTCGAAGCGGCCAAGGATGTGCTCGAGTCCTGCGAATGTCACGCGGGTTGCCCGGCCTGTGTCGGCCCGGCGGCTGAAATCGGACCGTTGTCCAAAGAGACGATTCTGACGCTTTTGGAGCACTTATTGGCCGAAGGCTCGTTCGAAGATGCTCCCATTCCAAATTTTGTAAGCGAGCTCGGTTTGTGAGCGAACTGTCCGACAAGCTGCGTCGTCAGCGTCGCGATCCCGATCGCAAAGAGCCGCTGCAACCGGAACTTCCCAAGGCGGAACGTCAGCGCGGAGCACCGGAATGGTTGCGGCGTCAGCTATCCAGTTCGTCACGGATCGCAAGTTTATCGCGCGCGGGTCAGCGCGCGAACAGCGAGAGTGCGAAGCAAGTTGATGCAAGTTCAGCTGCTCTAAAAACAGTTGGGGAACCCGCGGACATCGTGAGCGTGATGACCGACCTCGGCGAGTTGGCCTTCCGGGAATTGCGCTATCCCGATTCGCACCAGCACGGCGAATGGCTGCTTTCCGAAATCGACTACGCTTGTCGGGATGCGCTCGAATTGCTGGCACGCGATTCGGCCTGCGCCGATTTGGATTTGCGCAAAGCCATCTACCTCGACATTGAAACCACGGGACTGTCCGGCGGAGCGGGAACGATTTCCTTCATGGTCGCGCTCGGCACATTCGAAGCGGGCGAGTTTCGGTTGTGGCAGGGCTTCTTGCGATCGCCAGCGGAGGAAGCGGCGTTACTCTTTGAAATTGCGCTGCGTGTGGCTGACGCCGACGCGGTGGTTTCCTTTTTTGGCAAGTCCTTCGACCGTCACCGGCTCGAAGACAAAATGAAACTACACGGCATCGAGCCGCCCTTCGACGACAAGCCCCACTTGGACTTGTACTGGCCGCTTCAAAGGCTTTACGGTCGCAGCTTCGGCAATGGACGCTTGAGCACTATGGAAACGGAGTTGACGGGAGTGGCGCGCCAGGATGATCTTCCTGGAAGTTTCGCTCCGGAAGCTTGGTTCGACTACCTAGCCGGTCGCGCTCACCGTCTGGAAGACGTCTTCCGCCACAATCGCGACGACGTTTTGAGCCTGGTCGTCTTGGCCGCTCACGCCGGGCGGTCGCTGGTCGGAAAACGTGAGAACGGTCAGGGCCTTTCGGGCCCCGACGGGACTCGAGCGGCGGGTTTGGGCCGGCTTTTTGCGGCCGAGCGAAAGTCCGAGCGTGCGATCGAATGGTGCGATCGCGCTTTCGAGGCCGGTGGCGTTCCGGAGCCGTCGAGTCTGCGGCTCATTCGGGCCGACTCGTACCTGCGAATGGGGGACCTGGAGCGCGCGCGATCAGAATGGACCGCCTTGACCGACTTGAAGGGCGTGGGGAGCGGGTGTCCGGAAGCGGCGGGGACGGCCGCTCTCGCTTTGGCAAAGCTCTTTGAACATCGACTTCGAGATTTGGAAGCTGCATTGGCGGCGTGTGCAGAGATTCGCGAAATCGCGACGGGGCGTCTGACCGGAACGGCGCGGCAGCGTCTGTTGCGTGGTCTGAATCGTCGCGAAGAACGGCTTCGAGCGAAGCGAGCGAAATAACCTCGCTCTTTGCGGCTTGGTGTCCGCGCGCTCGGACGAACATCCGGTTAGGAGAGCGATGCAAAGACTCGTCGCCCTCGCCCAGGTGCTGGGTTCAACCCGCAGCTTCTCTTTTACACGTCGAGCGTTACCGGCTTCGCGTGTTTGCGCTGAGCTTATCCACATCCGTTTCACGTGAACAACACACTCTCTTAACACGACATTGCCGTTTATCGGAAGTTCGGCGCAAGGCCCACAATCCGTTGGCATTTAGGCGCCCAAAATCGGAAACTCGGGTTGCGCATTATCACGGCGCGGTCAACCGCAGCTTCACCTCGAACGAGGTCCCGATTTCAACGGAGTCGGCACACGATGGACACTCTACTCAGCCAATTTTGCACTGAATTTGACACCAAGCTTCGTCCGCTGCTCGACCCTCTGGAGGATAGCTCTAAGGCGATTCAGGCAGCGGAAGATGGAATGCCTGGCAAGGTGCTGTTGCCCGAGCTGCTCGACCTCGGTCTGCAGTTTCGTGCACTGGTCGACAAAGTTGCTGAACAGCAAGCCTACGTCCTGATCTTCGGTCCGCTGAAGAGCGGCAAGTCGACTTTGATGAACTCGGTTTGTGCGGCTTACGTTAGCGAGGTCACGGCGCTGCCGGCCTACCCGTGCATGGTGTTCGTCTCTCACTCGGAGTCGTTGCATTTTATTGTCACGCGCTACAACGGCGAAGTTCAGCACTTCACTGATCCGAGCGCGTTGCGCCTGGAGATCAACCGCGCCCACAGCGAACTAGCCGACAAGATTCGCGAAGTCGAACGGGGTGGTGAGGTCTTCGAACCGGCAGTTCATTTTGCGAAGGCGATTCGCCGCGTTGACGTCAAGGTTCCCGCAGGTGAGCTAGAGCAATCCGGCGCCGTGTTGGTTGACACGCCCGGCCTCTACGCGCGCATGAAGTTTGGCTATGACCAAATGACGCGCGACTTCCGCAATGCGGCCGCCTGCGCGATTTTCGTCGTCAAGAGCGACAATTTGTTCCTCGAACAAGTGTTCAGTGAGTTCGCGCAACTGCTCGAACTCTTTAGTCGCATCTTCTTGGTGGTGAATTTGGATTCGGGCAAGCGCGACTTGCAACCGGACGGCAGTTTGGCACCCAGCTTGGAGAGCGCGGATCCACAGCGAATCATTGAAGCTTTCCAAAGCCTTTCGATGAGTGCGCCTTTGAAAGCGGCGGCTGATGAAGGTCGCTTGCGCATCTACCCGGTCGACTTGCTGCAAGCGGCGAGTCGACGCATCCTCGAAGTGGGCGGACGTGCGCATGAGGCGCAGTTCGATAGCGCGATGGGCCACGGCGAGGCCAACTTCGAAGCCTTCATTGGCGACCTCACCGAGTACTTGAACAGTACGGAGTATTTGGTTGCCTTCCTGAGTGATAGTTTGCGGCGTGCATCGTCGCTCTTATCCGAAACTCATTCGCTGCTCCAACATCGTTGCCTGGGTGAACTCAGCGATAGAGTGCGCGGCCTTGAGCGCGATCTCGAACTGTCGAAGGCACGACTCGAAGCCTTGGAGCGATTGGGCGATTTTGATTGGCAAGCGGCCTTCGAGGAACTCAAAAAAGATCTCGAAGTTTTGACGCGCGAATGGGCGCGTGGAGTCGAGGAGGCGACGGCCGTGAAGCTCGAAAAGACGCTCTCCGAATGGTTCAAGAACGATGAAAGCTTGCAGCACTTGGTCGTGAACGGACTCAAGAGCGCGTTGTCGACGCACAAACAAAAATTGGGCGAGCGCCTCTACGATGCGCTGTCCGAACGAGTGGGGCGCGGTGCCGCCGGTATCATGCTCTCCGAAGGCATCGAAGCTGATCTTCATGCCGCCGAAATTCAACTGGATCAACTCGGCCTACAGAGTTTGGCGCCTCTCGACGCGCGCGTGCTCGGAGCCGGTGTCAAAGCACCCTTCGACTTGGACGATGTCCCGGTCAAGAAGGCGGTCTTTTGGGATTGGTTGACGATGAAGAGTCGCGGGCAAGTTCGCCGACGTCTGTTCGGCCCGGCCGAGCGCCCGTCTTTGGCCGTGCCGGTTGCAACCAAGACCAAGCGGCTTGGGCTCACTGCATCTGAAGCGCTCCAAGACATGATCTCGGTTCACGTGGCACGCTTCTTCCCGGATTGTGTTCGCGGATTGTGCGGCGATATCCTGGGCAACTACGCGGTGGTCGCCGCCGAACGGGTTTCCGATCAACTCGAAGCTGAGGCCGGGAAGCAGCGCAAGGAGCTAGCGATTGTGGAGAGCCGACTGCTCGCCCATCGATCCGTACTTGAACGGTTGAATGCTCTTGGTGAGCAGGTGGAGTTGGCGAACGGAACAGTTGAAACGCTCTCCGAGCAGTATGGGAACACCGAACCAGTCAAGTTGATCGAGCCGTTTCCGAGCCCCGAACCCGAGATGGACGACGCGCTCGAGTTGAACGACCACGACGAGGTTTCAACTTCAGTCGACATCGATCTACCCGATGACGCATCACGCGTTGATGCTTAGACAGAGCTAGCCGACTTCCTCGGGTCACCTGAGCGTTCTCTGGTTGTGGTCTCACAACCAGAGGAGGTCGAGTTAGAGTGATTAGGCTAAGCGCGCTCTATTTCTAAGCGGACAACGCGAATTGCATTGCCCGCACCGAACACAGCACTAGTTCATCGTGCGACGCAACAAGCCGGTACGGTCAATCCACGCGGCTCGTTCGACGTCAAAACGGCTGCGCGGAATACGCCAGCGTTCGTCGTCTTTGTCGAGGTCGCAGGGCAACTCTTTGACGTGCGCCATGATGACGGCAGACAGAAACCCGAAGCAATAACGTGGTGTGCCGAGCACTTGGAGCGTGCCTCGCAAGTAGTCCAGATCCAGTTCATCCTTGAAAAGACCGGATAGGGATTTGAGTGAACTTCCGGATCGAAGGCAGGCTTGCAGTCGCTTGTTCGCGATCTCGTACAACTCCTGTCCGCCCCATTTGAGTTCGGGAATCAGATTGGACTTGTCGAGTCGCATGCTCTTCAAATCGGTCGGCGATGCCGTTC
>JBLINP010000095.1:0-13869 GCA_047639415.1 Planctomycetota bacterium | reverse complement strand
GGTGATATCGACGTCGCTGTGTGCGGCGGAATGGAGAGCATGTCCAACGCTCCCTACTTGATTCCCGACGCGCGTCGCGGTGCTCGCCTCGGGCATTCGAAGATGATCGACTCGATGGTCAACGATGGACTGTGGGACGTGTACAACGACTTCCACATGGGCATCACGGGCGAGAAGGCTGCTGAGGAGCACGATATTTCGCGCGCTCAGCAGGACGAATTCGCCGCGACGAGTCACAGCAAAGCGGTAGCGGCCACGGCGGCCGGTCGCTTTGACGAAGAGAAGTTCACGATCGAAGTTAAGCAGCGCAAAGGCGATCCGATTGCGTTCAATACGGACGAGACTATTCGCGAAGGCACGACGGTGGAAAGCCTCGGCAAAATGCGCGCGGCCTTTAAGAAGGACGGAACGGTGACGGCAGCCAACGCTTCGTCCATCAATGACGGTTCGGCCGCGTTGATCGTGATGAGTGCTGACAAAGCCAAAGAGCTGGGCTGCAAGCCGATCGCCAAAGTGCTCGGTTACGCCACGGGCGGAGTGGCACCCGAGTGGGTCATGATGGCTCCGGAAGTCAGCATCAAGAAACTGTCGGAGAAGCTCGGCATGGCGCCGGGCGATTTCGATTTGCACGAAATCAACGAAGCCTTCTCGGCGGCAGCTTGTGCCCTGACGAAAGTTTTGGAGCTCGACCCAGCCAAGATCAATGTGAACGGCGGTGCTGTGGCACTCGGCCATCCGATCGGCGCTTCGGGTGCGCGCATTTTGGTGACCTTGCTCAGCGCGATGAAGCAAAAGGGCGCGAAGACCGGAATGGCGTCACTTTGCCTCGGTGGCGGAAACGCAGTCTCCTTCGCCGTGGAGGCGCTCTAGTGTCAACCAGCATGTTCAAGTCCGTCGCCGTTATCGGCGCCGGCACCATGGGAAACGGTATCGCGCAGACCTTTGCCTCGTACGGCGCTGACGTGCGTTTGATCGACGTCGATTCCGCAGCGCTCGGTCGCGGTGTGGCCGCGATAGAGAAGAGCTTGGCGCGGTTCGTGAAGAAGGAGAAGTTGACGGAAGCCGACGCGGCAGCCATCAACGCTCGCATCACGCCGCTCGGAACGATCGACGAAGTTGGCGACGTACAGCTCGTGGTGGAAGCCATCGTTGAGCGCACGGATGTCAAAGCAACGGTGTTCAAACAACTGGACAGCGTGACTTCGGCCGACACGATTTTGGCGACGAACACGAGCTCGATTTCGATCACGGAGATCGCGGCGAACACGAACCGTCCCGACAAAGTCATCGGCATGCACTTCATGAATCCAGTGCCCCTGATGACACTGGTGGAAGTCATTCGCGGACAGGAGACCTCCGACGCGACGACGCAAACAATCATGGATGCCTCGCGCTCGATCGGCAAAACGCCGGTGGAAGCCAACGACTATCCAGGCTTCGTCTCCAATCGCGTGTTGATGCCGATGATCAACGAAGCCGTCTTCTGCTTGATGGAAGGTGTTGCGGATAAAGAGGGCATCGACACCGTCATGAAGCTCGGCATGAATCACCCGATGGGCCCCTTGGCGCTCGCGGATCTAATTGGACTCGACGTGTGCTTAGACATCATGGAGGTCTTGCACAAAGGTCTCGGCGATTCGAAGTACCGTCCCTGTCCGCTGCTGCGCCGCATGGTGAGTGCCGGTCGACTTGGTCGCAAAGTCGGCAAGGGTTTCTACGACTACAACTAATCTGAAGACTGAGATAAGACGATGGATTTCGAACTAGACGAAGAACTTGTGATGGTGCGCGACATGGCTCGCGACTTCGCAGACAACGAACTGATCCCGAGAGCTACGAAGCACGATCGCGAATCGAAAATCGATCCAGATGTCTTCAAGATGTTGGGCGAGCTGGGGCTGTGGGGATTGACGGTTCCCGAAGAGTACGGCGGAGCGGGCATGGGCAACTTGGCGCTTGCCGTGGTTCTTGAGGAACTCAATCGCGGATGCGCTTCCACGGGCGTGACCGTCTCGGTTCACAACAGTTTGCTCGGCGCTCCGATCAAGCGATTCGGTACGGCTGAGCAAAAGCAGGCCTTCCTGCCGGCCTTGGCCAGCGGTGAAACGCTCGGAGCGTATTGCTTGACTGAAGCTGGCGCGGGATCGGATGCGGGTGCGCTTCGTACTTCCGCCGAAGACAAGGGCGATCACTTTTTGGTGAATGGCGAGAAGCTGTTCGTGACGAACGCCGACTTCGCCGGGTTATTCTTGATCTACGTACGAACCGGAAAGACAGAAGACAAAGCGCACGGCATTAGCGCGCTCTTGGTTCCCGGTGATACCGAGGGCTTGAAGATCGCTACGAAAGAGAAGAAGTGCGGCATCCGCGGATCGGCGACGAGCTCGGTGGAACTCACCAACGTGATCGTTCCGAAAGAGAATATGTTGGGCGAGCTCAACAGTGGCTTCAAAGTGGCCATGGATACGCTCGACGGCGGACGCATCGGAATCGCTGCCCAAGCAGTCGGCATCGGACGCGCTTGCTTGGAAGCCTCGGTGAAGTACTCCAAGGAGCGCGAGCAATTCGGTCGCGAGATCGGGCGCTTCCAAGCGATTCAATGGAAATTGGCCGACATGTCGACGCGCCTCGATGCCTCGCGCTTGCTGGTTCATCGCGCCGCGGCAACTCGCGATTCGGGCAAGCCCTGCACACCCGAAGCCGCCAAAGCCAAGTTGTTCGCGTCGATCACCTCGAACTTCTGTGCGGACGAGTGTTTGCAAATTCACGGCGGCGCCGGCTACACGGATGACTTCCACGTCGAACGCCTTTTCCGCGATGCGCGCATCACTGAAATCTATGAAGGCGCAACGGATATCCAGCGTCTGATTATCGCCCGGGACCTTCTGGCCTAAAGCACGTGCGCGACCCTCAAATCATCGCCGCCAAACTTTGCGAAGGAGATCGATTGGCACTGAGCCGTTCGATCTCTTGGGCAGAGAATGGTGATCCCGGATTCCCCGTCGTATTGGCTGGGATTTGGGAGCGCGTTGGGCATGCGCGTCGTTTGGGAATCACGGGTCCGCCCGGTGCCGGCAAGAGTACTTTGGTGAACGAACTCGCTCGCCATTTACGTGAAGCGGGCCGTACGGTGGGCATTCTCGCCATTGATCCATCCAGTCCTTTTTCAGGCGGTGCGCTGCTGGGCGATCGGATTCGAATGGAAGACCGCACAAAGGATGCGGGGGTCTTCATTCGCTCGATGGCCAGCCGCGATAGTCACGGTGGTTTGGCGCGCGCGAGCGTCGATGCTTGCGACGTGATGGACGCCTATGGATTCGACGATATCTTGATCGAAACCGTTGGTGTTGGGCAAGCCGAGTACGACATCGTTGGAGCCGCTGACACAGTGCTGGTCGTGCTCTGTCCGGGCGGCGGCGATGGCATCCAAGCCATGAAGGCCGGACTGCTCGAAGTCGCCGACGTCTTGGTCGTGAATAAATCCGACCTGCCGGGTGCCGATCGATTGCAAAGCGATCTCGAAGAGGCCACGCACACGCGCAACATTCGAACCGATGGTTGGGATGTACCCGTGGTGGGGATCTCTGCCGCGAAGAACGAGGGCTTGCCGCAGCTTTTGAGCGCGATCGCCATGCACCGGAAGCATTTGGAAAAAGTCGGTCTGACGACTGTGCGGCTCGAAAAACGGGCGGCGCAGGTGCGACGCGTGGTTGGGGAACGGCTCGATGAAGCGATGTGGGGGCCAGATGGTCTCAGCGATCGAGTTGTAAAGGACCTAGAAAGCGGTGCTACCGCTTACGATGTAGCGGGTGGAATCTTGAAGGATGTAAAGAGCGGCATGCTTTCATCATCCACACTGGACTCGGAGACAAAGGTAGCTCGTTGATGAAGCAAACAACGCAAGATAAGAATTCCACTACACAGCGGGTCGTCGCTTCCAATGGGCGCGCGAAGTGGGATGAAGCCTTTGGCCAGGCCAAGCTTCGAGACGCAAATTTCACGACGCTCTCCGGTTCGGAGCTTCAGCCGGTTTACGGACCTGAAGATGTCACGATCGATCATGAACAGGACCTCGGTTATCCGGGGCAGTATCCGTTCACGCGTGGCGTTCACCCGACCATGTACCGCGGACGTCTTTGGACGATGCGGCAGTTCGCCGGCTTTGGTACGGCCGCGCAAACGAACGAGCGTTTCAAATTCCTGCTCGACCATGGACAGACCGGACTCTCGGTAGCCTTCGACTTCCCGACCTTGATGGGTTACGACAGCGACCAACCCCATAGTTTGGGAGAGGTTGGACAAGTCGGCGTGGCCATCTCGAGTTTGGAAGATATGGAGAGGTTGATGGAGGGCATCCCGATGGATCTCGTCTCCACCTCCATGACGATCAATGGTCCGGCGCCAATCTTGCTCGCGTTCTACATCGCTTGCGGCGAGAACCAGGGTGTCGATCCGACCAAGCTGCGCGGAACCGTTCAGAATGACATTCTGAAGGAATACCAAGCTCAGCACGCCTGGTTGGTTCCGGCCGAGCCCGCGCTGCGCATGATCACCGACGTGATGTCCTATTGCGCCAAGCACGTGCCGCAATGGAACACGATCTCGATCAGCGGCTATCACATTCGCGAAGCGGGTTCGACCGCCGCGCAAGAGTTGGCGTTCACGCTCGCTAACGGATTGGAGTACGTCCGCCGCGGAATCGCCGCCGGCATGGACGTCGATCAGTTCGCCCCGCGACTGTCCTTCTTCTTTGATAGTCATCTCGACTTCTTCGAAGAGATCTGCAAGTTCCGCGCGGCCCGCCGAATTTGGGCGCGCAAGATGCGTGAAGACTTTGGCGCGAAGAACCCCAAGTCCTGGATGATTCGCTTCCACACTCAAACGGCAGGCGTGTCGCTAACTGCGCAGCAGCCCGAGAACAATATCGTTCGTACAGCGATGGAAGCGATGGCAGCTGTGCTGGGCGGAACGCAATCGCTGCACACCAACTCGATGGACGAGACCTTGTCACTGCCCACCGAAAAGGCCGTGAAGATTGCGCTGCGTACACAGCAAATCATCGCGGAAGAGACCGAAGTGGCGCACGTAGCCGATCCGTTGGCCGGCTCATACTTCGTGGAAGCTCAGACCGATCGCCTCGAGGCGGAAGCTGAGAAGTACTTCGAGGAGATCGAGCGTCTGGGCGGCGTGGTCGCAGCTACAGACGCGGGATTCATTCAGCGAGAGATTCATCGCTCAGCGGTGATCTATCAGCGCGCGATTGAGTCGGGCGAGAAGAAGGTTGTCGGGGTCAACACCTACGTGGAAGAAGCGGGCGCGAAGCCGGAAATCGATATCCACCGCATCGACGCTGTCGTGGAACGCGATCAATGCGAGCGTTTGGATAATCTGCGGAGACGTCGCAATCAAAAGGTTGCCGATAAGGCTCTCGCGGGAGTCCGCAGAGGGTGTAAGGACGGCAGCAATCTATTGGAACTATTTGTTGCGGCGGCGCATGCCTATTGCACGCTCGGTGAAATCACCGAAGTGCTACGGGAAGAATTCGGCGAGTACAAAGAGCCCAAGATCCTCTGAGTTATGGCAAAGCGAAAAATAAAAGTGTTGGTTGCAAAGCCCGGTCTCGACGGTCACGACCGTGGAGCAAAAACGGTCGCAACTGTTTTGCGTGACGAAGGCATGGAAGTCGTCTACACGGGGCTTCATCAAACTCCCGAGATGATTGCCGAAGTCGCCTTGCAAGAAGACGTCGACGTTGTCGGCTTGTCGATCTTGTCTGGCGCTCACATGTCGCTCTTTCCACGCATCCGCGAAGAATTGAAGAAGCGCGGTATGGGGCATGTGCTTTTGACTGGCGGTGGCATCATTCCAGTCGATGATATGGCTGAGTTGCACAAGAAGGGATTTGCAAAGCTGTTCGGTCCCGGAACGAACACGGTTGAGATTGCGAAGTGGATCAAAACTGAAGTTGAGAAGCTTTGGGCGATCGAAGGAGCCAAGCAATGAGCGGCAGCAACGATCCGGAGATCATGAACATCGAGGAAGCTGCGGCGCTGCTTGGTGTGAGCATCAAGACGTTCAACAAAGTGCTCCATAGCGAAAGCATCCCGGCACGCAAGGTTGGGCGCGAGTGGAAGTTTTCGCGCGCGGCTTTGATCGAGTGGGTCGGCAGCGGAAGCTCGGTTGAGTTTTATCGCGAGACCAGTAGTACTAACGGCAAGACCAAAACCAAGAAGGGTGACAAGCGGCGTACGTCCGGTTGGAACCTGGAATTAGACTGATTGACAATTGCGGAAGAAGCGGCTCTTGCACGAGTCATTCCGAACGATCCAAAGCACCGATAGAAGAATCCGATGAGCCCCGCTACCGAGACCAAGTACAAACTGCCCGCAATCGAAAGCAGTTTCGATCTGACCGAAGACCAAGTGATGATTCGCGACATGGTCCGCGAATTCGCTCTAAAAGACGTCGAGCCGATCGCGGCAGAGATCGATGAGAACCATCGCTTCCCGACGGAGACTTGGGACAAGATCGTGGAGCTTGGGTTGCCCGGCATTCCGTTCTCTGAGGAAGTCGGCGGCAGCAACATGGGCACGCTGACCTACATCTTGGCCGTCGAGGAACTGAGTCGCGTTTGTGCGTCGACCGGTTTGACCTTGGCCGCCCACGTCAGCCTCGGCACCTATCCGATTTACGCCTGGGGCAGCAAAGAATTGGTCGACATGTACGTGCCCAAGCTGATCGCCGGCGAGTACATGGGTGCTTACGGATTGACCGAGCCGAACGCCGGGTCCGATTCGGGTGGGACGCAGACCACGGCGGTTCTCGACGGCGACAGTTACGTCGTCAACGGTCGCAAGTGTTTCATCACTAACGCAAATCACTGTGGCGTTGTCATCATTACTGCGGTCACGGACCCCACTAAGGGAGCCAAAGGCATCAGCGCCTTCGCGATGCCGAGTGGTATCGACGGCTTCTCGCTTGAGAAGGGCGAGAAGAAGCTAGGTATGCGTGGATCGGACTGGGCTAGCCTGGTCTTCGAAGATTGCCGCATTCCTAAGAATCACTTGCTCGGCCCGGCCGACGAAGGTTTCGCAACCTTCATGAAGACTCTTGAAGGCGGCCGGATCTCGATTGGCGCGTTGGCTTTGGGAATTGCGCAAGGTGCCTATGACTGCGCGAAGAAGTACGCCAAGGAGCGCGAGGCTTTCGGCAAGACGCTGGCCGATCAACAAGCCGTGATGTTCAAACTGGCCGACATGGCCGTGCAAATCGAAGCTTCCCGTCATTTGGTTTATCACGCTGCGCGCGTGAAGGACGCTGGCGGTAAGTTTGGTCCGATCGCCGCCATGGCGAAGTTGCATTCGTCCGAAACGGCCATGAAGGTGACCTACGACGCGATTCAAATCTTCGGTGGCTATGGCTATAGCCGCGAGTATCCGGTTGAACGCATGTGGCGTGACGCCAAGCTGTGCACGATTGGTGAAGGTACCAGCGAAATTCAGCGCATCATCATTGGACGCGATTTGCTGCGTTCATCGTGAGCGCGCCGGCGTGGGAGCGCCGGTCAGTGATGGCCGGCGATTGGAAGATCACCGCCCTCTCCGACGGTTTCATGAGGCTCGACGGCGGGTCGATGTGGGGCGTCGTACCCAAGAATATGTGGGAGGGCATGACGCCTTCTGCTCCCGACAACACGATCCTACTCGCGTTACGGCCCTTTTTGATTGAGCGCGGCGATGTGAAAGCCGTGATCGAAGTCGGGCTTGGCGATCGCTGGTCGGACAAGTGGAAGTCGATCTATCACATCGAGCGCGAGACGACTTTGGAGAGTTCGGTACGCGCTTGTGGCATCAAACCGGAAGAGGTGACGCACGTTATCGCCTCGCACTGTCACTTCGATCACATCGGCGCGCAGGTCGTCGAACGCGATGGCAAGTTGGTCCCGCTCTTTCCGCGCGCTCAGCACTTTGCGCCAGCGATTGAGATTGAGATCGCCAAGAAGCCCGATCACGTGCGGCGCGCTTCCTATCGTCCCGACGATTTGATGGCCGTTGTCGATGCGGGTTTGATGAACGCGGTCGACGGCGATGCCGAGATTTTGCCCGGCGTAAAGATGTACGAAGCCGCGGGACATTCGGACGGAGTTTCAGTGATCACGGTCAACGAAGATGCGACCGGCGAGACAGCCATCTTTTGGGCCGACGTCGTTCCGACTGGCTATCACATTCAACCGCCTTTCATCATGGCCTACGACATCGACGTCGTACGCTCTTTCGACAACCGTTCAAAATGGTTGGAGCGCGCCTCGGAAGGCGAATGGATTGGTTTGTTCTATCACGATCCGACGCGTGCCTTTGGTCGGATTGCGAAAGACGGCAAGCGCTATCGCTTCGACGTGCTCGAAGGCACGCTCGGTTGATCGAAGGAAGAGCTCGTCATGCGCATCGTATCACTGTGTCCAAGTCTGACTGAGTTGGTTTTTGATCTCGGCTGTGGAGCAGAGTTGGTTGGTATTACCGACTACTGTATTCATCCTGCGGACAAGGTCGGAAAGGTCGAGACGGTGGGGGGCACGAAGACGCCCGACGTCGAACGCATCGTCGAGTTGGCGCCCGACTTGGTTCTGCTCAATGCGGAGGAGAATCGTCGCGAAGATGCCGAATCGTTAGCTGAAGCTGGCATTGCGTGCTTGTCGAGCATGCCGCGCGACGCGCAGGAAACCGCGGACATGTGCCGGTCGATCGCGAGTGCGATTGGACGGAAGACTGAGGGCGAACAGATTGCGCGCGAGATCGAAGTGCGGACCGAGCGTGTTCAACGCGATGCAGCCGATGCCAGCGCCGTTCGCTTCGCCTATTTGATTTGGCGCAAGCCTTGGATGACCGTCAACGCGGATACCTTCGCTCACACACTGCTGGCGCAAGCTGGCGGCGTGAATGTCTTCGCAGATTTAGAAACGCGGTACCCCGAGTTCACGATCGAAGCTCTTCGAGACGCGAAGCCGGACGTAGTGTTTCTCTGCACCGAGCCCTTTGCCTTCGAAGACAAGCACATTGTCGAGTTGGCCGAACTGACCGGACTACCCAAGTCGACCTTCCGCATTGCGGACGGGGAGTATCTCTCGTGGCACGGCTCCCGAACGCCCGACGGAATCGATTACGCCGAAGCGCTCATCCACGCCGCGCGGTAACGCGGGAGTCGTTGGGTTTGACGAAGCCTATTCGCGCGGCTCGCGAGTTGGTCGAGAACCCGCTATGCAGCGTTCCAGAGAGCACGAGCGTTCAATTCAGATAGAACCAGCCCATGGCGTGGTTCACTTTTTCAGCGACGGCGATGAAGGTTGTTAACCCACCGAGCCTGTAAAACCATCGTGCCGGTTTTTTCGCCATGGTGGTTACCGAAGATGGACTAGTGCTCTTCCGAAACGTGATTGCGATTCCAGTTTGGAATCTCAACTTCGATATCGCAGGAACCATTCGGCACAGCTTGGCAGGCCAGGCGTGAAGTCAGTTGAATGCCAGGCGCGGTGTCGAGCATGTCTTCCTCGTCCTCGGTGGCTTCGTTCAGGGAATCAAAACCCTTCCTCACGATGACGTGGCAGGTCGAGCAAGCACAGACTCCACCGCAGGCGTGATCGATATCGATGTCGTGTCCCAGCGCGATCTCTAGGATCGAACCGGGCAAGCCTTCCCGAGAGTAGGGGAGTTTTGTTGGATCGACTTCCACCTTCTCGCCCGAAGGCATGAAGGTGACCGTGTAGTTCTTATCGGGGAGGTCCACTTGGACTTCTTCGATGAATGGATTCTTTCCGCCCATGATTCGTAATTACTCTAGCGAAGGTGCGCTTGATTAGATTCCCGCTCCGAATCCACCGCCGGAGGATTCGGGTTTCGGGGGGGTCGGCTTTTCGGCCGGCTTTGTGGTTTTGGAGTTCGTATCGGTGCGACGAGGGCGTTCCGTACGTCGCGGACGCGATGTAGTTTGGCTATCGCTATCCGATTCGGTCTTTTCACTTCTTGAACGCGTTCGATTTTCGCGGCGCGGAGAGTCGGACGGCGGCGAGGACTCATTTTCGTTTCGAGTTCGAGCGGAACGGGCCTTACGCCGCGGCCGCTCTTCGTCGGAGCGAGTTTCATTCTCACCTGCGTCACGATTACGCGGCGCTCGCTCTTCCGCTTGCTCGGAACGTGGTGCGTTCCTTTGCGTTTCGGAAGTCCGCGTTGTGCGACGGGATCGTCGCGGACGCTCCGCTCGATCACGCGAATCGGAGGTTTCCTGATTCGGTGCCTGCTCCTGCGATTGAGCGTTTAGTTCAGCAGCCGCCTGCTCCATTTCTCGTTGCCGACGTTCGTGCTCGCTACGTCGAGTTTGTCGAACCGGCATTTTGACGCGCGGTGTCGATTCCTCTTCACTGCTGCGGCTGGACTCGGTGCGTTTAGGCCGTGAGTCCTGAGAACTCGTTTCGTGCTGCGTGTCAGCATCAGCACTCGGACGTCTGCTTCGAGCACCGCGTCGCGGTCGTTCTTCACGCGAAGTCGACTCATTCCGCGACTCGTTGTCTTCGCTCGGACGCCTACTGCGTGTGCTACGCCTCGGCCGCTCTTCGCGGGAAGTCGACTCACTACGCGTTTCGTTATCTTCACTCGGACGCCCGCTGCGCGCGCCGCGCCTCGGCCGCTCCTCGCTTGAAGTGGATTCACTCCGCGACTCGTTGTCTTCGCTCGGACGTCTGCTGCGTGTGCTACGCCTCGGCCGCTCTTCGCGGGAAGTCGACTCACTCCGCGTTTCGTTGTCTTCGCTCGGACGGCTGCTGCGCTCGCCACGTCTCGGCCGCTCTTCGCGGTCGTTTGATTCGTTCGACGTCTCTTGTTCGTCACGCGAACGCGGGCTGCGTTCACTTCTCCGCGGACGCGACTCGCGCTCGCCAGTTGCATCACTTTGCGAGCGACTGCGTTCGCGACGCTTCGGATCGTCGGACGAACTTTCACTAGCAGCGTTTCTTTGCCGCTCGTCAAAGTCGACGACTTTCCAGGTCATTTGCGATTCGAGTTCACGCCAGCGGCGCTTGTCTGAAGGCACGACAACGGTCAACGCCGCACCTTTGGCGCCGGCTCGACCCGTTCGCCCTGAACGGTGCGTGTAGGCTGAGATGCTGCGCGGAACGGAAAGATTGATGACGTGCGTGACGTGCTTGATGTCCAAGCCGCGCGAGGCAACATCGGTAGCTACAAGCACTTTGACCGAACCGTCGCGGAATGCGGCCATAACGCGCGTTCGGGCAGCTTGATCGTAGCCCCCGTGTAGCGCTTTCACGTTCAAGCGAGTTCGTTCGAGCGAACGCAAGACGCGCTCAACTTCCACGCGACGATCACAGAAAACGAGCAAGACGTCATCGTCGGCCGTCGAGTGGATCAAGCGCTTGAGAGTGGAGTCGCGATCGTTCTCGTCAACTTGCGTGACGTAGTGAGTGATGTTCTCGACCGAAGCCACGCCCTTGGCCGTGGCGACTTCGATCGGGTTCTTGGTGTGATCGCGAGCGAGTCGTAGCAATTCCGGCGGGAAGGTAGCCGAGAAGAGCAGCGTTTGACGATCTTCCGAACACATGTCCAGGATTTTGCGGACGTCGTCGATGAAACCGATCTCGAGCATTTCGTCGGCTTCATCCAGGACTGCGAATTCGGTCCAGGGGAATGAAAGGAAGCGTTGCTTGGCGAGGTCGAGTACGCGGCCGGGCGTTCCGACTACGACTTGCGCTCCATCGCGCAAGGCCTTGACCTGGGGATGCATCGGATCACCGCCGACAACGAGGGCAACTTTGATACCCCGCGGCTTGCCGAGTTCGACGATGACTTCGTAGACCTGCAGCGCGAGTTCGCGTGTCGGGCAAAGTACAAGCCCAAGCACGGAGGCGCGATCGGCTTCGATTTGCGACATCATCGGCGCTCCGAAGGCGAGCGTCTTGCCCGTACCGGTTTCGGCTTTGGCAATCACGTCGCGACCTTCGAGAACGGGTGCGATCGCTAGTTTCTGAATCGGCGTGGGTTCGGTGATCCCCATCGCTGCGATGGCTTCTTGAATGTCTTCGGCGAGTGCGAATTCGCGGAAGGTTTTGATATCCGGGACTTCGTCAACCGGGTGAAGCTCTTCGGCCTGTGGGCCCGCAGCTTTTTTGGAAGAACCCGACCGCCCGCGCGGACGCCGGGGGGGGCGGCTATTTGTCATGTAATTGAGTGAGAAATGCGAGGGCCGATTGCGGCCACCCGTAGTATTGGAGCGACTAGGATAGGGAGGCTGGCGGGATCTAACAGGGGCAGCGTCGGTGGGGAGGGCATTATTTAAGGGAAAGCGCTCCAAACCCGGGCGTTTGGCGGCGTTTCAGCCCTGACGCCTCTGTTTTTCGAATTCCAAAAGCATTGCCATTGCTCGAATTTCCTTGGCCCACCACCCCCTCCCTCCACCCTTGGACGTTCGAATGAAGCTTCGGTTACCACCTCGGGAGAATCTTTCGCAGACTTTGTCAGCCGCGCGACCAGGCGATTCCACCACTCGGCTCGAGCGCCTTCTCAAAATTCTTGAATCTCGACTCCTCCTGCTCTGATCGAGCCTACCCCCAACTGCCTCATGCGCATCGTTACCTGGAACGTCAACTCTGTTCGCGCTCGCCTTCCTCGACTCCTGCCTTGGCTCGCCGATGACGAGCCCGATGTGGTCTGCCTGCAGGAGATCAAATGCGTGGACGAGCAATTCCCGCTCGAAGCAATCGAAGAGCTTGGCTACCAAGTCGTGACCTACGGTCAAAAGACCTACAACGGTGTCGCGATTCTCTCCAAGTATCCGATGGAAGATGTTGTGCGAGGTTTTCACACCGATGAAGACAAAGTTGGTCACCGTGCCATCGGTGCCACGATTAACGGCTGCATGATTCTGAATCTGTACGTCGTGAACGGGAAAGAGGTTGGTTGCGACAAGTACGAAATGAAGCTCGAATGGCTGCGCCAATTGACAGATTTCGTGCATGGACACTATCCGATGAATGAGCGCGTTGTGCTGACCGGTGACTTCAACATCACTTTTGATGACCGCGACATTTACGACCCCGAAGCGTGGAAGGATCGCATTCTTTGTTCGGTTCCAGAGCGCGAAGCTCTAGATAAATTGATGAGCTGTGGTCTCCACGACGCTCTGCGCAAATTCACGGACAAAGGGGAAATCTACACTTGGTGGGATTTCCGTACGCGTGGCTTCCGTGACAACCGGGGCTTGCGTATCGATCACTTTTTGATGTCGCAAGCGGCGTTGGATGCCTGCACCGATGTGGAGGTCGACCTCGAAGCGCGCGGTGGCGAGAAGCCCAGCGATCACGCTCCGGTGATCGCGACGCTCACCGACTAGTTGGTGCGGGGCCGTCTAACGCCCGTCGGGCGTTCGATCAGTTTCGCGAATGAGGCTTGTGAGGGTGCCGTACAGCTTCCATCGAGGCGCTCGAACAAAAGATCGAGCCGATCGTGGCCCCAGAAGAGCTCCCTGTCGTAGACGAAGCTCGGTACACCGAATACGCCTTCGTCAAAGGCGCGAGATGTGGCCTGAATCAAGAGTTGTTTGTTGTCTGGGGCATTTGCTCGGTTTTTCAAATCGTGCGCGTCGCATCCGATAGAACGAGCGGCGGCCTCGAGTACAGCCCAGTTTTCCAGATCGAGGCCGTCGGCCCACGCCGCTTTTCCAAGTGCGAGGGCTAAATCAAGACCTAGCCCGAATTATTCATGAACACGCGGACCAAACACCACGAACGACCGGCACTGCCGGTCTATTGGTTCCTGCTGGCACTTTGCAGATACTGGCGTCCTCGACGACCTTACAAGGTCGTCTGCG
>JBLINP010000094.1:0-13973 GCA_047639415.1 Planctomycetota bacterium | reverse complement strand
GGACCTCGGGAGGTCCGCGCGGAATCCGCAGCTTATTCGAAAGTCATCGACTCGCGGTTGGTGAGCCAGGTCTCACTCGTTCCGCTGACCAAGGCTTGCCAGTAAATAGTGGCGCCGATTAGAGCACCATCATTCGGGATCCCGATTAGACGTTCGCGCAATCCATTGGCGGGGATACCACCTTGGAAGGGAACGAAGAAGTTGAACGGGTCCAGGAGGAAGTTACCGGTGATACCAGTGAGCGGAAAGTCATTGGTGCCCGGGCTCAAGAGCAAGGCGTAACCATCGCCGTTTTGACCAAGCACGTTGATATTCACGGGTGTGTTGATTGCCTGCGTTCCGTAGACCGTCACGCGGGGATCGACGTCGTAAATGTGGAGCTTGAGTTCATCAATACCAGCTTCGACGAGCGAACCCGTTCCACCGTCCGTCGCAATGAACCGCAGTTGCATATTGCTCGTGAAAGCAATGATGTCGTTCAAGCGAAACTCGACTTGTGTCCAACTGTTTTGGGTGGCGACAACGGTTTCGACCTCGAGCCAGTTTAGACCACCGTCGTTTGACACTTCGACGAGTAACACATCGTCGGCAACGCTGAGGTCGGCCCACCAACGGCTGTACTCGACATAGGCGACTCCAACGTCTTGTAAGGCAAAAGGCGGCGAGAATAGCGTTGTTGAACCGCCATCGACGTCGTCGGTTCCCGCGCTCCCACGTCCGTTACCGGTTACGAAGCAGAGCGTTCCAGCGCCGGGGCTGGCGTCGTCTCCTGGATTCAACGCATCTCCGTTGAAGTCTGTAGCTGTCGGAGCCGTTCGCGTCCAAATGCCGGTTGTGGCGGTGTCCGTAGCGGCGCCAACCAACCAACCTAGATCGAGTTCCAAATCGTCGCGTACGTAGGCCCGTCGTTCACCGGCAATCAACTGCAGGTCGATGGAGCGAGTCGCGCCGTCTTCCAACAGTTGCAGCTGGAAGTCGATGACTTCGCCGGAAGGAGCCGAAGCGCTGATCGCTAAGGTGAGGCTGCTTCCCGCTACCGAAGCTTCATCAAAGGAGCCGATCACACCAAAGTTGTGGGTTCCGAGTCCGGCTGTTGCAAACGGACTAACCGTCGCCAAACTGCCGATAACGAGGCCATTCGTCGCGTTACGTCCGCTGTTGCGAACGGTGAGCGCTAGCTCAATCGACTCGCCGGCTTCGAAGTGTCCATCGCCGTCGCCAACTTCGGTCAGTACGAGGTTCGACGCGCGCAAATAAACCGAAGCGGCCAAGGCTGTACGGATCAGTGCGTCGAGGTTTTCCTCTGCGAGCGGTACGATGCGTGAAGGCACCGGCCAAAATCCATCGGCACTGCTTCCAATTTCTGGTGTGTAAGCGAAGGCGCCGTTGAGGTCATGGTCATAGTCGATGGTCGTTCCGTTGGCCGGATAGAGATCGACTGCTGGCGTCGAAGCGTACTGATTGAACTCCGTAGCCAGGGTGCCGAGCTCAGCCATTTCAGCTTCGGAGGAACTGACGACGAAGTCGTATCCCCACGGACGTAGCCACAAGTTAGAGAAGCAGTGCATCGAGAGCACAGTCGAAAAATTGTGTGAACCGATGAAGTTCATCATGGCCGCCACTTCCGGTTCAGACCCCGGAGCTGTTCCGCGGAAAGTCTCATCGAACCCGCTCGTGCTGGACCCGATCAAGTCGTAGCCCCAGTTCGAATCGTAGTTGCGGTTGAGGTCGACGCCGGTACTGCCGTCGCCGTTATTGCGGCGGTTCTTGCGCCACAGTCCACCTCCACCCGGCGCAATGCTCTCGTTGTAGGCGTAACCGTCGGGATTGACCATCGGAACGAACCACTGTTCGCGTCGATCGACCAGGTAAGTGGCCATCGGGTCGGTTCCATAATTCTCGACGAGGAAAAGCATGTACCAAAGCAAAGCATGCATGCTCATCGGCTCGCGCGAATGGTGCAAAGAGTCCATGCGCAACTCGGGTTCACCTTCGCTGACGCCCGGGTTGTCCGAAATGCTCATCGCCCACAATTCGCGACCTTGCAACGAAAGTCCGATTGAGCTCGGTGCACTCACGATGCTCGGGTAGGCACTTCGGATCTGATTGATCACCGAAACGTATTCGGAGTGTGTGTAGAAACCGCCCATCGATCCTTGGCCGTAAACGGGCGTCAGCCATTGTCCAAGCGCGGGGGCTTCTTGCGACTGCTTGACATCGTTCGCGCTGCGATCGGCATACCACTTTTGCAGGTCTTCGATTTGAACCGTGTAGTTGATTCCGTTGCTACGCAACAATTCGAGATCTGCGTCGCTGGCAATCGCGGTGAGCGTATTCGCCTCTCGATTCGAATAGATGACGTCGAGTTCAAGCTCTTTAAGCGATAGGCGAGTTTGGCCTGCTTCGAGCGAAATTTCGATTTGTCGAGATGGCTGAGGCGCGTTGGGTTCAGAGCCAGAAACTTGGGGGACCAAGAGGCTGAGCAGTGCGAAAGTCAGTTGCATGGTGAGGGCGAAGGCTTGATGCGCTCGTATGAGGTGAGGAAGGGCGATTGAGGGTCGTATTTGGACGATGCTGCGGGATCACATGTGCCCTAAATCCGCTGCATTGATCGCCTCTGGCCGAAATCGTTCGGCGACTCGATGGGCTGCTGGCGAGCGATTCAGCTCGGGGGGGGGCGATCGCGGAATTCATGCTTCTACGGCGCAGACGATGAACTGATCAAGTTCTAGGAACCGGGAACGCATTCGAAGGTCGGCCGGGAGTTCGTCGACTTCGCTACGCACCAATGCAGTGAAGCTTTGTCGTTCGAGATTTATGCTGAGTTCAACGTCTTGAAACTCTAGGAATCGACCGGTTAGTGGGTACTGACTTTTGTAGAAGGCTTCTTTGGCGCTGAAAAACAATTTTGCGAGTCGCCCGCGTTCGTCCGGCGACGTGGTCTGTTCTTCAATCCAGGCAATCTCCCTCGCGCTGCAGATACGTTCGACTAGTTCAGGTTTGAGGGGTGTGTACTCCTCAACGTCGAGTCCCAAGCAGCGCGAATTGCGCAGCTCAGCAATTGCAACGGCGCAGAAGGTGCGCGTGTGCGTAATCGTTCCGACGATACCGGTCGGCCAAATAGGCGAGCGATCTGCGGCGGGCGGAATCGACGTGGGGGCATAGCCGAGTTGGTCGAGCGCTCGGCGCGCCAGGAATCGACCAGCAGAAAACTCGTCGCGCCTCTTTTTGATCGCGCGCTCGACAGATTCAAGTTCATCGGCGAATAACTGACCCTCGATCTCACCCGGAGTGCCGGTTTCGACAAGGACGTTATCGGAAAAGAGGGTCGAGATCGCACGGCTGCGTTCGGGCATGGGGGCATTATCACTTAGCGGGCTTGAGCTGGGTACCTCCACTTAAAAAAAGACGGTGACGATTGCAGCAGATCATGAGCGAGCGCGTAAAGTCGGGAGGCGCAGAGGCTGCTGATCTCAGTTAGCTATGGTTTGATTTTCACCTGCCGCGGACGGCGCCCAACTCTCAATATTCATGGAAGTCTTTCACGTCCTTTCGCTACTGCTCGTTATCTCGGCGATCTTGTCGTGGGTGAATCATCGGTATGTCGGGCTGCCAACGACGATCGGGGTGATGGTCATCGCGCTAGTCATTTCGCTAGCGCTGCAATTGGCCTCGCTCTTCGGATTGTCGGTCGAAGCTTCGATCGTTCGCATTCTCGAGGAAGTCGATTTCTCCCACACGCTGCTCGACGTACTACTTGCGTTCTTGCTCTTTGCGGGAGCGCTGCACGTCAACATCGGAGACTTGGCCAGCCAGAAGTGGATTATTGGCGGATTGGCGACGATCGGAGTTCTGGTCTCGACCCTACTCGTCGCCGGTATGACTTTGTTGGTCGGCAATGTTCTCGGTCTGGAGCTTCCCTTCCTGCATTGTCTCTTGTTTGGTTCCTTGATTGCGCCGACCGATCCAATCGCAGTCATGGGGATTTTGAAGCAAGCGAACGCTCCGAAAAGCTTGGAGACGAAAATCGCTGGCGAGTCTCTCTTCAACGACGGAGTCGGCGTCGTCATCTTCTCTGTTCTACTCGCCATCGCCGTAGGAAGCGGCGGACATGGCGGCGAGATGGACGCGGCTTCAATTGCCACGTTGGCGGCTAAAGAAATTTTGGGAAGCGCCGTGATCGGTTTGAGTTGTGGCTACGTGGCCTACCGTCTGATGAAGAGTGTCGACAATTACCACGTCGAAGTTCTGATCACGTTAGCTTTGTGCGTCGGCGTCTATTCGATGGCCGCCAGCGTTCATAGTTCAGGTCCGCTGGCAGTTGTCATGGCGGGGTTGCTAATTGGAAACACCGGCAGGCGCTACGCGATGACGCCCAAGGTCATTGAACACGTCGATACGTTTTGGGAACTCGTCGACGAGATCTTAAATGTATTACTCTTCGTCTTGGTTGGAATGGAAGTCCTGATCATTCCCTTCCAAGGCAATTACATCTTGGCTGGTCTGATCTCAATTCCGCTCGTTTTACTTGCGCGATTGGTCTCCGTCGGCGGTGCGGTCAAGCTACTTGCGCGCTGGCGTACCTTTAGTCCGCACGCCGTCAAAATCATGACTTGGGGCGGTTTGCGAGGAGGTATTTCGGTTGCGCTCGCACTGATGATTCCCGAAACGATCGCTTCGCGCGACGTAATCCTCACCATGACTTACATCGTCGTCGTGTTCTCGATTGGCGTACAAGGCATGACTATCGGACGCTTGCTGAAGCTCATTCCAAAGACAAGCGAGGACGCGTGATGACAAAAAGTCGACTTGCCGTCGTGGTTTCGTTGTTCGCGCTCGCGTGTTCAGATGCGCCGGATACAACATCGGAACTTTACCTGGCCAAGTCGACGCGAGAGATGTCACGCATTTTGGGGCAGGCTTTCCGCGAGATGGGCAGCGTCGACTTCGATGAGGGTGGCATTGAGTGGTTTCGCAAGCATCTCTCGGATGAGTACCGACTCGACGAGGGGCTGAAGCGAGAAGTCTTGAATGCCTATCGCAGTTTGTTGAGCGGTGATAACGAGGTTGCGATTGACAGATTCGTCGAAATCCGCAATCAGATTGAGGGCACGCAGTCGGAAGAGCCTGCTCGTGAATTGATGCACGCTTTGCTGGGCATCTCTTGGATGCGACTGGGCGAGCAAGAGAACTGCGTACTGAATCACACCTCGGATTCCTGCTTGTTTCCGATTGGCGCCGAAGGCGTTCATCGTGTGGAGCGCGGTTCGAGAAACGCGATAGCTGAGTTCGAAGCACTTTTAGCGCTCACTCCCGATGACATGGGAACGATGTGGTTGCTGAACTTGGCTTACATGACCTTGGGCGAGTGGCCGGATGCCGTTCCCGCGAAGTGGCGAATTGAACGCGAGCAAGTTGAGTCCGAGTTTGAGGTCGCGCGTTGGCGAGATGTTGCGCCCGCAACGGGAGTAGCAGCAATTGGTTTGGCGGGCGGAGCGCTAACTGAAGACTTGGACGGCGATGGGCGTCTGGATTTGATTGCCACTTCGAGCGGTCCGACCGATGCGATGGCTTACTTTTGGAATGCCGGTAACGGGCGTTTCGAGGATCGAACGGAGCGCGCGGGCTTTCTTGGCGAAGTCGGCGGCATCAACATCACGCATGCGGACTACGACAACGACGGCGACGCCGATCTACTGGTGCTTCGCGGTGGTTGGTTGCACACGAGCGGTCTGTATCCCGATTCCCTGATTCAGAATAACGGCGACGGGACCTTCGAGGACGTGACGAAGAGCGCTGGGCTATTTGACCTGCATCCCACGCACAGCGCGGCCTTTGCGGATTACGACGGCGATGGTTGGCTCGATCTATTCGTCGGACATGAATCTAGTCCGATTCACGAGGCACCCAGTCGGCTTTGGCATTCAGATGGCGCCGGTTCGTTTGCAGACGCTTCTGCCCAAGTCGGATTGGACGTGCGGAGCTTCGTGAAAGGCGTGACATGGGGCGATTTCGACGACGACGGTCGCCCGGATCTCTTTTTGGCCACGATCGCGGAAAGCAATCGGCTGTATCGGAATCGCAAGCGTAAGAATCGCCTGGAGTTCGTCGACGTCACAGAACGTGCGGGAGTCGGCGCGCCGATGGACGGATTTACGAGTTGGTTTTGGGACTACGACAACGACGGGCAATTGGATCTCTTCGTTGCGGGTTTCTCACTTCGCCCAGGCAATTCGATCGATGATGCTGCGGCACTGCAACTCGGTTTGGATTCAGCGGCGGTTCGCGCCAGGTTGTATCGCAATGCAGGCAATCGACGCTTTGAGGATGTGACGACGGAATTGGGACTCGATAAGTTTGCGCTCTCGATGGGCGCGAACTACGGCGATATCGATAACGACGGATGGCTCGATTGCTACATCGGAACTGGCGAGCCCAAGTTTGAAGCGCTGATTCCGAATCGTTTGTTGCGCAACGACCGTGGGCAACGCTTTCAAGATGTCACCACCGCGGCAGGTATGGGGCATGTGCAGAAGGGGCACGGAATTGCCTTCGCTGATATGGATGGAGATGGCGACCAAGACGTTTACGCCAACCTCGGCGGTTGGTATTCAGGCGATGCTTTTCAGAACGCGCTCTTCGTGAATCCGGGTAACGACAACCATTGGATTACGTTGCGGCTGGTAGGGAAGCAATCGAATCGTTCAGCGATCGGTGCTCGCATTCGAGTTCGCGTGCGCGACGAGGGTGGTGAACGAGACATTCATCTCCTCTGCGGCACGGGAGGAAGTTTTGGATCGAGCAGTCTTCAGCAAGAGATCGGGCTCGGTTCAGCCTCAAGCATCTTGGAGCTAGAGTTGCGTTGGCCCGGTTCAGAAACCAAGCAACTCTTGAAGGGCTTGCCACTCGATCGCGTGGTCGAAATTCAAGAAGACCGAGCTGAATTCAAGGTCATCGATGTGAAGCCGAGTGCTTTCTCGGTTGAACTCGCTCCTGGAACGAACCACGGGCACTAAATCGACGACGTCGACTCAGTGCCCGTGGTTTTGTTTTAGGTCCTCTGCGTTCGATCAGTTGGTAGAGAGCAAGTTGGACGTTGTCGTGTACAAATTGATGAACGCGGCAAACTGATCGTTGGTCAAAGTCGGTTGCTTGAGGAGGTTGTTCAGTTCGAAGGGATCTTGAATCAAGTCGAACATGAAGTACTTGAAGCTGCCGTTCGGAGCCGCATGAAACATGAGCTTATAGCGCTTGCCTCGAATGCCCTGACGAATGATGGCAGGGTTTGTGCCCGGCCCAGTCGGCAGGAACATATCCGTGAAGACGAACTTCCGGATCGTCGGTAGTTGGGGCATCCTGAGGTAGGGCACGATGCTGACCGAATCGAGAGCACTCGGGCCGCTGGATGGAGCCGATGCAGTCAGCGGACTGTAGTTCGCGCCGGCGAGTTCTGCGACAGTTGCAAAGATGTCGGTAGTGTTGATCAAACCTTTTGATATCGCGCCTTGTGCGACTCCTGCACCGGCAACAATGAAGGGGATATTGACGCCACCTTCGTAGGCGGTGCCCTTACCGTGGCTGGGTTTGAAAGGCGGGACGATCACGCGTTGATCCGTTCCGTTGTCGCCCAAAATAAAGAGCACGGTATCGGAGTCATCGTAATTGATCGAAGTGAGCAACCGACCGATTTCGGTGTCCATGGACTCGACCATGGCCTTCCAGTAGGGGCGAGGATTGGTCGCGGGGCCACCGGCATCGGAAAGGTCCACCGAGTGCAATGCGCTGGGCGGTGCATGGAACGGTGAGTGCGCCGAGTGGAATGCAACGTGAGCGAGCCACGGTTCTTGCGCTCCGTTGATCCAGTCGCGTGCGTCGTCAACTGTGTCCGAAGTCAGGTATCCGGATTGTGGAGAGTTAACGCCGTCGACTGTTTTCCGCCAACTGAAGTAAGTCTGCGGCGGGTGGATGTTGATCAGTGCGCCAGAGTAGTGATCGTAGCCCGCAAGATTGGGAGACTGTAAGCCGCCATTGGTCGAGTTACCCAGGTGCCATTTTCCAAATGCAGCGGTGGAGTAATTGAGTCCTGCAAGTTGCAGCATCTTCGGGAGTGCAACTTCGGTAGTCGACAATGCTTGGCTATAGGAGGTGACGGTGTAGCCGATGCCTGTCTTGAAGGAGTAGCGCCCCGTCTGGATGCTGGAGCGAGTCGGTGAGCAAACCGGATTGGACCAGACGTTTGAAAACCGAATGCCCTGTTGCGCTACTGCATCGATGTTCGGCGTGTTCGGAAGGTCGGCTCCGACGCCGTAGGCTCCAATGCTGTCAACGCCAAGGTCGTCGAGCACAAGGAGCAGAATGTTCTTTTGTTGAGTGTTTGTACTTGTTGTCGGTTCGGCATTTGCGCCGGGTGCGAAGGCCAAGGATGCAATCAGGACTGAGGCAACTGTATTCATGTTGATCAAGTAGTTCTGCCACTCCGGATGCGTGGAGTGTCTATTCAATTGGATCGAGACGGCTAAGCTTGGTTGATGTTACAAGAAAGTAAGAGTTTCTGCGGAACTTTTAAAACTACGTAACCGCCACAAGGCGTTTGTTTGGACCCTCTACTTTGAACTTAGGATGTTTTCGGCTTGGGCAGCAAGGGCATCGAATGCCGTTTGCTGGATTGGGGTTAGTTCTCCGATGCCGAGGAGGTTGTTTGATTCGTGGGGATCCTCGGATAAATCAAAGAACAGAATTTCTTCTCCCGCAGTAGGCGTCGTTCGCATCAACAGCTTGTAGCGTTGATTTCGAATAGCCTGTCGAATGATGGTAGGTGGCACATCCGTCGAGGGACGGTAGAGCTCTGTCCATACGAACTTTCGCAAAGAGGGCAAGTCGGGAGCGACAAAATACGGCGCGATACTGATTGAATCGAGCGCGTTACCCGCAATGGTTTGCGGTACGGTCGTCCCTTGCGAATAAATTCCTGATCCTGGATTAGGACGCTTGTTCGGGAAGAGAGCCGGGTACTTCGCACCTGCGATTTCTGCGACGGTTGCGAATAGATCAGAGGTGTTGATCAGAGCGACGCAAGATGAATTGTTAGCTACGCCTGTGCCCTTGATGATCATGGGAACCTGGACGCCACCTTGATAAGCGGTGCCCTTGCCATGGGTGGGTTCGAATGGCGGTAGAATGACAGTTTGATTGGTTCCGTTGTCACCGAGCAGGATGACTATCGTTTGGTTGAAATCGATATCGATCTCGGCGAAGAGCCTTCCGATTTCGGTATCAACGGACTCGACCATCGCCTTCCAATAAGGCCGCGGATCGTCGATCGGAGTACCCGCTGTCGAAAGATCTACGGTGTGCAGATTAGACGGAGGTGCGTGATGAGGGGTGTGTGGCGAATGAAAGGCGACGTAAGCCAACCACGGACCCAGGCCCTTTTGATCTTTGATCCAATCGCGTGCTTCGGTGACCGTTTCCGAAGTGATGTAGCGATCGACCTGCGATGTTTGTCCGTTGGTGGTCTTGACCCAACTGTTGTAGTTTTGCGGCGGATGCAGGTTGATGAGGCCGCCGGAGTAGTGATCGTATCCAGCGATGTTCGGGGCGAGAGGGCCACCGTTGTCGCTACTACCGAGGTGCCATTTTCCAAACGCAGCGGAAGCGTAATCGACTCCAGAGATCTTCAACATCTCTGGCAGGGTGACTTCGCTTTGCGGAAGCGCGTTGGTCAGTTCCGTTACGGTGTATCCAATGCCCGTTCGAAAGACGTAGCGTCCAGTTTGAATCGTGGACCGAGTGGGAGAGCAAACAGGGTTCGACCAGACGTTGTCGAAGCGCATGCCGTCTTGGGCCATGCCATCGATCACCGGCGTGTTCGGCAAGTCCGATCCGAGGTCGTAGGCACTGAGTCCGTCGACACCGATGTCATCCAGAAGCAGGATGAGGATGTTCGGCGGCGTACTCTGTGGGGCCGACGGTTCAATCGGGGCGAGGCTAGCGGGAATTAGGACGAAGAGGGCGGTAGAAAACGAAATCATGGTGAGTACTGTGGTTCCGATGAACCAATCGAGATGGCGCGAGCGACACCGCCCTGCGACTTAATAATACCGGGTTTCGCGAATCTTGCCCGTGAATTGAGATCTCTAATTCGCTCCCCCGCACGTACGAAAAGCGGGGCTAACCGTGCACATGCGTGATTCGTGACGCGCAGGCACGAGCTTCAGATTAAAGTTCAGTTAAGCGCATGTGGCGATGCGCGTACGTCGATCGCAGTTCGAAGACGTAGATCAGCAGTCGCCAATTACCCGAATGTCGGGTGGGCTCCAGAGTTCTCCGGTCAGATTTCCCAATCAGAAATCTGCGGTGAACAAACCGTCGCGCGAAAAGTGTTTGTTGTTGAAAGCCGGACGGGCTTCATCAACGAGCGAACTTATTCGGCGTCGTCGGTGTGCTTGCGATCGCTGGGCTTGATGATGCCAGCTTCCAGCAGAACGGGATAAGCGCCACGCTTATCGATCGTCTTGAGCGCGCGGGTCGAAAGCTTGACCTTCACGTGGCGGTCGAGTTCTGTAACCCAAATGCGCTTGGTTTGCGTGTTGACCTTGAACGTGCGCTTGCTCACGCCGGTGGTCTTTAGGCCGATGCCGCCAGATGCTTTAGAAAGACCGCGACGAGCGATGTGGCCGCCAGAACGGGTTCCGCTTCCGGTGATTTGACAGGTACGACTCATGACAGACTCAAGTGGCGATAAGTTTCGGGATCTAGGCTCCCCGGGCAGATCTGCCAGGGGGAAATTGGGCCGCGCAATCTAATGAGAGTGGGCCCTTTGCGGGGAGGGAAAATCGTCGGAAATGACCTTTTCGCGGTACGAATCGAAGCTAGGGTCCGTTTTCGGCTCGGATAGGGCTTCGAGCTCAGCGTCCGGTCGCCCGCGTCAACGTCGAGAGCAGCCAGCGTCCCAGTCCGTAGCGGGGACTGGTAAAGGGGTTGTCGAAGTAGCGGCCGACCTTCTCGAGGTGGTAGTCGACGACCATATCGTCGATGGCTTCTTCGACCGGGTAACCGCCTCGTCCGTCGCGGATGGCGCGCAAAAGTCGCAAGAAGCCCACGCGTTTGAGGTCATCTTGGCGCGCGGTGACTTGTTTGGTTGGATCGTCGCTGCCCAGCAAGGCGATCTCATCTTCGTCGAGGCGGCGCTCGTACTCGCCGATGCGAAACCCAACCCAACGCTCGTCTTCAACGATTGGAACGAGGCGATGGTCGGCGACACCTTCGCCATCGGAAATTGAGCCTTTGGTTCCTTCGAGACGCACGTAACCCACTGAGTAGTCGCGCGGTTCGACGATGTTTGCAATGCGTCCGTTCGAAAAGTGCATCCTGCGGCTGCCTTGTCCGCCACTAGACTTTTTGCGGTTGCCGCGTTTGACTCGAAAGTCGCCGAGCAAAGTTTTTGCGGTTGCAACACCGTGATAAGCGTAGGCCGAACGGTGAAACAAGGCTGACTTCAACTCGCCGATCAAGCCAGCATTGATGGCGTCGTTCACAACGTCAAACCAGGGCAAGACCGTGCAGTCCTCTGCCACCCAGCAATTGCGATACTTAGAGAGCTTTGCAACTTGACGGTAATGCTTGAAGCGCACGACTGGCGTGTCAATCAACATGTCGATGTGCGACACGTCGTAGGCGCTGAGTTTCGTAAGTACGCTCGGAACGGCGTCTTTGGTGACGGCCAAGTAGATCAGGTCGGTATTCTTGATCCAGTCGGCATTCATGCCGTCGAGCGGGACTACTTCGAAAGAGCGATCCCCAACTTGGATTTGCTTGGCCGTACGCGCGGCGATGTGAGTGAGTTCAAAATCCGACTCGATTCGGACGAGCGCCGGAAGCCCTGCTTCGCGGACGCGCTTGCCGGAACCGATGACGAGGACACGCTTTTTCATGAGTTGATTCGTGCTGACGAATTCACGAAGACGTCTTGTTGCAAATGACGCGCGAGGCGAATTGAAAGTGCAACGATCGTGAAAGTTGGATTGGCACAGCCGCTGGTCGGAAAAACCGAAGCGCCGGTGATGTAGAGGTTGTCGGCAGTATGCAGTTTGAGGTTTGCATCGACGACGGAAGTGGATGGATCGTTGCCCATACGCGTAGAGCCCATGTGATGCGATGCATCTTGGGTGATAGGCCAAGGCGATTCGCCTTTAAGTGCCGTATTTAGCGTTCCCAGGTCCAAACGGTCACATTCTGAACCGAGAGCAGCGTGCAGTTGGACCATCGATTTTCGATCGCGCTCGCTGGAATCGTGTTGAACCAATGCGAGCGGTGTTCCGTTGACGTCGAGCTCTTCAGATAACACCACGCGGTTGTCGGGGCGCGGTTCCATCTCCATGAAGTTGCGCAGGCGAACGCGCTTGATGAGCGGCTTCTTGCGCGAGATCAGTCGGAAGTAGAGGTACTGCGAAACGCTCGGCAAGTTGACCAGGATGCGTACGAAGAGTCCGATCCAACCGAGCGTCGTCTTGCGCTCGTTTTGGAAATCGCTGTCGTCTCCGGTTTCCGAATAGTCACGAATATCGATGACTTCATCTTGCTTGCCTTTCTGGAAGCGCTTCATAATGAACTTGCACTTCTTGGCCAAGAGCACCATCGATTCGATGCCGTCATTGTCCGACCATGGGAATAACGGTTCGAAGCGCACATAGGAGTTCATCACCTCTTCTTCGAACTGCTTCTCATCGGGCAATCGTAGTCCAGCGTACCCGGCGAAGCCCTTGTAGATGCAACCGAAGAAATAGGGCAAGTCTTCGACGGGTTTGGCGAGCTCCAAAATGCCGTTGTAGTTCTTCGGGTGATTCATTAGGTAGCGACCGACTTGGTCGCGCTCGTTTCCGAGTCCTTCAGAACACTTGTTCTGCGAAAGTAGCAGAAGCCGTGCGTTTTCGATTCCGCCGGTGCCCAGTACGAAAACTTTCGCTTTCAGCTTCTGTTGGCGACCGCTGCAGGAGCGAATCAGCGCGTGATCAACGCGCGAATTTCCAGGCTCGCATTCCAACCGCAACACGGTTGCATCGAGCCAAAGGTCGACCGCGCCATCGACGTAGATGTCGCGAATTTCCACGCCAAAGTTTTGCGGTTCGACCGCAGCAAGGAAAAGCTTCTCTTGGACGTCGCGCCATTCCGGTCGCAAATCACCCTTGGCCTTCAACTCATCAAAGTCGGCGTGACCATTGAAAAAATCTAAGTGAGGAAAGCGATAGCTATCCGCTGCTGCTTCCCAAAAAGGCAGCAATTCATCGCGTTCGATCGGCCAACCGGAATGAGCCAAGAACGGGCGAGCTTCCATGTCGATGGCGTCCAGCGGACTGGAGAGTCCAGCCCAGGTCGTGGAAGAACCGCCGAGCACCCGCTCGCGCGAATACTCCTTGATGTGAATGCCTTCGCTGCGAACCTCGCGCAATCGATCGCCGTGACGCGTCACGCGCTCCTTGCCGCTCTCCAAGACGCAAATCGCGAGACCACTAGTGGCCAATTCAGCCGCCAAGGTTCCGGCGGCAGGTCCAGAGCCGACGATGCAAAGGTCGTACTCCGGAAGCTCTTCCAGCTCAGTCGTGTCGAGGTCGCGTATCACATCGGGAGCTTACCTGATTGGGGCAGCGCGGGTGCGTCCTGCCTTGTCGATCGAGGCGATCCCGCGGTGATTTTGAGGACGGGTTCGCGGCTCATTTATTGAGTAGCCAGTTCATCGTTCCGCTCGGTTCGTAAATGACGATGAGTAGACATGTAGCGTAGGAGCATGTGAAGAGCAGGCACGGCCCGCGAAGTTGCTTGGGCTGCCAGGCGAACCCGACCAAGACCAGGCTCACTAAGGGAGCAAAAGCAGAGTCGTGATCATGAGGAAGACGGCCAGGTTGTCGTGAACTTCGAAACCGGCCGCGGAGGTATCCGCGATGTAGGTGAACTGCTCATCGACGAACGCCATATGA
>JBLINP010000093.1:0-14010 GCA_047639415.1 Planctomycetota bacterium | reverse complement strand
GCCGTTCGGTCGAGCTTACGCCCCACGTAGCGAACCCATGTTTCTGAGGAGCCGGATGCGTGAATTGCGCACGTCCGGATCTGTGGGAGGCCTGGGCTGGAAACGGCCCAGGTCCACCCGACCCATATAAATACGCTGGAGTTGAGCGACAGAGAAGCGACTTTGGTTACGAACAAGAACAAAACAAGCGCGTCGTAATGATCTCGATCAACAAGCTCCTGGCACCAAAGCGACCCGAGCCCTCCTATCCTAAATTGCCCGCGATTGACGCGGATGGCCAAACGACGGTGCCCGGATTGTTCGCTGTGGGCGAGATTGCGGGCACGTCGTTAGTGAAGTTCGGACTCAATGCCGGACACGACCTCGCTCATCATTTTGCGCGGGAATTGAAGAGCGAAAATGCTCCCGACAGTTTGCCCGAGGGATCGCTCGATTTGATTATCATCGGAGCGGGCGCGGCGGGGTTGGGTTGGGCTGAGCTGCTGCGGCACAGGAACTCGGCCTGTCCTTTGTGGTTCTCGAAGCCAATCACTTGGCCGAGACGATCTACACGTTGACCAAGGGCAAGCTTATTTTTTGCCGAGCCCGAAGGTGTCGATAAAAAGGGCAAGATGTGGTTTGAAGAGTGCACCAAGGAGCAGTTGCTCGAACGGTGGACAGCGCAGGTCGACGAGTTGGGATTAGACGTGCGTACCTTTGAAAAGGTCGAAGATGTACAGCGTGAAGGCGACGTGCTGGTCGAGACTTCAACGAATCCAGCTGCAGCCTGTTCTAGATCAGGTTCGTAATTGGCAAGTGCATGCTCAATTCAAAGTGCTCCATACCGTGGGCAAAAGGTTGGCCATGCCAAGCTTCAAAACACGGTTGATCGGCGGGTGCAAAGCCGCTGTCCGGGAGCCAAGTTCCGAACATCCAGTCGATGCCGCGTTGTTCAAGTTCGATGTTGCCACGTAACTCCAGTTCGGCGACGCGCATGGGTGGAAAGACGAATCGGCCGATTTCTCCATCCGGTTTCACGTCGTCGACCACGACGGCTACATCGTAACGACAGTCTTTCATAGCGACGATCTCTGGATCTTCCCACATGTAGCCGAGCCATTGTCCGCCAGCAAGATTGCGTTGCTTGGCCCAGTTGAGGAGGCGCTCGCAAGCTTCGGGTACGGCCGTGGCTTGATAGGGATCGAAGACCCGGATGTAAGCCACGGTTCGCTGGGGCAATTCGCGAATTGTGACTTCGAAGTTATCTGGATTAGACCCAGCCGGTAGCCTCGGGAGTTGAGCAGCACCTTCTTGATCGGCGATGACCGCATTGAATTCATCGCGGCGAGAATCCCTAAAGGTTTTGAGGTTGAACGCGCTGGGCGGCACGCCAAAGCGGAGTTTGAAGTTGCGTGAAAAATCAGAGGAAGAGGAGAAGCCGCAATCGAGTGCGATGTCGGTTAGCGATCGCTGCGGTGCGTGCGACATCAGGTACAAGGCGCGTTCAAGCCGTTGTCGTTTTACGAACTGATTGAGCGTTTCGCCAACCAACGACTGAAAGATGCGATGAAAGTGGAAAGGAGAAAAGCATGCCGCGCGCGCCACATTCTCGAGCTTCAAGTCGCCGCTCAAGTTGCCCACGATATAGTCAATCGCTCGATTGACGCGCTCCAAGTAATCGTTGGGCAGGTGTTCCGATGTCTTTTTCATAGTTCGCAAGATTTGACAAGCAGACGATCAGTCTCGCGGTCATGGTAGCACCAATCAAGCGATTTGAATGAACGTCCGATGGGCGTCGATTCGCAAGAACGGAATTTATTATGACCAAACAACGACTCTCTCTTCTCGCCTGCGGATTGGCGCTTGCGACTCTTGGATACGGCTTTGCGCCACGAACCCCTAGCCCCGAAAAGCCTGAAGCTATGAAACTCGGTGTCTTCTCTTTAAGCCTCTCTGTCAAAGATATTCAGGCGTCCAAAGCGTTTTACGAGAAGCTCGATTTCCACGAGGTGGGCGGGAATATCGAGCAAAACTGGATCGTTCTGCAAAACGATACAACGACGATAGGTCTATTCCAGGGCATGTTTGAAGGCAACATGATGACCTTCAATCCTGGTTGGAATCACAAGAAGGAATCCCTCAAGGAATTCGTCGACGTAAGAGAGATCCAAAAGTCAGTCAAAGAAAGCGGCATAATGCCTGTTCAAGCGGCGGACGAAACGACTAGTGGTCCAGCCAGCATGGTGATCGTCGATCCCGACGGAAACATGATCCTCTTTGATCAGCACGTGTGATCGCCGAGTAGGCGAACGAAGCCAGGCGTAGCTTGTATTGCGCGTTCGAGAACTCAGTCAATATAGCCAAGCGCGCGCAAGTGATCCTGAGTTGCTTCGTCGATCACGCTTTCTTCACGGTCGCGCTCGGGATAGCGCGATCGGAAGTTGCCCAACTGCTCAAGCAAGAGCGTGGGAGCCGGTTTAAGCGAAGGCGAATCTTCGAGAGCGTCTTCGCTCAAGTGGTAGGTTTGCTCCGAGACTTGCGCACCTTTGGCCTGGATGATTTTCCAATCCAGCGTGCGCAGCGCGATCTTTTGGCGATTCTCTGTAATCTCCTCACCAAAGGCTTCGATGGGCCAATTGGAGTTCGTGCGGAGACTGCCCAGCAAGGACTGTCCGGATAGGTTTGCGGGAATCTCGAGTCCGGCCAGGTCAAGCAGAGTGGGCATCAAGTCGATCGAACGGACTTGTTGGTCGACGCGTGTTCCCGGTTCGATTTGGCCCGGAGCGTTGAGAATAAACGGTACGCGCAACAGATCGTCGTGCAGACGATCACCGTGGTGCACGCGTTGCCTGGCGGCGTCAAAGCCTTCGCCATGATCGGAAGTCATGGCGGAGATCATTGGAGCGTCGCCGGAGTGCTCGGCAAGCAATTCAAACAGTCTGCCGACCTGGTTATCCACGTGCCCGATACGTCCCTTGTAGATGCCGTGGAACCAATCGAGGTCAGCCTGCGAAGCGCCAATCAGTTCGCTGGGGTGAACGCTCAAGCGTCCCGCAAAGGTTGCGGACAAAGGCCCGAGCGATTCCATGACTTCGTCATCGGGGTCGGGATGATAGATGTAGTAATCGTGAATCTGATAGGTGTGGACGAGCAGGAAGTAGGGTCGCTCAGTCGAACGTACATCTAGCCATTCGTGGACCTTGGTGACGACGGATGGCAGGCCTCCAAATTCGTTGATGTGGCGCAGGAGCGGCCGAAAAGAGAAGTAACGGTTCTTCGCCAAACGCCATACGAGAGGAGTATGGATCCGAAAGGGCCGGAAGTTGAACTCGGCCAAATGGTCGAAATACTCAAAGCCCTGATCCAAACCGAAGGCGGGGCTGACGAAGGCGCCACCGGTGAAGGCCGCGGTTTCATAACCCGCTGCATGAAAGCTTTCGGCCAGTGTATCCACGCTTCCAGGAAGCGTCGTCGTCGCCATGACCGCGCCGTGTTGCGAAGGGTAAAGCGATGTGAGCATCGAAGATATAGCCGGAAGAGTCCACGAAGCGCTGGATACCGATTGGGTGAATAGCGCGCCCTCCGTGGCCAAACTGCTCAAGTTCGGTGCTTGGTCGAGATGGTCCGCTCTAAAGGTGTCGACGACTAATAAAACGACGTTGGGAGAACCGGGAGCGGCGACGACGTCGACTTTCTCGGGCACGAAGCGCCGGGGTGGTTCGTGATCGTAGAGCGCGACCGGAGTTGCCAGTGCTCCGACGATGGCTATCGCGACGATGCCTCGGATTGCGCTAGCTTGTCGAGCGAGGAGCCAGGCTAGGGCGGGTAGAAGTAACGCGCTGAGCAATGTGAAGGTGACCGTTTGCTCGGGATAAGCCCAAATCGTGAGCGACGATACGGCGACGCCGCTGGCGAGAATCAACCCGCTTAGCGACTGCGAAAGTTTGGATTGGCTGGCGACTAGAATCTTCTTCGCGAAGACCCAGCCCGCGAACGCTCCGTAGTGAAGAGCGATGATGGCAGCGGCGGTAACGAGCAAGTTTTTGATCTCGTTATCGTCCGCGACATTTTTAGAGATGATCGAAACGCCGTGAACGGCAAGTGCTCCGCCGACCGCTAAAGCGAATGCGATGCCCCGGCGACGAACGGCTGCTCCGATTAGCCCTGCAATGAGACCGCCGACCGTGAAACTCACGAGCGTCAACAGCGCGAGTGCGAGCGGCGTGCGCAGTACGCCACCCGCGGCCCAATCGGTAAGTGCCAAGAAGAATCCCGCTTGAAGGCCTTCTTTGATCATCGCGGAAGGTCGATTCGTCGATTGCATGTTCACCCGGAGAGAGTAGCGACGTGAGCGGCCGGTGGGCAGGACCTACTTGCTCCGGTTCGTCGAACTACGTGAAACGAGAGCCGCCAATCGCTTGACTGATTGATCCGTATCCAGTTCGCCGAATTCCGCGAGCTCGATCCAGCGCAGCGCGATCGATTCTTCCGAACAGATTTCGGTCGCACCGGCGGGAGCCCAGACTACGAAGCGGGTATCCAGATGTAGGTGCTCCGGCTCGCTTTTGCGCGCCGGAATCGTGTGGATGTCGACGTCGATCGGACTCGGATCGATGCGAAGATCGGAAATCCCGCTCTCTTCGATGGCTTCGATGAGCGCCGCTCGCGCCAGATTCGTTTCCCCGTCGCAATGACCGCCGAGTTGCAGCCAGCGCTCCAATTTGCGGTGGTGCGTCAGCAAGGCCCGCGTGCCGGTGGAGTCGAGCACCAACGCCGAAGCGGTCAAGTGGCCGGGAACACAAGATCGCAGCGCGGCATCCTCATGGTGCTCCGCAAATTCAAGAATGGAATCGCGAATGCTCGCCTGCTCTTCCGACCACGGCTGATAGCGGCGGAGGAATTCCCGCGCCGTTTCAAGTTGCTGGTCGGATTTGAGCTCCGCCAGCTCCAATTGGCCTCGTGCAGCCATGCCGAATCAGGTGCGGTGAAGCTTGCGGTAGCGGCCCGCTTGTGACTCCGCGCCATAGCCTTTCTTCTCGCGCCAACCAATTCTCCACTCGGCGTAATCCTCGTAGGTGCCGTAGTGGAAGTTGATCTCGCCCGTCGGCTCGAAAGCCAAGATATGCGAAACGACGCGATTCAGGAAGTAGCGATCGTGGCTGACGACAATGGCTGAGCCGGGGTACTCGCCCAGTGCATCCTCGAGCACGCGCAGGGTGTCGAGGTCGAGGTCGTTGGTCGGTTCGTCAAGTAGGATGACGTTGGCCGCGTGACGAAGCATGCGAGCGAGCAGAACGCGGTTCCGCATTCCACCCGAGCATTCGCCCAGCATCTTTTGCTGGTCTTCACCTTTGAAGTTGAAGCGGGCCACGAAAGCGCGTCCATCAATCGTCTTGGTGCCGAAGGGAATCAGATCATTGCCCTCGGTGATGTTGTCGTAGACCGAGGCGTTGTCGTCGAGCACCAGACGCGACTGGTCCAGGTAGGTCAACTTGACCGTGGAGCCCATCGAAACCGATCCGGAGTCGGGCTCTAATTGGCCAAGAATCATCTTGAGCAGAGTTGTCTTGCCCATTCCGTTTGCGCCGACGACACCTAGGATGCAGCCGGGCGGTAGGGTGAAAGTGAGGTCTTTGATCAGCTCGCGGTCGCCAAAGCTTTTGCACAGACCACTGACATCAATGACCTTGTCGCCCAATCGCGGACCCGGAGGAATACGCAAATCGACAGACTCAAGTTGAGAGGCGGCGCTGGCTTCCTGCAGTTCCTTAAACCGCTGAATTCGAGCCTTACTTTGCGTCATACGCGCTTTGGGCGTCTTGTTGATCCACTCGCGTTCGCGTTCGAGCAGCTTGGCTTGCTTACTATCACCCTGACGTTTCGTGTCCAACTCCTTCTGCTTGGCCACCAAGTAATCGGAGTAGTGACCCTTGTAGGGCCTAGCCTTGCCACGCTCAATCTCGAGCATCCAGCCGACGACGTTGTCGAGGAAGTAACGGTCGTGGGTGATGAGCATCACCGCGCCGGGGTAATCCTTCAGGTGTTGCTCGAGCCACTCGATCGTTTCGGCATCGAGGTGGTTGGTGGGCTCGTCGAGCAGTAAAAGATCGGGCTGGCTAAGCAAAAGCATGCAGAGTGCTACGCGACGCTTCTCACCGCCGGAGAGTTTGCTGACGTCGGCGTCCATCGGCGGGAGGCACAATGCCGTGGCCGCTTGTTCGAGCCGACCGTTCAACTCCCAAATGTCCTTATGCTCCATCTCTTCGGAGAGCAGTTCGAACTCTTTGTCGTACTTGTCTTCGCCCAACAGAGCGGAAACCTCGTGATAACGAGCCTCGATATCTCGTAGGGGACGGACCGCATGGTCTAAGTTGCCCGCTACATCGACGCTGTCGTCGAGCTGAGGCTCCTGCGACAGATATCCAATGGTGACGTCTTTGGCCGGTTTAGCGGTGCCTTCGAACTTTTGGTCCTCGCCTGCGACGATCCGCATCAAGGTCGATTTACCGGCACCATTCGCGCCGATCATTCCGATCTTTGCGCCTTCTAGGAAGGACAGCGTGATGCCTTTGAGGACCTCGACGAGGCCGTAATATTTGTGCAGCTCTTCGAGCTGGAAGATGATTTTCTCGGACATGGGGCGAAAAGGATAGCGACGAGTTAATGCTCTGCACAGCCAAGAGCTTGCGGAAGAGTTGGATTCCGGGGCAGAAGTCTCTCGCCTGCCGGAGGGTAGAAACGCCAGAATGCGCGCTATGAGACTCTCCAAGCAACTGTTCGTGACCCTGAAGGAAGAGCCCGGCGACGCCGAGGTACGCAGCCACGCTTTGATGGCGCGAGCTGGCTTCCTACTCAAAATCAGCTCTGGCCTATACGTCTACGGACCGCTCTTGTGGCGCGTAATGCGCAAGATTGAGGCGATTGTGCGTGAAGAGCACGAACGCGCCGGTTGCCAAGAGATGTTGATGCCGGCGCTTCAGCCGCGCGAATTGTGGGAGGAAAGCGGTCGCTGGGAGCGCTATAAGGCCGACGGAATTCTGTTCAGCCTCAAGGATCGCAAGGGCACAGAGATGTGCTTGGGCCCGACGCACGAAGAGATCATCACGACCTTCGCCAAGCGCTTCATCCATTCCTACAAGCAGCTGCCCTGCACCCTCTATCAGATTCAAACCAAGTTCCGCGACGAGATTCGTCCGCGCTTCGGCCTGATGCGTGGACGCGAGTTCATTATGAAGGACGCTTACTCCTTCGATGCTTCGCCCGAGGACATGGTCGTGTCCTACCAGCGCATGCGCGAGGTTTACACCCGCATCTTCACGCGCACGGGTTTGAGATTCACGCCCGTGGAAGCGGACTCGGGAGCCATCGGCGGAGCGGGTTCAGAAGAATTCATGGTGGACGCCGATACCGGTGAAGATGCCATCGCAGTTTGCCGGGCCACGGGCTATGCGGCGAACGTTGAGAAGGCTGTCTCCAAGATTAGCGCTCCGGCCGCGGCTCCCAGCAAAGTCGATATGCATAAAGAGCCGACGCCCAAAGCGCGGACCTGCGAAGCCTTGCTAGAGATGTTTCCCGACTTACCGATTACGCGCTTGCTGAAGACTGTTATCTACGAAGCCTTGATCGGTGAAGAGACCAAAGTCATCGCAGTGATGGCGCGCGGGGATCGCGAACTCAACGAAATCAAGCTCACCAACCATCTCGATGCGTTGGAGCTTCGATTGGCGAGTCCGGAAACTGTGGAGCGCGTAACGGGAGCCAAGGTCGGCTTCGCCGGTCCGATTGGCTTGGCAGATGACGTGCGCCTACTCGCCGATGAATCCGTTGAAGGTGTGACGGGCTTCTTGTGTGGCGGAAACGAAACCGACACGCACTATCTCGATGTTTGGTTCGGACGCGATCTTGATCAACCCGAAACGGTGGACTTTGGCGTGGTGCAAGCGGGCGATCGAACGGTCGAAGGTGACGGCGAAATCGAAATCACTCGCGGTATCGAAGTCGGTCACATCTTCCAACTCGGAACCAAGTACTCGGATTCGATGAAAGCGACCTTTCAGCCGATTCAGGGCAAGCAACAGCCTTTCCAGATGGGCTGCTATGGCATCGGAGTCAGCCGGGTTGCGGCTTCTGCCATTGAGCAAAACCACGACGAGAACGGGATGATTTGGCCGGTCCAAATCGCTCCCTACTCGGTGCTGATCGTGCAGATGCGCGTCGGCGATGAAGCCCAGGACGCGCTCTCGTTGGAGCTCTATGAAGCTCTCGAGTCTGCCGGTATCGACGCCATGTGGGATGATCGCAAGAAGGTCAACCCGGGAGCAAAGTTCAAAGATGCGGACCTCGTTGGGATTCCGTTGCGTCTCGTCGTCGGGCGAGATGCGGTCGATCGAAAAGTCGAATGGAACCCGCGTCAGGGTGACGAGAAAGACGTCTTGAGTTTCGAGGACGCGCTCGCTCGCGCCACGCAATTCGTGAAGGGCGAGTAACCGCCGCCTTTACGCGCTCAGTTGGAGAGTCGATTGACCAGGGTGATCACTTTGCGATACCAGACCTTGGCCATGGTCTCGGTATCACCGACGATGCGCACTCGGCCGGTCATGCCGTGCCTGAGTTTAGTCCAGGCCTGCATGTCCAACTCGACTTCGATCTCAAACTGGCTTCGTCCGGATTTGTTTGTGGCGGGATTCATCGCGGCTCCCCCAAGAAGAAAGGCGTTGACCTAAACGGCACTTGAAGGCTTGAAAGTGTTACCAACGTGCCCGGTCAGAAGTGTTACCTAGGTCCCGGGTTGCACAAACGGATAGACGTTGAGCCAATCGAGGTGGGGACCGGAATGGATGTCGTTCTCGCGATTTTCGACTTTCCGACTGGCTTACCTTTAGACACGGCGATTCCAATCCGGCATTTAGAATCACTCATTCTCGGAAGGATTTTGCAGTCGGAAAAATCTTCCGTCGAACGAGCTGCGCGTCGTGATTCTAAACAGGTCGGACTGCTAGACCATTTGGCGCCAAGCTTCGATGCTCGGCACTTGATACACGTAATTCGACTTACGGGTCTCACCCATACTCGCAGAGGGTTCGGGCGAATAGAGGTGGCCGGGATAGAGCACGGTACTGTCGGGGATTTTTGCCAAGCGCTCTGTGATGCTGCGATACATCTCGTCCTTATTGCCACCGGGGAAATCGGTACGTCCACAGCCTTGGAGGAAAAGCGTGTCGCCCGCGACCAAGCGCCCATCGACCAAAAAGCACTGGCTTCCCGGTGTATGCCCAGGCGTGTGAATCAAAGTGATCTCAATCTCACCAACCATGACTTTGTCGCCGCTATCGGCCAGGGCCAAGTCGGTTTTTGAAATGCCCGTGCCTCCCAAAATCCAGGGCTCTTCCTCGCGCTGGCAGTGCACTTTGAGCTGGGTCTTTTCCAAGAGCGCGCGGACGCCGGGCACATCCGTGCCAAATAAGTCGCCGCCGACGTGATCGGGATGGAAGTGCGTCGCAAGCACGCCGACGATATTCATTTCGTCTGCAGCCGCCACGTTCCAGAGGTCATCGATATTCCAAGCCGGGTCGACAATCAGGCACTCGCGGGTTTTCAGGTCGCCGATCAGATACACGAAATTCACCATTTGGCTCGCTACCGGGTCGTGCTGAGCGAAGTCACGACCGGCGAGAAGTTGACGAAAATACAGGCGATCTGAGGATGAGTTGGCGGTCATGGAGCCAGCCTAGCGTTTTCGGTCGGGCGATTGCGACCGTTTAGGGGTATGGGAGGCAATCATTGCGGTGAGCGGAGGGGGGCTTTGTCCACTTTGCAAATGGACGTTATCCTTGCTGGCTTGCTGCCACCCGAGTGCGGTCCAAATGGAGGATCGAATGGGACAGGCGGCCGACGAAATAACATGGTCCGGGTACCAAATCCCGCGAGTTCAAAATGACGACTGCATTGACGACTAAGTACACAGATTTATTGGCCGAGTTCGGAATCGGTGAGAGCCATTCGGGCGCTTACGCTGGAGAGTGGCTCGAGACGAAGGGCGCGATGCTCGACGTTTTTGCGCCGGGCACGGGCGAACTTATCTGTCGCGTGCAACAGGCCACGCAAAAGGATTACGAGACGGTCGTGGCGGCCGCGCAGGAAGCTTTCTCGCGTTGGCGACATGTTCCCGCTCCTCAGCGCGGCGAAGTCGTTCGCAAAATGGGCGAAGCTTTGCGCGGGAAGAAAGATTCGCTTGGCAAATTGCTCTCACTTGAGATGGGCAAAATCCTTCCCGAAGGGCTGGGCGAAATTCAGGAGACTATCGACATCGCGGACTTTGCTGTGGGGCAGAGCCGCATGATGTACGGCCTTTCGATGCACTCTGAGCGCCCGCTGCACGCCATGCGTGAGCAATACCATCCGCTTGGTGTCGTTGGCGTGATTACAGCCTTCAACTTCCCCAATGCTGTGTGGGGTTGGAATGCGATGCTGGCGTTCATCTGCGGCGACGCCGTGATTTGGAAGCCGAGTGAGAAGACACCGCTGATCGCAATCGCAACGATCAACACCGTGCGACCCGTTCTCGAAGCTGCAGGCTTTGGTGCCCTCGCGGGTCTCTTGGTCGGCGAAGTCGGCGAGGTTGCCGATCGCATGCTCGACGAAAAACGCATACCCTTGGTTTCCTTCACGGGTTCGACTCGCGTCGGCCGTGAAGTTGGAACGCGCGTTGCGGCTCGCTTTGGGCGCAGTATCTTGGAACTCGGTGGCAACAACGCGATGGTGGTCATGGAAGACGCGGACATCGATATGGCGATCCCCGCGATCGTCTTTGGCTCGGTCGGAACGGCTGGCCAGCGCTGCACGTCAACCCGTCGAATCTTGGTTCACGAGTCGATTGCCGATGACGTCGAGCAACGCTTGATCAAGGCTTACAAGCAGATCCAAATAGGCAACCCGCTCGGCGAAAATACGCTGTGTGGTCCACTGATCGACGAAGGCGCCATCGAAAATATGATGGCGGCCATCGAAAAGGCCAAAGCAAGCGGGGGCGAGCTGCTCTACGGCGGCGAACGCGTAACCTTGGAAGGTGCAGAAGCGGGTGGCAATTACGTCCGCCCGGCCATCATGCGCGCCACCAACGAGATGCAGATCGTTCAGGACGAAACCTTCGCGCCGGTGCTCTACATCATTCGCATCAAGGATATTGACGATGCGATCGCCAAGCACAACGACGTTCCCCAGGGCTTGTCCTCCGCGATCTTCACGATGAACATGCGCGACGCTGAGAAGTTCATGTCCTATTGCGGATCTGATTGCGGCATCGCCAACGTCAACATCGGTACTTCCGGTGCGGAAATCGGCGGCGCTTTCGGCGGCGAAAAGGAGACAGGCGGGGGACGTGAATCGGGTTCCGACGCGTGGAAGGCATACATGCGTCGCCAAACCAATACGGTCAACTATTCAGATCAGTTGCCGTTGGCCCAGGGCATTAAGTTCGGCTAAGGCTGGGCTCGAAAACGCCCACAATCGCGAGTTAGCGTCGCCAATTCATCCGCTTTGGCATCGTTAACTTCGCGCGGGCGCAATCGAAAGCGCCAGTTGCCGTTGGTGGTTCCAGGGCGGTTCATTCGCGCTCTCGAGCCCATGCCGTACAGATCTTGTGCGGGCATGATCGCCATATCTGCGACGGAGTACTGCGCTAGTTTGACGAGATCCCAAGGAGCGGCGTCGGGAGTTCCGCCAGTCATGGCGAGCACCGCTCGCCGCTCTTCGCTTTCCGGATCCAGGGACTTGAACCAACCGGCGATCGTGTCGTTGTCGTGCGTTCCGGTGTAGGCGATCACGTCACGTGCGTAGTTGTGCGGCAAGTGGATGTTTTCAGAAGCTTCGCCGGAGTAAGCGAATTGAAGCACTCGCATTCCGGGGTAGCCAAGATTCACCCGCAGGGTCTCGACTGCGTCATTCATATCGCCAAGATCTTCAGCGACGAATGCGAGTGGACCAAGCTTCGCCCCGATTGCTTCAAACAGAGTCGAGCCCGGTCCAGGTCCGTACACTCCGTCCGAAGACTTCCAACGACCCTTCTCAGGAACCGGCACTTCCCAAGCCGCGTTGTAGCCGACGAAGTGATCCAGCCGAACCGAATCGGCCAAGGCCAAGGCGCGTCGGACGCGCTCGGTCCACCAATCCCAATCGGCTGCAATCACGGCATCCCAATCAAACAACGGATGCCCCCAAACCTGCCCGCCAGGATTGAAGTCGTCCGGCGGCGCACCGGAAACGCATAAAGGCGCTCCACTTTCGCCTAGTCGAAACAGTTCGGGACGAGACCAGACATCGGCACTGTCATGGGCGACGAACATGGGCAAGTCTCCCATGATGCGAACACCTCGTTCGGCTGCGAATTGTCGCAGTGCGTTCCACTGGCGTTCGAAGAGTAATTGTACGAAGGCGTGGAAGCGACATTCTCGCGCGAGTTCGTTGCGTGCTTGCTCCAGTCGCTCGGGGTCACGACGCGCGAGCGGTTCCTCCCATTCGACCCAACTGACCAAGCCATGCTTTTCGCGCAAGGCAGCAAACAGAGTCCAATCATTCAGCCAGCTTGAATGCTGTGATTGGAATGCCTCCAACTCTGTGGCCAGGTCGTGGCTCGCGCTTATTTCGCCGCGTTCGAACACTTCAAAGGCCCGCCATAGAATTCGATTGCGACCCTCGGCGCTCTTCTCGAAGTCAGCCCTGCGTTTCGAAGGCAGCGAAAAGCCTTGAAGATCGTCGCGGTGAATCAGTTCCAATTGAACCAACTCTTCGAGATCGATCAGTTGTGAGGAACCCGCGAATGTGGAAAGCCCTTGATAGGGGCTGTTCCCTGGACCCGGCGGATGGATGGGCAGCATCTGCCACCAGCTTTGTCCGCTGCGTGCGAGGAATTCGACGAAGCGCCTAGCTTCATGGCCCAAGTCGCCGCTTCCGCGCGGTCCTGGCAAACTGGTTGGGTGAAGTAGAATTCCGTTGGTACGCATGGCGAATAGCATATCGGCGGATGGGCATTAGAAGAAAATCGCTAATCCGGAAAACCTTGCGTCAGTCGATAAAGGAAGGGCTCCAGTTCCGCCCGAGTACTCGACGAATAATGGATATGGGTCTATCGGAAAGCAGTCTGCTTGCGTCTTTGATCGTGAGCACCATCGGCTTCGGGTTCTTTTCCTTCGGAAAAAAGCAATCGCGAATCCCCCAGCTTGTGACGGGGATCGCCTTGATGATCTTTCCGTACTTTGTGGAAGGCGCTAGCTTGATGCTGGGCGTAGCCATGGGAATTCTGGCCGGAATGTACGTCGCCATTCGTGTTGGCGCTTGATCCCACACAGCTGAACAACTCAGATGTGAATCGACCTCCAGCCGTGATTTCGACCGGAATCACTTACTGTTTTCGACCGACTTCCAATGGGCGCTCTCTGGTTCGACTCTCCAAGACTTCCTAAATTCTTGCATAGTCGCGTTCGCTCGCGAGCAGCCCGATGTCGAATACGCCCATCACAAGACGCAACTGGACAAGGATCGTCCTTCTTCAACTGGTCTTGATTCCGTGTCTCCTCGTCGCAACTGACTTGGTGGTCGGACTCGCGCGTGGTTACGACGCCCAAGCGACGCGCGTACAGCTTTCCGAAATTGTCGAGTCGATGCAGAGCGGGATTCCCGAGCCCGATCGGAATGCGGCATTGGACCGCATTATGAAAGCAGATCTGCGGCTACATCCCTATTTCGGCTTTGGTCCCAAACGACTAATCGATTCTCACAACGAAGAATTCGAGTACTTCAACTCGGACCGAGCCGATGATGAGTTCTGCATCATGATGTTAGGCGGTTCGGTAGCGGAGGGCTTTGGGAATCGAGGAAGCGCCGGAGTGAAATCGCTTCAAAAAGCTCTCGAGCAAGACTCGCGCTTCAAAGGTCGCAAAGTTCATTTTGTCTCGCAAGGCTTCGGTTCCTATAAGCAGCCGCAACAGTTGAACCTGGCCAATTATCTATTGAGCTCTGGCGTGGTTCCGGACGTGA
>JBLINP010000092.1:0-14116 GCA_047639415.1 Planctomycetota bacterium | reverse complement strand
CAGACGACCTTGTAAGGTCGTCGAGGACGCCAGTATCTGCAAAGTGCCAGCAGGAACCAATAGACCGGCAGTGCCGGTCGTTCGTGGTGTTTGGTCCGCGTGTTCATGAATAATTCGGGCTAGGCCGCGCTAACTCTTAGCCGCAACCAACTGTTCGGCAAGGTCATCCCAGAGTTGAATTCGCGTATCGAGGGCACTGCGAGCAGCTTCAAGTGCTTCGGCCCACAACTTTGGATCATCGCCACACAGACGTCGAACCAAGTATTTGGCCTGAGGCCCGTGTTCATCAGAATCGAGCCCAATGTGCCGTTCGAGGTAATAACGAAAGGTTCCCCATGCCGCCGGTGCCGTCGTAGAAAGCGTCTCGACCAACTCCGCAAACATGATCGGTACAGCTTCTTCCCGGCCATAAGCAAAGGCCGACGCGACGATATGCGCCTGACCAGAAGCTATAAAACTCATCGTCTTGGTCACGAAGGGCTTGACTCCATTCGGGATCGTCGGATTCTCAAGAGCAGCAGCTACTGAAGATCCGCGACTCAATTCGCGCACAAATTCTTGAATCGAAGCGGTGGACGCCTCGGCCTCTTCCATGGCCTGCAGATACAACTCGTAATGCGAAAGATATCCGCCAGCGGGAGCATCGTCGCTCTCCTCACTCAGGACGATCTCGTTGATCAGTCTTCTCGACATCGGATCGGCAGTCGGAACCCACGGCACCTCCACGCAGGTCAGAAAGGACTGCAGGCTTTTGAGTAAGGACTGAAAATCCCAAACCGCGAAGACGTGCGCCTCCATAAACCGTCGAACGCTTGCCGGCCCCGAGATCAAATCGTAGATCCTGTGCGACCTCAAAAGCTCTCGACAAGGCTCCAAGCCGAGTTCCATTTCGAGTTGCTCTTCACACACGTCCCGCTGCGTTACTTGCTCTAACATACCCAGATTCTATAAAAGCGAATGCCGCGAAACAGGAGAGTTGTAGCTTCTGTTTTGGAATTTATACTCGCGCTTACTCAGCATGCCGATTGGAACTTCACTCGCAAGGCATGACGCTCAATCCGTGTCGAGAGGCTCGCCCAGCGCTTCGGCTAGCTTGGCCAGTTGGTTTTCCAAGCGTGCGACTCGGCTGGTTAGCTCTTGGAGGTCGGACGTCGAATGACTCGCGGCAGGCGAGATGGATGCTGACGCCGGAGAGAACGATGCTGGGGCAACGGATGGAGCCGCCGAGTGCGCCGGTGTCGAGACCGGATTGCTCGCCTCCGCCTGGCCCTTGGTCGAGAGCGTTTCACCGACTCGAGCCGCACGCGAACCGGGGAGTGGCGGCAGGTCCGCTAAGAGTTGCTTGTCGCGCAGGGATAGGAGCACTTCTCCCAGATCTTCTTGCGTCGCAAACGGACTCATGCGATTGGCACGCGTCCGCAGTTCGCCTTTGGTTTGGGCTCCACGCATCAGCAACTCGGCCAAGACGGCCAGCTCGGCATCGGTGGTCCCGAGCACTTGATTGGCACTATGGCCGAATCGTTCCACACGACTTCCGGCAATCGTAACCCTCCCGGCCAGTTGCATCATTCGCAAGCGCTCGACAGAGGAGAACACCTCGCCTTCCATCATTTCGATCTTAGGGTCGCGGTTGGACTTTTGATTGCAACCGAGCTGAAGAGCGTTGAGCGAGAGCGGGTATTGATCCGGCACGGTGAGCGCCTTCTCGATCAGTACCCCAAGTACGCGCGCTTCGGAGGGCTCAAGGGAAAGTGAGTGAGTCATGTCAGTCTTGAATTTGTCCTTCGACGTTGGCACGAATAGGAACGGGGAAGCCAGCGGCTTCGAGTTGCGGTAAAACCAATTGCGCGTCGCCGACTAAAACGATTTGAAGTTTGCTCCAATCGTAGATTCCATTGCGAGCATAAGCGTTGAGAGCGAGCTTGTTCACCTCTCCCAAAAACTCCAGCTCCGAAGCCTTTGCGTCGAGCGGACGTTCGTTCGAAATCAAACTCGCGAAGGTTCCCGAGATGCTGCCCGTGGTTTCGAACTGCCCCATCACGCCGGATCGGGACGTTTTGACGGCTTTGTCCAGTTCGTCCGCGTCAACGTTTCCACTGGCGAGCAGATCAAATTCCTTCTTGAATTCCTGCAGAGCCGCGCCAGTCACGTCCGTTCGTACTGAAGAACTGGCGACCATCAAGACCTGATCACCTTCGCGCGAAATGCGCGATCCTGCGCCGTAGGAATAGCCGTTTTTCTCACGCAGGTTCGTGTTGAGACGACTAGTGAAACTCCCGCCCAAGGCGGTATTGAGGCAAGTTCGAATGGCCAGTTCGATCCCGTCGGCCTTTGCCAGCGGACGAAGGATGTAAACCACGGTCTGCGGAGCGCCGGGCTTGTCGATCATGACCGTGCGGCCGGTAGCCGGTTCGATAAGAGCCGCTGCTTTCGGCTCGCCTTCTTCCGATATAGAAACATTCTGGGGTTTACGAATTTCGATTGACGGAAACGTCTGAAAGTAAACATTCATTGCTTCTTCGTGAGACGCATCGATGTCCACTTCTCTTTTGCGATACGCCCCGATGTCCAAAGGTCCGAATCTCGACTCGAGGAACTTCAACAAAAGCTCGGTATCGAAATCGCCCACGAATATGAAACTCGACTTTTCGGACCAAATCAGCTCCCAGTGGGCCGAAGAAATGTCCTTGTGTTTCATGTCGTCGCTGAAGTCACCCAAAGACTCCAATGAATGCAGATTTCCATCTAGAGGACGTCCGCGATAGGAATCGGTACCGAACAGCAAAGCGCGACTGGCAAGACTGGCAACCGAACGGGCGTTGTCCGCACGGCGTGCAATTTCCCCGAGCATCAATCCTCGCTCGCGCTCAAGATCGGACGATTCCATATTGGGATACAAAGCTGCCTGCGTGAAAAATTCGAGTGTCTCTTCAAACTTGGAAGCGAGACCACTGACGTTGACTGCCATTTGCTCGTAATCAGCCTGAACAGTGATCGATGCTCCGATCGATTCAACGGCTTGAGCCCAAGTGGCGGCGTCTTTACCGCGCGAACCTTGAGTCATCATCCGGGCAACCAAAGTCGCTAGACCCGCGTGCTCTTTTGAAACGCGCGACTCGCCGCCGGGGACGATCCAAGTGCCTGAAAAAAGTCTGGTTCCCGGACGCTCAAGAGTCACAACCTTGAATCCATTCGAAAGCGTGTGAATCTTTGGCGCCGGCGGCACAAAAGCACGCGATTCAAAATCACTAGGACGATCATCGAGTGAGGCGGCACTGGTTGAATCTGTACCATCCTCCAAAATGACTAACTCGCCCAATTGCTCCTGATCATCTGTCGGCAAAACACGCAGTTCAACATAGGGCTCACCCAACACGCGATTCGCCCAATTGCGCACGTCATCGACCGTCAAATTGGTCCAGCGTTCGAGATCACGCTGAAAACCATCGGTCACATCCCAATAGTGGATGTAGCGATTGACGGAATCCGCGCGCGCGCGGATCGACTCGCCCGCCTGTAATAAATTGCGCTCCATTTGCGCCTGCACTCGTGCCAATTCCTCATCGCGTCCAATTTTCATCGTGGGCGACATCAGTTTTTTGAGCACCTTGAAGACGTGGTTCTTAATTTCATCGAGGTCGGCCCCTTCGACCCCCGTGATTTCGATATGGAAGACCGAGCCCAGTTTGGCCGAGCCCTGATACGCAACGACCTCTTGCGCCAAGCCAAGTTCTTGTACCAAGCGCTTTTCGAGCCGCGTAGCCGGACCGCCCGAAAGAATCGACGCGACCACATCCATCGCGCCATCGCCGTCGGTCATGTACCCCGGCGAGTGCCAAGCAAGGATCAGTTTTGGCAACTGAACGTCGTCATAGGTCACTGCACGAACGCCACTGTGCATCGCGACGGGAGAAGCGCTGGTGTGCTTGGGCACGGGCTTCACCGTGACCGCTCCCATCGTGTTCGCGATGAGTTTGATGACTTCGTCACGGTCGAAATCCCCCGCCACAACCAAGCTCGCATTGCCCGGAACGTAGTTGGTGCGGAAGAAAGCTTTCACGTCTTCGACGGTCGCCGCTTCGAGATCTTCGTGACTTCCGATCACGCTGTGACGATAGGGATGCCCTTCGGGATAGAGCAACTCGGGCAGCATCAACCGGGCGCGACCGTAGGGAACGTTTTCGCCGGTCTGCCTGCGCTCGTTGCGCACGATGGCACGCTGTGAATCGAGCTTGGCCTGCGTCATCGTCTCCGCCAAATCTTCGAATCGATCGGCATCCAACCACAAAAGCGTCGGGAGCAAGGAGCTCGGACCGATGCTGTAATAGTTCGTCCGGTCCTGACTGGTCGATGCGTTGTTACTGCCCCCGCCCGACTCCATGATCACGTCGAACTGATTGCCCGGCACGCGCTCGGTGCCCATGAACATCAAGTGCTCGAACAGGTGCGCGAAACCGGTCCTGCCGGGAGCTTCATCTTTGGACCCGACGGCGAACCACGTATTGATCACGACCTTGGGCAGCGAGTGATCCTCGAGCAGAGTGATTCGCATGCCATTCGGCAGGGTGTAGCTATGCAAATTGTCGGCTGAGTCTTGCTCACCTCCCTTCGCGTTCGGAAGGATGGAAGCAGCCAGGAACGCACAGGCAAATAGTGAAATCATCAGATCATCCTCTTCTCAAAGCTGGGGAGGTGCTCCGTGAAACTGGAGCGAAGCCGCCGATGCGGCGACCATTTTGGGCCGCTGCGCCATGATATCAGCCCTCAAGGACTCATCGAGGCGAAACCCACTCTTGCTAATCGCGGAACTGGCCGAAGAGATGGGAGCGATGGAAGAGCCCAACTGTATCCGCTGCCAGTTCTACTTCATGACCTGGAGCACCGACCAACCCCACGGATGCCACGCTTTCGGTTTCAAATCGAAAACGGTGCCCTCTCGTGTGGTCGAGGTCAATTCAGAAGAGCCTTGCGGCTACTTTCAAGAGCGACCGGCGCCGCCGCCGAAGCGCACAGATCTTCCGCTCTGGTAGTCCCGCGTCAGGGAACTTTCGAAGGGGCTTCGCGGCACAGCTTTTACAACTGGTCCACTTGGCGCAGCGTTTACGACTGGCTATCCGGGCACAGTATCTACGGCTGGCCCTCCGGGCACAGTATCTACGGCTGGCCCTCCGGGCCAACTTGCTCCGCGAAATAAGCTTCGTCGTAACCCACTGGACTCGGCTTCTGATTGCCGAAGGGTTCGAGGGTATCGCGCGCAACTTGGCGCCCAACACCACGACCGCGCGACGTTCCCTGAATGTCGTTCTCGGGACGATCGGGATGCTGCATATCTTCCGGCTTGGCCACGTGAATGGTTTGCGTCGGGAATGCAAAGTTGACCGACAAGTTTTCGGCGACGCGTAAGACGTCTAGGTATAAGCGCTGCTTCTCGCGCAACTCGGTGCCCCAGTCCGGACATTCGAGGAAGCAGTAGAGCAAGATGTCGAGAGATGCTGCCGAGAAATTGTTCAGGTACACGTGGTAGTAATCCTTCCGCGTGTAGGGATGTTGGCGCAACACTTCGCGCACGCCTTCACAAAAGGCTTCGACCTTCTCGGGCGGCGTATCGTAAGTCAACGACAGCACGGTCTTGATGCGGCGATAGCGACGCACGCCAAGGTTGTCGACAGAGGTCGAGATAAAGTGTCGATTGGGAACCGAGATCAAGCTGTCGTAAAAGGTGCGAATACGTGTACTGCGGAAACCGACTTCTTCGACAGTGCCTTCGAGACCGTCGGTGACGATCCAATCGCCCAATTGGAAGGGCTTGTCCAGCAGAACGGTGAAAGTACCGAACAGGTTTTCGATGCTGTCGCGCGCTGCAAAACCGACGGCCAAGGAACCGATAGAAAGTCCTGCAACGAGGCCCCATAGGTCTCCGCTGGCTAGCGATGCGAGGTAGATCAACCCGATGATCGTGACGAAGATCTTGAGCGTACGACGCAGCAGCGGCACGAGCATGTCGTCGAACTTATTGTCCGTCAGGCGAGCGCGTTCGACCAAGTAGCCACAGACGACGTCGACCATGCGATAGGCCGCCCAAACGCCCGCGACCGTCGCCAAACCGCCTGCTGCTACATCGAGGAAGGTTCGCAGATCCTGCTTGATATCTAGAACGGGCAGCAACCATGAAAAGATGAGTGCGCCAACTAGAATTCCAGCCGGTCGCTCAAAACGAACGACTTCGTTTTCCTCAAGACGGGTACGACCAGCCAAACGTCGCAGAGTCAAACTCAACAGGTAGCGCGCGATGCGATCGAGTACCGCCGCGATGAAAACCAAAATGGCCAGGCCGACCCACTGCCAGTTCTCGAGCAAAAAGTTTGTCCCGCGCAGCGCCTCCGGAAGACTCTCAATCAAAGTCAATCGCAGGTACGGAATCAGAGCCAAGCTCTCGCGGTATTCCTTGATCGGCTTCAAAGTGCCGAACAGTCCCCACATTCTCGGAACGTCGGCGATCGTTCGCTCGGAGATCCGCCAGCCTTCATCGCGAAATCGGCTGAAGTGAATCACCAAGTCCTCCGATTGCTCCGGTGGCGCTTGCCGATATGTCCAGTTGATCACGTGGCTGGGCAAATCCGGTAGATCTTCGACTGCGACGAGCTCGGTGCGATTGAGCATTCTATACAGCTTGTCGGCGATCTCCATTCCCTCTGAAGTGCGCTCAGCTTGGGCAATCGCGTCGAGATCTAAGACGCCCGACTCGATCACGGCATCGAGATCTTCGGCGAGCATGCTCTTCAGGAAGAACCCAAACGCGTCGCGGTGCGTTTTAAACTTCTTGCGCTTGGATTCGGGTGACGATTCAACCGCCTCGGCAGAATCCTCCCCACTCCCTCCGCCCAACAATCCACTTTGCGCTGTCGCGAAGACAGGAGCGGAAACCAACAGAAGTGCGAGGGCTGCGAGCCAGCCACATTTGGAAACAGTCGTCTTATTGATAGCCATCATCCGTAGATTCGAAATAACCGTTCTCAGCAATCTCATCGCGATAACGCAAAACTTTTGCAGCGTAAGCTAGGACATCGGAGTTGCCCGCCGCCATACGCTCTTCACGCCAAGCAGCATAACTTCCAGCCTCGCGAACCCAACGCGCAAGTCGAAAGGGTCCTGTGTTGTAAGAGACCAGCGCCCCTTCGAGCCCGCCCACATCACGCTCGATCAAATACACCATGTAGTTCGCGCCCAATCGCGCGTTCAACATTGGATCCGTTATGAGGTCTTCCCGAGTTGGAGGATCAAGCCCGAGCAAATCCGCTCGTTCGATCGCCGTTGAGAGCATCAGCTGGAATAAGCCCAGCGCGCCCTTATGGGAAATGGCGCCCAAACGACCACTTGACTCGGCACGCATCATGGCCGCCAGCAAGTTTGGATCGAGCCCCGATTCATTCGCGGCAAATACAATTTCGGCGTGATACTCACGCATCCGTTGACGCAAGATATTGGCCTTAACCACAGGCTTAGCCGACTCCCAAGCCATGCTGCCCACGACGAGCAACGCAGCTACTAGAGCCAATCTTCGCAGCAGCACAGTCAGCGCACGCGAATCGGAGACTCCAAATTTCATTACTGCGGCCAATGCCTGTCCAAAAATTGAACTCGCGCTTCGGGACTATCCGTGAGTCCGTCAATCTCAACTGTGCCCAGCATTCGTCTCAACTCACGCCTCGCTCGAAGCGCAATGTAATCCTCTTCCGCGCGAATCAAAGCGAGCAAAAGCTCACCTCCCTCGCGAGTGCCTTGCCCCTGCAGAGCGGAAACTTCGGGAGCCCGCAGACCCAATCGTTCCGCCGCAGCGAGCAACCAAACCTGCGCATCGTCGTGGCGTACGGTGTCCCACCAATCCCACCAAGCTTGCGCCGGATCGGGAGCTTTGGAAAAGTCGATGCACGTCAAGCTGGCCAGCTCGGCCGCCACGCGCTCGTCATCGGGAAAACTGGTGAGCATGGTGAGCAACGGCGAGGCGACTTGGGGTACACAGCCCTCGGCCAAGATCAGTGCTGCCTCGCGCGAAAGGCCCGGTTCGCGCCGGTTCACGATGCGCAGCAGTTCTTCATGAGCTGCCTCGCCGAGCGCAACCAAACCGCGACGTGCTGGAGCGAAAACCACTGCGTTGGGTCCACGTGCGAGGAGCGACACCAGGATCGGAGCGACCGACGGATCGTTGACTGAAGCCAATCCCTCTGCGGCCGCTTGGCGCACCACCGTCGCGGAATGAGAAAGCGCCGAAAGCAACGCTCCAACCGCTCGATCGTCGCCCGATGAGGCAATGGCGAGCAACGCCGATACGTGCACTCGGCCCGTCTTGGAGCCTACGCGCTCCAGAATGAAATCGGCCCAACGAGTGCGAGCTGAAGTCGTGTTGGGAATATTTCTGGAGAGCGCTGAACGTTCACCCAACGCCCGAACGGCGGCGGCCTCCACTTCGAAGTCTGTGTCCTTCAATCCGTCGATGAGGATCTCTTCGGCCCCGGGCGTAAAGTCACGCGCAAGGGCGAGCATACTGGCGGCACGCATCGCTGCAGATGAATCCTTAGCGCGGGCACGAACCCAATCCGGCGGGCAGGCTTCCAGCACCGTGAAAAGATCATCGATGGCAATCGCTCCGAACTGCTCGGCCAGCAAACTGGCCAGGTCGCGCGCCAATTCGTAATCGATCGCCACGCCACCATCGAGCGCCGGCGGATCGACTTGTTCAGCCTTCATCCGCAGTTCAGCACGCGCCGAGCGAAGTGCAAGCCGTGTCAAACGCGCGACGATCGGTGAATAAAAGTCCTCTGCTCGAATCCGCAGATAGAGCGGATGAAAATCCGCAGCGTTGGGAACCAGAGGCCGAGCGAACTGCTCCTCGAGAGCACCCAGCGCCGTTTCCAGCGGCGCGCCCCTCAAGTCTTCAAGACTATCGAGCACCAAGACTTTGAATCGCCGTCCGCGTTCAAGTTCACCGGTATCTGTCGACCAGTATTCGAGTTCGCTAAGCCATGCCGCGGGCTTTTCGGCGCGACGCTCGGCCGGATAATAAGTCTGCCAGCGATGCTTCTCGCGCAATAAGCGCAACACTTCCGCAACGCGATCGAACCACGGCTCTGAACTCGCGCTCTCTACGTAAAATGACTTTTCGTAACCGCCGGCAAGCACCTTCATTTGACGAACAGAACCGTTTCGTCCGCGGCGAGCTCCCGGTAGTCGCCGCGCTGTAAATACGCCTTCCCGCTCGAGCACGCGAAACAAGTCAATACACTGCAACTTGGATAGCCAGATCGTGCTCGCATCCGCAACCGAAAGTTCGCCAGTCGGATCACCGCGCAGTGAAAAGCTCGATCCCGATTCCGAATCCGCATAATCGATTTGCATCGAACTCGCGTCGGCAAGCACCAATGGTAAAACCGCACGATGAGCGCGGAATTCGCGCGCCGCACTGGCCCACCAATTTCGCCAAGCCGCTCCGTTGCTGCCGTAATCTAGTCCACTGATCAATGCCAGTCGCCGGTGCGCCGGTCCCTGCAACGACGAGAGGTCGTGATGAAATTCGCTACCCGAAACGATGCGAACCAAATGGTGCGGAACCAACAAGTCCAGCCAAGGACTGCCGGTCGTCAGCCCGCTCTGAAATCCAATTCCAGCTAACGCGCAAGCGGCAGCTCCCACGGATAACCCGGTCCCATCGGCTAAATTTCGCAGCAACAGGTCGACGGTTTCCTCGCCGAGCAATGCTCGGCCGAAGTGATCTTCGCGCTCGACAATCGCAAGCAGCGCGTAGGACTGAAAGCGTGAGAAGGTCGTGCTGGAATGAATGGCTGTCAGCAATCGCGCTTCGACTTCTTCGTTGGAAGAACGCGCTAGCGTTTGAGCGGCGAGTGAAGAGACGTGCGAACTCGAATCCGAAAGGGCCACGAACATCAACTCGATCGAGGCGGGTACGTCGAATTGACTCAATAAATTCGTGGCCAACAAGCGCGTATCGGCGCGGGCCGAGTTCATCAGTCGAGCGAGCGGTTCGATGTGGGCTTCGGATAGCTCCTTGGCCAAGTAGCCCGCGGCGGCGGCTCGCATCGAGGACTGCTCATGATCGAGCAACTCGATCATGAGTTCTGGCGATGCCGCGACTGGGTCGAGGCTTGCGAGACAGTTTATCAGTGCGTTCGACGACCGTCCGGGCACGCGTCCGCGCAGTCCGGCGATCACTTGCTCGCGATCCGCTTCCAATCCGTTCATCAAGAGCACGCGCATGGCGAGCAAGCGCTCCGCCCCAACCTTTGAGCTCAGAGCCTCGCGCGCGACGAGTATTCCCAGCTCTCCCAATTCAAAGAGCTCTGCGGCGATTTCGAGCTCGCGCTCCGAATCCGTTAGACCCAGTTTGCGTGCCTCGGACAGCAGCTCAAGCGCTGGCGACGCAGCGACCACCTCGGATTCAGCTTCCGGCTCGGCCACCGGATTGCGAGGAGCCGCGAGCCCCAACGTTTCGGCCCGTGATGGCGTGAGTTCGTCGGGAAGGTCGAGACCTGGTTGTGAAATCCCTCCGCCGCGGGACCTAGGCGCGGGATCGTCGCCCTCAGCTCGAGGCTTATCCGGTAAATCCAACTGTGCCGCGGCGGGAAATGCGCCAGCGAACAACAGGAGCGGGGTTAGAAGAACTCTCATGGTGCGGATGCTACCCGAGAAGCACTGATTGATAACCCATTGCATGGACACCAAATCGGGCAAATCTCATCGGGCCCAGATCAGCTCCTGCGTTGCCGCCGTGGCCGATCAGGGGCGTGAGTAGGCCTAGCCCGGATTATTCATGAACCGCGAGGCAAAACGCCTCGAATTGGTTCCTGCTGGCACTTTGCAGATACTTGCCCCCGCAGACGACCTTGCAAGGTCGTCGAGGACGCCAGTATCTGCAAAGTGCCAGCAGGAACCAATAGACCGGCAGTGCCGGTCGTTCGTGGTGTTTGGTCCGCGTGTTCATGAATAATTCGGGCTAGTGCTTTTTGCCCCCTTGAATGGAGGCTCTCGCGCTGCGGCGCCGATCCATTCTGAATGACCAATTTCCTTCAAAAAAGCCTCGATTGCCTCCGAACCAGCCCACCAAGGTGCCGATTCAATCGCTACTGCGTTGCTTGCTCTCTGTCGATCTCACTCGCCCTGAGAATTCGGGAGCCCCCCCGTAACCTGTGTAGATTCCAACTCACGTGTTTAGCCCCAGACATAATCATGGCCCCAATATTCCTCGATGAGCTTCCGATCGCAATCGCAAGCGCCGACAACCTTCCCAGCATTCCCGGCGTAGCCGTTGAGATCCTTCGGCTCTCCCGCGACGAAGAGGCTGGCCTGGACGACTATGCGGATGCCATCACATTGGATCCGGCATTGTCTGCCAAGCTGCTGAAGCATTCGAACTCATCGCTGTTCAGCATGAGCCACGAGGTCACCAACTTGCGCCAAGCCACGATGGTCTTGGGCATGAAGACGATCCAGCTCATGTCGCTTTCGTTTTCCCTCACCAAGGGAATCGCCGAGAAGCAGACGGATGGTGTCTTCGACTTTGACGAGTATTGGAGCCGTAGCCTGATCGCAGGCGTAGCCGGCCGCGGCTTTTGTCGACTGTTCAATCTTAGCTTTGGGGACGAAGCCTTCATGTGCGGTCTGCTTTCCAACATCGGCCAGTTGGTGATGAATCAGTGCATTCCCGACAACTATGCGGAAGTGCTCGAGAAGTGCGACCATTGGCCCACCAACGAAGACGAAGAGGCCATCCTCGGCTATAGCCACTCTGCATTGGGTGGCGTGCTTCTGAAGAACTGGGAGCTTCCCGATCTGATCTGCGATGTGATTGGAAACCTTCACGACCCGTCAGGCCTGCCGGCCGATTCTTTGGAACCCACCCGTGAACTTGTCGAGATCATGCATCTGGCCACTCACGTAGTTTCGGTCCTGCGCGACGAGGACAAAGGCGATTCACTTTCCAAGCTGCTAGAAGCCACGGGTGAGCGCGGACTGCCCCCGGAGGAAGTCACAGCTTTCCTCGTCAGCCTCGAAAGTGATGTCAAAGAAACTGCTGGGCTGTTCGACCTCACCGTCAAATCGAGAGAAGACCACGCCGACATCGTCGACGCGGCCAGGCAGCAAATGATGGCCATTAGCTTGGGCACCGCTGCAACGCTTCAGCAAACTGAACGACGCGAGGCCCACCTCCGGACTGAAAATCGAGTCTTGGCTCAGCAGGCATCGACGGACAAGTTGACCGGCATCGCCAACCGTGCAGGTTTCGACGCGGTTATGGAGAAAGAGGTCGCATCACGCACGGGTCAAGAGCGTTCAAACTCCATGGGCCTGTTGATTATCGACGTCGACAAATTCAAGAACTTCAATGACGTTCACGGCCACCAAGCCGGTGATGAAGTATTGAAAGTCGTTGGACGCATTCTCAGTAAACTGACCCGCGAATCCGACCTATCCGCGCGCTACGGCGGCGAGGAGTTTGCGATCGTGGTTGCTCAAACGACGCCTTTCGCTTTGAAATGCTATGCAGATCGCGTCCGAACTGAAATCGCTTCAACGCAGCTTCCGATCGGCGAAGAGATTCTGTCGATTACGGTTAGCATCGGCGGAGTTTGCATGGAACGTGCAACCGACGTTCAGTCGACGATTCCTGCAATGATCAAAATTGCCGACGATCACCTTTACCAGTGCAAAGAAAACGGTCGCAATTGCTGTTCGATTCAACCCGATCCGATGGCCTTCGGCTAAAGCAAGTCCAGCCAATCAGCTTCGTACCGCGCGTGCGAAGCTGATTCCTTGAGTGGCTGCTTTAGATTGGAAGTCCAGCGTATCGCGAGCACAGTTCGCGGTCGGCTTCCACGAGATCTCTAGCGAATAAGAGCAAGTCCAGGTCGGCTTCCGGGTTTTCCAAGCCTTCGTCATTCGTTCCGGCTTGACGCTCTCCCGTCAAACTGCCCATGCCGCGTTGCAACAAGTCGAGTTCGGCAATCTCGAACCCATCTGAGGTTTGAACCAACGAATCCATTCGTTCTTGCGCCGAATCATCGCCCAGTAGGAAACACCAACTCTTCACTGTGCCCCGTCCGACCCGGCCACGGATTTGATGAAGTTGGGAAAGCCCAAGGTGTTGAGCGCCGTCGATCACCATCACCGTCGCTTCGGGAACGTCAACTCCCACTTCGATCACAGTGGTTCCGACTAACAACTGTGAAGCTCCACTGCGGAAGCGATTCAACCGCTCGACGCGTTCCGCCGTCGATAATCGGCCGTGGACTAATTCGACGTTCAAGCGCAAATCCGCGAGCTGTTGACTCCATTCCTCGAAAGCAGCTTCGGCACCGTTATCGCCTTCGATGCGCGGTGCGACCCAATAGATCCTTTCGCCGGCCTGCATGCGCTCGATCAAAAACTTGCGCATCGCGTCCAGCTTCTCGGGCAGCACTCGCCGAGTTCCGATCGTCGAACGTCCCGGTGGGCGATCCCTCAAAAAGCTGGTTTCCAAATCGCCGTAGATGGTGAGTGCGAGCGTTCGCGGTATGGGAGTGGCCGTCATCAAAAGCGCGTGAACGTCGCGGCCCTTCTCGAACAAGCGCTCGCGTTGACTCACCCCAAAGCGATGTTGCTCGTCGACGATCGCGAGCGCCAAGTCATTGAAAATCGTGCTTTCCGACACAAGCGCGTGTGTCCCGATCGCGATTTGCGCGCGGCCCGAAGCGAGGTCAGCGCGAATACGACGCGCATCCGGGCTATCGAGCGAACCAGTCAACAGCACCGCGCGCTGACCCAAGGATTCAAAGAGTGGAACCAACCCCATCGCATGCTGTTCGGCCAATAGCTCAGTGGGCGCCATGAGAGCGACTTGCTTGCCGCCGCGAGCGACCAGCGCGGCGGCGAAGGCTGCCACCCAAGTTTTGCCTGAACCAACGTCGCCCTGAAGCAAACGCCGCATGGGAACGGCCGATGAGAGTTCAACGGTCAACTCTTCGGCAATCTCGCGCTGGCCCTTGGTGAAAGGCGCCGGGAACAGCGAGAGGACTTGCTCCACCTCTCGTTTGTGAACGCGAACTTTCGTCGCCCGACCGATGACTCG